>JBDNJN010000155.1:0-11307 GCA_041687725.1 Pseudanabaena sp.
GAAAATATCTTTGTAAAATCTTGATCAAGAATTTTAAATGGCTTGTTTTCTCTTGTCTGTCTCTCTAGCTGAAACTCTTGTCTAGCAAGCATTTAGGGGTTAGCGGCTAAAATGTTAAGAAACGTGTGCGGTTGCCCTACAGCAAAACCCCATCACCGATCGCCATTTCTTTTGCATAGCGAGTAACAAGCCAAGGCATCAAAGCAAAATCTTTGATTGCAGCGACAATACGGTAATATTTGGGATTTCTTTGAAACAGCCAATAACTCACTTAAAATTTTGCTCCCTAGAACAAAGTTTTTCTATATCGTATGAAAATATGGGATCTCATTAAAAGCAAGCTTTAAACAATGAGCCTAAGTTTTAAACATACTGTTGTAAATCTTGATTCAAATCGCCCAAACCTAGATCCACCTGTTTTGAAAGGCTGACGATGACCATTTTTCAAACTGCTAAGCGATGGATAGCTAATGCTGACTTTCACAGCGAATTTGGCTTGGGTTAAACCCATTCCTAGCCTGAAGGTCGTATATTAAGCTTGCATAGATAGTTATTTTTTGTCTCCATGACGTAGAAGAACTTATCAAGTGATATGTAAACTATATCAGAGTTCTTTTAGTTTTTTTGTGACAAAAAAGCAATATTTATGAAGTTAGTTAATTCTACAAATCAGACAATTAAATTCCTAGAACTATCTCTACTGGTTTAGGCTCTTTAATTATTTTCTCAAACACCTGCACATTTGGCTCCAATAGCACAAATCCCTGTTCAGTTTTCTCGCCCAACTTACCAGCAATCGCCGCGACCCATTGAGGGAAATTAGCTTGAGCATCTTCCAATTTTTTAAAAACCTTGGGTTTAACATGAACATGAAAAATCTTTCCGTCACAGTCTAAATCAAAAGACTTCCAACCATTCTTATCCGTTGCCACATCAACGGGAAATTCATTGATTTTGATAGTTAGTTCTAATTTTCCTTGTGTAGCCATATTATCTTTCCATTAGCTGCGATATTGTTTGGAATTATCTCATGTTTCTATCTATCTAAATTATAGAAAAATATGGGGAATAGGAAACGCTTAGAAGAAATGTATCGACCATTCGTGCAAAGTATGAGGAACCATTAACGGCTACAATTATTAAACAATCTAGCTAAGGAAATTAACGAATACTTGTCCGACAGACAATTAATAACAGGTTTAAAGCGAGAATTTTATAACATATAAATAGAAAAATCTATTTTTTTGTCGTTATTCAGCTTAGCGATCGCCATATTCACAATAGCTTAGCGGATTTACAAGCAGCCCATACAGGCTGCACTGCCGATTTGGCACAAATTCTTGTAACTCAGTTATGAAAATAGCCGCTTACCAAAACCTTAACAAAACGTCATATGCAACATGGTCAAACTCAAACTAACGCTCTCAAATACTGATTATCAGCAATGTGTAAAGCTTTGTCGCCAAGGGACTAATACCTCGATAGTCAATCGCGCTCAGGTATTACTTGCCCTGCACAATGGAGCCGATATCCCAGAGGTGATCAAGGTTCTAGGGATTGAAAGGACGCGCTTATGGCGACTGCGAAAACAATATCTCCAAGATGGTTTAAATGACGCTTTGGCAGATGGACGCAGAAAAGCGTGATGTTGCAAATACAGCCGAAATAGCTTGTGTTGGAAGATCGCCTATTGACCAGAACAGAACTGTAGTGCAAGATGCAGTCAAGCAAAGAGCGATTAAATCAGCCCAAACATAATGCAGTTAAAGCATTTTGGGATGTCATATCTTTTTGCGAATCACCAATTTCTTTCCAGATTGAAAATATGAAAACATTTGCCAACGATGGATTGAGAGTTACTTACAGTCCACATCGAACAAGTAGTAAATTCTTGGACAGAATCCAAGATCCTCGAATAGCTGCCTTGACCGCTACGATTGTGGGAATCGTAATTGCTTTCGCCTGTGCTAGAGGTATGTACTTGACCGCTTTACTTGCTGTAATTGGCTTGTTGTTAGCATTGCCAAAGATTTTGCTAGTGCTATATGGCAAATTAGAGCATTCGATTCGGCATTACAAGTACAGTCCTGTTTTATTACTGGGGATCGGGATTGGCTTCCTGATTGGGTTGCTGTTAATTTTTACAATTGAGCCAGCCCAAGCCCAGTTTTTCAATAAAACCCAAACATGGCTAGGTGGTGCGATTCCTGGCATTGATGCCACGATAGTTTCCCTGATTTTCAACGTGCTGAGAGCCTTATTCGTTATTTATCTTGGCATTGGACTGGTGAAGGTCATCCAATCAGCTCGAAATGATGACGACTGGCAACAACTGGCGCGAACACCGTTGATTCTGGTGGTGACAGTGACTATGGGCGACATTTTAGCAGGCGTTATCACTGGGGCAGTCTAGATGCTATGTCAGAAGAGTACAAATTCCGTAAGGTCAATGCGATTTTGGGTGCAAGTCCCAAGATTGGACCGTTTCCCACCGAGCTAATTATTCCTTGGGCGATCATCAGCTTTACCCTGTTCATGATTTGCTACGTGTTTCTGAGTATGCCTTGGCTGTGGGTATTGCTGATCGTGTCTTGGGGCAATACAACATGGTGGATTTTAACGGGTTCTAAGCCCTATCGGTTTCTATCAAAATTCATTCCCGTGCCGCGATGGACGCGCGGAGCCTATCGGTACAAAGAGATGAGCAAACAGGAGGCAAAAAGATATGGCAATCGGTAATCGCAATTCTAGTCGTAAGGGTTACAAACATTTTGAGAAAGAACTTGCTGTAGAGTGCATTCTCAAGTTTGAACTACGCGGACGCACAGTTAGTTGTTTTGTTCTCAAGCAAGGTTCATCGTCCCTAGAATCATTACAATTCGTATTTGGCTGGGAATCTAAAGGTATTCATACAACTCTGTCTAGCGAACAGGAAGCATCAATGTTTGATGCGATTCAATCGGGTTTAAAAGATATCCCCGATGGAGAGAAGCTGACGGTGCATTTTGGTTCGGTTAGCTCTGATAGCGATCGCCAACAGCAGTTACAAGAGCTATACGATCACGCTGATACCCCACAGTTAAAGTTTCTGGTGATGGGTGAAAAGCAAAGGGTACAGGAGTTGGCAACTGCGGGGCTACGCAAGCCTAAGTTTTTGAGACTCTATGCAACCTATACGATTCACGGCTCTACGGCTGGGGGCAATGATGCGCTTGAAAAAGTGCTTGCATGGGTACAAAAGCTATCACAGCAACTGATGGGACAGGAGAAAGAAATCGAGCAGGAGCGGCATGAAATCGCCTTTGCCAAAGCTTTTACCGATGGCTTTCTTAATTGGGAACAGATTCTTGCCAATCGCATGGGTTTGGATTTGAGACCATTAACAGATCTCGAACTGTGGGAACATCTGTGGCGGCAATTTAATAGCAGCGAACCACCTGCGATTCCGCAATTGTTGGTGATGTCCGAACGTGGTATGGAGGAGCGGGTGACTACGCAAGTACATATGAAAACATTACTGCTAGAGCGTCCCGACTCAATCCCCTTTGCTGACAATGGTTTTGTACATCTGAAGGGTGAATACATTGGTGTACTCACATTCATGGATAAACCAGGTGGCTGGGTATCCAAGGGTAAACAGATGCGCTATCTCTGGGAGGCGATCGCCCGTGATTCTGTGGCGAATACGGAAGTATTCTGTCAGTTCACAAGGGCAAACGAAACAATTGTCAAGGCAAATATGCAGCGCGTTACGAAGCAAAGCATCGTCTCGCAAGAGCAGTCTGCATCTTTCAATAACATCAATGTCAATGCGTCGTTAAAACAGCAAAAAGCTGTCAAAGCACAGGAAGCACTTTATGAAGGCGCAATTCCGATTAATGTGGCTGTAGCCGTATTAATCCATCGTCCTAGCCCGAATGCTCTGGATGATGCCTGTCGCTATTTTTGCAGTTGTTTCCAACGTCCCGCATGGGTCGAACGCGAAACTGAATATGCATGGTTGATGTGGAAGCAAACCTTACCGATTATCGTTGGTAATTTGCTAGCCCAACCGTTTCCGCGTCGTCAGGTATATCTGTCTGATGAAGCCGTCGCCTTTACGGGTTGCGTCATGCCCAGATCGGTTGATGAAACTGGCTTTGAATTAATCACAGAAGAGGGCGGAATGCCTTTGTATCTGGATGTACGGAAGCATCGGAATATCGGTATATTTGCAACCACCCGTGCGGGTAAATCGGTACTGATATCTGCCTTTATATCCCAAGCTCTATGCAATAACCAACAGATTGTCGCGCTCGACTTCCCCAAACCTGATGGTACGAGTACATTTACAGACTACACCCGTTTTGTGGGCGACCTCGGTGCGTATTTCGATATCAGTAAAGAGTCCTCGAACTTGCTGGAACTGCCAGATTTGAGAGCATTTGCGCCCGAACAAGCCGAAGAGCGTCTGCGCGATTTCAAATCCTTTGTGGAATCAGCGCTGATGACGATGGTATTTGGAGCCAGCCAACACGATCTCTCGTCCTCAGAAAGACAACTACGGCAATTGATTCGCGCTTTGTTAGTGCCTGTGGTCAATGCCTTTTTTGACGATGAGCAGATTAAGGCAAGATACGAACTAGCGATCGCTGATGGCTTTGGGACAACAGCATGGAGTAATATGCCCACCCTGTCCGACTTCCTCGATTATTTTCTACATCAGGGCAAATCTGAGATTGCGGCGGATGTGGCGATGAGCGAACAGATTGACCAAGCTACCAATCAAATTACAATCCAACTACGGTTTTGGCTCAATTCTCGTGTCGGTCAGGCAATTTCGCGTCCATCTACTTTTCGCAGTGATGCGCGGCTGTTAGTATTTGCGCTGCGAAACTTATCGGAAGCTGAAGATGCTGCCATCCTTGCTCTGTCAGCTTATTCCGCAGCATTGAGAAGGGCGCTATCTTCACCTTCCAGCATCTTGTTTATCGATGAAGCCCCGATTCTGTTTGAATATCCCACCATCTCAGAAATGGTGGCAAGGCTTTGTGCCAATGGTGCAAAGGCGGGTATCAAGGTGATTATCTCGGCACAAGACCCAGACACGATCGCCAGATCGCCATCGGCTCCGAAGATTCTCCAAAATCTAACCACGCGATTGATTGGCAGAATTCAACCATCGGCAGTGGATAGTTTTGTCAGCATCCTCAAATATCCTAGAGCCGTGATTGCCCAGAATGCTGAAGAGCGCTTTTTCCCTAAGCGCGAATCGATTTACTCGCAATGGCTGCTCGATGATGCGGGGATTTATACCTTTGTGCGTTTCTTCCCTAGCTATATCCAGCTTGGCGTGGTGGCAAATAACCCCGACGAGCAAGAAGCGCGTACCGCCTATATGCAGTCGATGGCAGATCCCTATCAAGGATTAGCCGCTTTTTCGCGAGAGATGGCGAGTGCCTTGCGCGATGGACGCAAGCTCAAATTACCTGAACTCGCTCTTTGATTTCCAATTCTTCATAACTCGTAAACCACAATGAAAATCCCTCGCCAAACCCATAAAGTAGTAGCCCTGAGTTTAGTTACTTGTTCGCTACTTATCGCCAATCCTCTTGCTGCAAATGCTGTTCCATTACCATTGCCTCCCCAACTCACGGGATTAATGCAGCAGGTCAATCAACTAATTACCGCCATCAACTCTGGTGAGTTTCTCAAAACTCAGATGGACAAGGTGCTAGGTCAATACCTCCCTCAAGTCCAAGCGGCGATTACGCAGTCAATCGGACAGCTAGGCATACCAGATCCCAGCAAAGCTGAGGCGGCTGTACTTGCCACGATTAAAGGTGTATTTAACAGTTCTGGTTTAAATGGCACATTCACGAATCAAGGCGTAGTCACTGCCTCAGTCACCAATGCCTCCATCCAGAATGTATTGGGAACACAAGGGCAAGCGCGGATGAAGAAAACCCTCGAAGACTTGATGCTCAATGCTCAGAATGTCGGACAGCTATCCCTCAACACCGCTACGGGCGCAGAAACCAGTACTGCGATCGCCGATATGTCTCAACAAATCGCGGCTAACTCGGTAAACTTTGCTCAGAGCGCATTTTCCAGCGCTGAACAGGTAGATGTGCTATCACAGCAAGCTCAATCAGCCGTGGCAACACAGGATGTGCTGAAAATTGTAGCGCAACAAAATTCTGGCAATTCGGCAATTCTCTCGAATATTGCTTCCCAGTTTGGCAACAATGCTAATCAAATCGGTAATGTTGCCAATCAAATTGGCGTGTTATCGCAGCAGAATGCTCAAGTCGCGGAACAGAATAGCCAACGCACTCAGATTGCCGCCCAGCAATTAGCATTGCAAGTGCAACAAACGGAACAGGGTGCGACATCTTTGCTCAATCTCGACCAGATTAATGCTGCCCTCAAGGGAGATCGGCAAGAACGGGTGATGGAGCGTAACTCCACGATCCAACAACGGATGCCTTATACATTCATACGCTAAAGAGATAACTAATGTTGATCGCCCAAGTCATCGTCAATAATTCAGAAAATGTATCGCTAGCCGTTCAGGGAGCATGGCAAGATACGTGGGAACTAGCTTTCAATGGCACGCTCTACAAAGCGCTTACCAATCTAGGGCTAATTATCGCTGTCGCTTCTTTACTTCTCTGGACAATCCAATTTACGAAAAATCTCATTGACGACGAGAGCTATCGGCAATTTGGCGAGTTAATCTGGCCAATCATCGTGATTGTGCTACTCGCCAATGGTGGTCAAAACCTGATTGGACTGACTAATGGAATGCGGACAGTGATCAACAATGCCAATAATTCCGTCTTAGGCGCAATTACTTCGACTGCCAAATTGGAAAAAACCTTATCGGCTCTAGCTGATTTCTCGGTCGCACAGGAGCAGATTATTGCCTACCGCCAGCAATGTAATAGCCTTACCAAAAATGAGGAGATGCAAATTTGCTTGCAAGAGGTGAATACCAAAGCGCAAGCATTGCTGAGCGGATATGAGTCAAACTACGGTGCGGTTGCCGCCGCTTTGGTTAGCAAGTTACAAAAACAGATTAGTAAGGCAGGCGAAAACCCTCTAGAAGCAGTTACGAATCTATTGCCTAACACGATCATTGCTCGGTCAATCATGCTCGCAGCGATCGAGACTTTCATGGTGGCGATGCAATCGGCATTTCAAGCCTTAATCGAAGTTGGCTTTTTATTGACGGGTTTACTCGGCCCCCTTGCCGTTGGTGCTTCACTACTCCCGATTGGGGCAAAGCCTCTCTATGCATGGATGACTGGTTTCTGGTCACTCGGCATGGCAAAGCTAAGCCTGAATATCATTACAGGACTCGCTGCCACAGCGATCGCCGCTTCGGCACAACTCGATACGCTGTCGATCGCGATCACCCTTGGATTGCTATCACCAATTCTGGCGTTATCGCTATCGGCTGGTGGGGGCATGGCAATTTTTAGCGCTATCCTCTCGGCGGCAAGTGCGGCCGCTTCGGCAGGTTTAAACATCGGTCTACGAATTTCTAGGTAATCCAAATGAATTCATCCTTACAACACAAATTAGAACCTGAAACAGATGAAGCTACTGATTTCAATAGCTTTACTCCTGCTTCATCCTCTCTCAGCAAAGCCAAAACACCTAAAGATGTACTGGTAGTCTCGATCTTGTTTGGCATATTGGGCTTAACAGCGCTGAATAGTTTGGGACTAATCGCTTTGATTGGCGCATATGCCTCCCTTGCATCCCAGAAACCACCAACGCTGGTGCAGTTAGTTGGCGGTAAAGCGATTACCGCGATCGCCGTGGAGAATAAAGCGAGATCTCCCGAAATTGTGAAGCAGTTTGTGACGCAGCAAATACTGGCGCTGATGACATGGACAGGCGAATTGCCCTCGGATGGGACTCAAAATAGTAAGCCCGTTTTAGATCCTGGTGTGGAAGTTACGTCGGGACAAGGGCTGAAGAAGAAAATCACCACGATCGCTTGGCAAGCTAGCTTTGGATTTTCAGAAGACTTCCGTAAAGGATTACTTTCGTCGATCGCCGAATTAACGCCGATGGAAGTATTTTCAGGTGGTAGCAAAGTAATTTTAGTTCCTCAGAGCATTACCGCCCCTGAAGAGATTGAAAAAGGGAAATGGAAAGTCAACCTCGTGGCAAATCTGGTCACTTTCAGTCCCAGCAATCAAGTTGGTGAGTCAGTTCCCTTTAACAAAGAAATCTTCGTCCAAGCGATCGATATACCGAATCTGAAATCCGATGCTTCGCCTTTAGAGCAAGCCATTTTCAAAGTCAGAGCATCTGGTTTAGAAATCTATGCCATGCGAGATCTCACCAGAGTTGACTTGAAATAAATTTCTCGTTTTTTAGATTTTAGATGTTTGCTCAGATATTTGACAGGAGTTGAGATGATTACCGAAGTTCAAGAATCCCCATTGGCAACAGCCAAAACCGATGAAATCGACTTTGCCTATTTAACGGGCTTTAAACCAGATATTCCATCTGAAGTTGAGCCGAATGATCTTGATGAAGATCTCGATCCTGAGGAGCATCGCACCATTCGCGGATTGATTGGCAGTCCCTTTTCTAAAATTGCTTTGGTCGGCGGGTGTGGCTTATTTGGCTTTTTGTTAGTGGGGCTATTCATGAATAGCGTCATGTCATCAAGCGCTAAGCCAATAACTGATAAATCTACGGACAAAGATGCTAATGCGATCGCCTCGGCAACCCTCGATCCTAAAGATGTGGAAATTGCTAAGTTCAAGACTGACTTGGCTTTGGGCAGTCAGCTCTCTGGGAAATCAAAAACATTACGTCCATCGGCTTTACCGAAATCAGACTCAAAACTTGACCCGAAATTAGATCTCAAAGACAAGTCAGACGCAACCACGGCGAAATTTGGCGATCGCACTCTTGATTCACCAGTAATGAGCAATCTATCGGCTCCACCGATGTTAAGTGCGCCATTTCCAGTGCGACAAATTATGTCACCAATCGCGCCGATGGCGGTCATGCCGCGTAATTTGACTGCACCTGTTGAAGCCCAAAATGCTGGGGAAGAATGGCAAAGGTTGGCGAGTATTGGTAGCTATGGCAATATGGCGGCTCCCACCGAACTGCCGAAAGCGATCGCTACTAATCCCATGATCGCTAGCAATGTCAGCGCTCAAAGTATTGTGATTGAGAAGCCCCGCTCCAATTCTCTGACCAGTTATCTCGCTCAAGCCGAAAAATCAATTCAGCCAATGGCGACACCTGCCAACACTTTGTTAGTTGGCACAACTGCCAAATCAACCTTGAAAACGGCGATCGTGTTTTCCACCGATGGCAGTCGGACGATGGGCAGTACATCTGGACTGATTCCTAAATTCATCGTTACCTTGCAAGAGCCAATTTCAACTGCGGATGGGAAAGTTGCGATTCCTGCGGATGCAGCTTTAATCGTTACGGCGCGTCCCTTGGATGCAAAATCGGGGTTATCGGAACTGGATGTGGTTGGCATTGTCATCAATGGTCGTGAACTTACTCCGCCTCCAAATGCGATCGTGATTCGTGGCGTAGAGGGTACACCTTTGATTGCGGATAAATACTTTGATCGCGGTTCCGAGATTAGCGGTATGGATGTGGCAACTTTTTTAACTTCTGCCCTAGCTGAAGTTGGCAAGATTACCAACAGTCCTACATCCACGAGTAGCATTTCGACGATTGGCGGCGCTGCCACGGTCAATACTGCAATAGCCCCACTTGCAGTTATAGTTACAATGAAAAAATAAAGCTTAGATTATAAACAATTGGCACTGGTTCCGTAAGGTTGGTTGCAATAATCCAGCAGTTCCAAATTCAAACGGTAACATACATTACAAATATAAGAGCTTTATTGTGAGGTTTGGAATCGTTAAATCTATCTCTGGTATTTTTAGCATTGATTGCTCGAATTTCATCTTCTCGCAGTAGCAAGAAGCGTCAAGATGTTAGAAATAATTTTGATCTGCGACTTAACAAAAAGTTACAGTAGATCTAACTTTTAGAATCCAAACCCTTTGCCATTATGTATTTTGCGCTCGTTGTATCATTAATCACATTTTGGATTTGGAACTGCTGGCAATAATCCCTTTATAGCAAGGATTCCAAGCCAAAGGTAAATTTCATTTTATAGGACTATTAAACGCAAGAATTAATACTTCCAGCTTTTTGCCCAAATAATTGATTGCGTAATCTTAGACGACTACCAAGTTCTTGTGATCCTATTACAGAAAGACTTTTTAACTCCCACTTGACGGAACCAGTATCAGATGCACTAAGTTTACTCAAGAGGCTGCATATATAGTAAGATTTTAGTACTAACGATTGAAATAAAAAAAATAAAATGACACTACGTTTTCTTATTCTGATTTCTTTGTCTTTCGCTATTGCTTTTGGGAATATTTCTTTATCAGGTTGTACATCTTCAAATAGTCAATCATCGACTCCAGTTAAATCAGTTAAATACTTTAGTAGAGCAATGGAAAAAGCGAGACAAGGAGATTATAAGGAAGCAATTGCTGATTTAGATGAAGCTATTAATAGCTATCCAGATTTCTCATTAGCTTATTCTAAAAGAGGCTTTTTGAAGCAAGAGTTAAAAGACAATAAAGGAGCTATCAATGATTTTAATTCGGCTATTAAAATTAACCTTAATTGGAGTCAGACGGATATAGCTGACACCTACTATTTTCGTGGCAAATCTAAATTTAATTTAGAAGATTATAATGGTGCAATAGCTGATTATAATGAGGCGATTCTAGCTCAATCCGAAAGTTCACTTAATACATTCGTATATAATGAACGTGCTATAGCGAAAATAATTTTAGGAGATAAGAAAGGGGCAATATCTGATGCTCGGAAAAGTATACAACTGTTCCAAAAGTACGGATATTCAGAAAAATCCCCAAAGGAATATAGAAAGGTTCTCAAACTGTTAGAAGACATAGAAAGTACTCCTTAGAGAAAGTAGCTAATCAGAATTCTTTGATGTCTCAGCAGTCTGTGATTGAAGGTCAGAATCTACAACTTCAGTTGATGCAAACCGAGCAAGGATCTGCGCCTCTATCTAATTTGAATGGAGCGAATAGCACACTGAAGGGTCAGAGCCTGTCTCAGTCGTTAGAGATTCTTTCTGTCATTAGAGACTACCAAGAAATAATAGATCCCATAGCTTAGGTTGATTTGCCGCAAATCTCAACAAACCATTTTTGAAGATCGGGTAGACGCTTAAGCTGTTTTTCAATTTCTGCCATGGCTGCAATAGTGAGCTTAACACCA
>JBDNJN010000156.1:0-10234 GCA_041687725.1 Pseudanabaena sp.
ACCAAATATTTTCTCTTTGAAAGTTGGCAGCATTTGATCGACTTTATGCTTGACACTGCACCCATAGCTGTCAATTCATGCTAATTTTAGATCCACTCTAGCTTTGTATTATTTGCTACTTTTTGAATTTGGAATTGCTGAATGGTCTTAGACATGCTCAGCATCTTGCCATCGCCGCGATCTTGGATTTTGTCAGCAGAATTAATCAGGACTGCTTTGATTAGTTCATGGCGACGCGCATTGATGCCCCATTTGCCAGACTCGATCTGACGATTAGCATATTCATGTAAAAGGGCGATCGCCCCAACAACATGGGGCGCGGCAAAACTGGAACCGTTAGCATTTTTAAATTTGCTTTGGATGGTCGGGAGCTTGAGGTTATTACCCGGAGCAAGCAATCCCATCGATCGCCTGCCATCGATCGGACTTTCGACACCTGCCGTCCATTTTTTGTTTTTATTTAGATCGCTAAAAACTTCACCTTGATCGTATTTGCCATTACCGTTGCGATCAATGTATGGCTCATCGATCAGGTTGCCGCGATCGAATTGGCGATAAATGCCATCGACTTCATGGGTAAACCCAACTGTAAAGCCGTTATAAAGATCGGTGGGAATGGGGATACCGCCTTTACCTTGGTTTCCTGCGACGATTGGCACTGTGTTGTAATTAGAAGCGACCCAATCTACACAGAGCGTCAGCAAAGCCTTACCGTCAAGTTGAGCATTGGGGCGGGGATCTTCGGTCAGGAGTTCGCCAAAACTGAAATTAATGGCGCGGACGGTGCTGTTATATTGTCGGGCAATATATTGGGCGGCGAGGCAAGCTTCAGGTTGTCCATCTTGGCGGCGCTGAGAATAGGCGGATGAGAGCAGCTTGGCATCTGGAGCAACACCACGACGAATTTTATCTCGGCTGACAATCACTGCGGCAACTTGGGCGGAGTGATCGTCAATATTGCGGTTGGGAATTGCCTTGCCATCTCGAAAAAAGACTTCGTAGGGTTTGACGATCGCGCGATCGAGTTGCAAGAGCTTATTAAAAATTTTATCTACGGCGAAGCGAGTAGGGCGACTTAGTTCTACCTGTCCAATAAATACATCTTTGCCTGTGAGGTTATAGGGTGGTTTTTGTAAGATACGTGCATCAATGCCTTGGCGATCGGCGGACTTGTCTAGCGCCCAACCTGTGGGGCTAATCGCCATACTAGACATATTCAGCAAAATCCAACTAACTAAACAACCGAGCCTACGCATTTTTCTTTCCGCTTCTTGTTTATGGGACTTTAAAGCCCTTAGAAGCCAAAAAGCTGTAGCGCACGCTGCGCGTGCGCTACAGCTTTTTGGCTTCTGGGTTTATTATACCTATCTACCTAGAAATCTCTAATTGCTTTAAAAAATTTTCATGAAATTTCCCAATTGGCTATCACAACGAGCGATTCAAAAAAAAGCGGCGATCGCGCTAATCTATCGGTCTAATCTTAATCAAGCATCAAAGTATTGGACTTACGCGCAATTAGAAAGTGAAGTTAATCAGTGGGTAGAGCATCTACAAATATTGGGAATCAAATCAGGCGATCGCGTTGGTTTGTTACTAAGCAATCATCCTAGTTATATTATTCTCGTTCACGCACTGACAAAGTGTGAGGCGATCGCTGTTTTTCTAAATATTCGCCTCACTGCCGCAGAAATAGAATGGCAGATAGAAGATAGTCAAACTAAATATTTATTTTGCGATGAGTTTACGAAGATAACAGCTAACAAGATTAAGAATCAGATTGATAGTTTAATAATTGCTGATATCTCTGAAGTTTTTAAGACCCTCACCCCCCAGCCCCCTCTCCCGCAGGAGAGGGGGAGACAGAATCTTGTTCCCCTCTCCTGCGGGAGAGGGGCTAGGGGTGAGGGCAATCTAGAAAATATCCAAGGTATTTTCTACACCTCTGGCACAACAGGAAAGCCAAAGGGAGTTCCCTTAACTTATAGCAATCACTTTCATAGCGCGATCGCTTCAGCTTTAAATTTAGGCATTCAACCAGATGATAACTGGTTGCTATGTATGCCGTTGTTTCATGTGGGAGGATTGGCGATCGCATGGCGGAGTGTGATTAATGGAACGACACTTACATTGTTGCCGAAGTTTGATGCGGGAGAGGTTTTAGAAGCGATCGCTACGGAAAAAGTGACATTGATTTCTCTTGTACCGACGATGCTAAATCGATTGTTACAACATTCTCAGTGGCGGAACCTCCAGAATTTACGCGCAATTCTATTGGGCGGCGCACCTGCGAGTTCAGAATTGATTGAACGATGTATGCAATTAAATTTGCCGATTATGCCTACCTATGGGATGACGGAAACTGCTTCGCAGATTACGACTCTATTACCTCATCAAGTAAATATTAAGCAAGGTTCTTCAGGTTTGCCATTGTTTGGGAATCGGTTGCGGATTGTTGATTTAGATAATTCTAGCCAAGAGCTGCCAATTGGAGCGATCGGGCAAATTCTTGTGCAAGGTGCGATTGTGATGGGCGGCTATCTCCATCAATCTGAGCATCATCCAATTGAAGATGGCTGGCTGCATACAGGCGATTTGGGATATCTCGATCGCGATGGATATCTCTATGTTGTCAGTCGTCGTGCTGATTTGATTATTAGTGGTGGCGAAAATATTTATCCGAGCGAAATCGAAGGGGTTTTATTGTCACATCCTGCGATCGCCGAGGTTTGTGTAATTGGTATAGGCGATCGCGAATGGGGGGAGGTTGTGGTGGCGGTGATTGTGACGGATATAGATCTGTCTTTAACAGAAATTAGAAACTTTTGTGAGCAGAAATCTTTAGCCCGATACAAGTTGCCTAAAACAATTCACATTTGGGAATCTCTGCCCAAAACCGCTTCAGGTAAGTTATTGCGTCAAGAAATTCGCGATCGTCTATAGGCATAATAAAGCCCAAAAATCTGTAGCGCACGCGCAGCGTGCGCTACAGATTTTTGGGCTTCACAGCGCAAATTGCTGTAAGAGTTTTTATGCCCACCTACTTAGCAAGATAATTTTTATCTTGCTAAGTAGGTATAAAATAAAAAAGTACAAAAAGCAAGAAATCATGGTTGCATGACTTCAAATCAATAGAATTAAGTTAATGGCAAATCTAGTTTCAATTTTGATTGTTGATGACGAACCGAATAACTTTGATGTAATCGAGACCTTCTTGATTAAGCAAGGTTATGAACTACACTACGCTGTAAGTGGTAAAGACGCGATCGCCAGTCTCGAAACATTTCAGCCTGATCTGATTTTGCTAGATGTAATGATGCCAGACATGGATGGTATTGAGGTTTGCAAGCATATTAAAGCTATGCCCCAATGGCAAGTCGTGCCGATCATTATGGTGACAGCCCTGAGTTCCAAATCCGATCTGGCTAACTGTCTGTCGGCAGGAGCTGATGACTTTATTACAAAGCCTGTTAATAGTGTGGAACTGCGGGCGCGGGTACATTCAATGTTGAGAATCAAGCAACAGTACGACAATATCCAAACCCTATCCCATATCCAAGCAAATACAATTAAAATCCTCGAAAGTAGTCTCAGTGAACTGAGTGGCACTTTGTCGGCGAGAATGTCTCACGAGATGAATACACCTCTCAATGGCATTATCGGCACAATTGAATTACTGAAAGATGATATCGAAAATATGGATATCGTCGAAATTCGAGAAATGTTGGGCTGGGCGGACGAATCAGCACAGCGCCTAGAGCGTTTAACTAAAAAATTTCTAATTTATTTAGAGCTAGAAATATCTTCAAATCAGCAAGAATCTTTCAAACCAGCTCATAGCAAATTCTCTATTGTTACGATTGAATCTACGTTAAAATCCAATACTGACATGGTTAATCGTAGCAACGATTTCGTCTTTGATATTGAGGGAGCAGAGATTGCACTATCAGATCGATATCTGCTCATAATCTTGCATGAGTTACTTGATAATGCTGTGAAATTCTCGAATTTAGGGACAACGATCAAAGTCAGTAGTCGAGTGGATGGGAAAATGCTTAGTTTGTCAATACAGGATTTAGGATGGGGGATGACGGATCAGCAAATTGGTCAGATTGGCACTCTTGTCCAATTTGATCGCCAAAGACATGAGCAGCAAGGTATTGGTTTGGGGTTAAGGATTGTCAAAAAAATCGTTGAACTGGCAAGAGGGAATTTTTCAGTTGCGAGTATTTATGGACAGGAGACAACAGTTCATATTTCCCTGCCGATCGCTTAAAGTTAAATATCGGATCAAAAAATCCCGCATAACCCTATGTTCACTCTTCATAATGCTCTTACCCAAATCGAACTCAAGTCGGTGATCATTCGTAACCCTCTTGTGGTTGCACCTGAAACAATGGTGATGGAGGCGATCGCGCAAATGAGTGAGGAGCGATCGCCCTATGTGTTGGTGGCAGAAAATGAGCAGTTGTTAGGTGTTTTCACTGAACAGGATGTCGTCAAGCTGCTAGTTCAGCAACAGCCTCTCGATCGCCTGATGATGCGGGAGGTGATGGTGCATCCTGTTATCACTTTGCGTGAAGCCGATTTCACAGATTTATCCTTAGCAATTAATCTCCTCCAAAAATACCACATTCGCCAATTGCCTATTGTCGATAATTGCGATGTCATAGTGGGGCTTGTGACCTATGAGAGTCTGCACCAAGACTTAAATGTTTTAGCCGAAGAATCCCTCCAAGAAAGTGAAACCCGTTTTCGGCGAGTGTTTGAATCGAATATTGTGGGGATGATGTTTACTGATTTTAATGGACAGATTACCGATGCAAATGATCGCTTCTTAGAAATGCTTGGCTACAGCCAAGAAGACATAAACGATAAGCATTTTAATTGGAAAACCATCACTCCGCCCGAATATCTACCACTCGATCTCCATGCGATCCAACATCTGAGAATTAATCGTGTGATTGAGCCTTGGGAAAAGGTCTACTATCACAAAGATGGGCATTCCGTCCATGTCCTAATTGGCGTTGCCATGCTCTCTGAAGATGATTGTGTCTGCGTGGTCGTGGATGTTAGCGATCGCAAACAAGTAGAACTAAGATTACAACAACAGGCTGAACAAGAAAGATTGCTAGGCGTGATTACCCAACGGATGCGATCAACCCTTAATCTAAATGAGGTTTTGAATACCTCTGTCGAAGAAATCCATCAAATCTTGAATGCAGATCGAGTGCTAATGTATCGAGTCTTTCCTGACGGGACAGGGGCTGCTATTGCTGAATCTGTTTCTCCTCCTTGGTCAAAAATCCTTAATATTAACTTTCCTGAAGAAGTTTTCCCAAAAGTAAACTATGATCGCTATGTCCAAGGCAGAATATTTACCCTCAGCGATCGCGAATCCGAATCTCACAAGATATTACCTTGCTTAGCCAAATTTCTGGAGGAAATACAGGTCAGAGCCAAACTTGTTGTTCCCATTATTCAAAATAGTACGCTCTGGGGATTGCTGATTGTTCATCAATGCGATCGCCCTCGTCAGTGGCAAGAATGGGAAATCAATTTACTCCAAAAAATTGCTAACCAATTAGTGATCGCTATTCAACAAGCCAATTTATATGAGCAGGTGCAACAAGAACTTTGCGATCGGCAACTTGCCGAACAACAACTCACCGAACGCAACCAACAACTGAGAATCTCTAATGAAGAACTTGCTCGTGCTACCCGACTCAAAGATGAATTTCTCGCTAACATGAGTCACGAACTCCGCACACCGCTTAATGCGATTCTCGGTCTGACAGAAGGACTGAAAGATCAAATATTTGGCAAGATCACTAATCCACAAATCAAGGCTCTAGAAACGATTGAGCGCAGTGGCTTGGATCTATTAGAACTAATTAATGACATTCTTGATCTCGCCAAAATAGGATCTGGACAAATCGATCTAGAACGCTCCAATACATCTATAAAATCTCTCTGTCAATCTAGTCTCGCCTTTGTCAAACAGTTAGCCGACAAAAAGAACATTCATCTAGCGACCAAACTGCCAGTAAATCTACCTGAATTAAATGTCGATGCACGCCGTATTCGTCAAGTCTTAATCAACTTACTCGCCAATGCTGTCAAATTCACCCCAGAACATGGAAAAATCAATCTAGAAGTGAGCTTGTTATCTCTGTCTGACTTGCACGACCTCCAAACAGAATCGGCAATCAGAGGCTATCTCCGCATCGCTGTCACCGATACAGGTATCGGTATCTCTCCAGAAAATATTAGCAAGCTGTTTCAACCCTTCATCCAGATCGATAGCAACCTCAATCGTCAATATCAGGGAACAGGTTTGGGGCTTGCCCTAGTAAAACAGATAATCGAACTTCACGGCGGAAAAGTCACATTAACCAGTGAATTGGGCTTTGGTAGCTGCTTTGCGTTTGTCCTTCCCTATACAGATACTAGCCTCTTATCATCTGTGGCAAGTCAGGTAGATCCCAGTCTTCAATCTAGTCAGATCGCACATGATCAAATCGAACATGTGCAGATCGCACAGAAAATATCGCCTCTAATTTTGTTGGCAGAAGACAACCAAGCCAACGTCATGACGATTTCTAGCTACCTCACCGCAAAAGGTTATCGCATTGTCTTAGCTAACAATGGACAGGAGGCGATCGCCTTGGCTGAATCTATGCAACCTGATTTAATTTTAATGGATATTCAAATGCCCGTGATAGATGGTTTAGATGCGACAAAACAAATTCGCCAGATTCCTAGTTTAGCCAATGTCCCAATCGTCGCCTTAACTGCTCTAGCAATGGAATTTGATCGCGATCGCTGTCTCGCTGCGGGAGCTAGTGATTATCTGATTAAACCTGTTAGGCTGAAGCAATTAACCATAACTATTCAAGAACTTTTAGCTCCAAACTTTTAGCCCCCAAATACTTTTAGCCCCCAAATACTTTTAGCCATGAATAAACCCTCTATTTTAGTTGTTGACGATGAACCTAATAATTTTGATGTGATTGAAGCGCTTTTAAGTAATAGCGGAGACTCTGAGCAGGAAAATCAAGATTATCAACTGCACTATGCAGCTAATGGAAAAGATGCGATCGCTTCTTTAGATGCATTTCAGCCCGATTTGATTTTGCTAGATGTGATGATGCCAGAGATGGATGGCATTGAGGTTTGTCAGCATATTAAAGCGATGACAAAATGGCGGGCAGTGCCAATTATTATGATCACAGCCTTGACGGACAAAAAAGATCTCGCCCAATGTTTTTTGGCAGGAGCCGATGACTTTATTAGCAAACCCGTTAATCGCTTAGAGCTAACCGCAAGAGTGCGATCGATGATTCGCATTCACCATCAATATCAACAATTAACCGCCTTTAATACTCAATTAGAAGCAATGGTGCAAGCGCGTACAGCCCAGTTGCAAACCATGATTTTTGAGGATGCACTCACCCATTTATCCAGTCGGCTCTCCTTACTGCAAAAATTATCAGAGAGATTGCAAGCGGGAGAATCATCTCTCGCCCTAGTTTATCTAGACTGTGATCAGTTCAAACTAGTGAATGGTTCCTTTGGTCATGCTGTTGGCGATCAATTACTGATTGCGATCGCCCAACGATTGCAGCAGCATCTCCGCCCTAACGATGTATTAGCCAGTATGGGGGGAGATGAGTTTTGTTTTTTGCTAAATCAAATCGAAGAAGATGTAGTCCTTGAGTCTTTTCTCGAAAATATTCTTAAGAGTTTTACCCAACCATTTTTTGTGGCAAATTGTGAAATTTTTGTCACTGTCTGTATAGGAGTTTCTTTAGCTAAGAATATAGAACAAAAGCCTGAAGAACTCTTGCAAGATGCTGATACAGCGATGTATCAAGCCAAATTACGCGGTAAGAACAACTATCAAATATTCGATCGCCAGATGCATTTAGCGATGTTCAATCGCCTAATTTTAGAGAACGATCTCCAACGAGCGCTAGAACAACAAGAGTTTATTCTCTATTACCAACCAATCATAAATTTACAAACTCAAAAATTAGCAGGATTTGAAGCATTAATACGTTGGCAAAATTCTAAACGGGGTATGGTTTCACCATCAGAGTTTATCCCTTGTATGGAAATGACGGGGTTGATTGTGCCTGTGGGGATGTTGGTATTTAAACAAGCCTGTCAGCAACTTCGGGCTTGGCAGCAGCAGGGCTGGACAGAAATAACGATGAGTGTCAATCTTTCGGTGCGGCAGTTTTCTTCTGCGACATTACTCGCCGATATCGATCAAATTTTATTAGAAACCGCCGCTAATCCCGCCAATCTCAAATTAGAAATTACCGAAAGTGCAATTATGGAAAATGCCGAAGCGGCGATCGCCATTACTAAAGAGTTGCGATCGCGTCAAATTCAAATCAGCATTGATGATTTTGGCACTGGCTATTCTTCCCTTGGTTATCTCCATCGTTTTCCCGTAGACAACCTCAAAATCGATCAATCGTTTGTGAGCCAAATTCAATCCGAAAATCGCAACTACCATGTTGTCGATACAATCATCACGCTCAGTAATCAACTCGGATTAGCCGTGATTGCCGAAGGAATTGAAACAAAGCAACAGCTTGAATGGCTGCAAAAAACTGGCTGTCAGTATGGACAAGGTTACTTATTTAACAAGCCTTTACCTGCATCAGAAGTTGAGAGAATTTATCTGCGATCGTAGCTAAACGCTGCATCTTTTGAGGCTATTACGGAAAGTGTTAGCGGCTTCTATGCAGTAGGTTTGTGCCATTAAGACACAGCGATCAAGCCCTAGGTAGAGATCCCAAAAAGCTGAGGCGCACGCGCAGCGTATGCCTCAGCTTTTTGGTATTTAGGTAATCTAATCTTGGTCAAACACCTTACCCAGTGACGCTGGTGGCGTTGTCCTGACTGTATTTAATATTCCTTGTTTAAGCGATCGCGGTAATGGCGAAATTAAGCGATCGAGCCATTCTCCTGAAGTCAGCGCCAACATCAAAATCATCAATACAAAGGGAGCCGTGTTAAACACCTGTGTTGGCACTTCAGGAATTGCACTCTGAGCCACACTAGCCAAAGACTGTAAAATCCCAAACAGATAAGCTCCCAGAGCCACGCGCAAGGGATTCCACCCACCAAAGATGACGATCGCCAGCGCAATCCATCCATAACCCGCAGTATGCCGATGGCTCCATCCTGCTTTAAAATCCAACGAAAAAGCGGCTCCTGCAATTCCCATTAATGCACCACCAAGGAGCGTATAGATATAACGCATTTTAATCACATCAGTACCTCTAGCAAAGGCGGCGGCAGGTTGTTCTCCAACGGTTCGTAAAATCAAACCACCTTGAGTTCGATAGAAATAGAACCAAGAACCAAGAATTAAGATATAGCTGCTATAAACTAATAAATCACTTTGAAATAGGAGTTTCCCTAAAACAGGGATATTTTCTAAAATGGGAATCTTGAAACTAGGAACCGTGATTCCCTCAACTCTGACAATGGGATTTCCCAAAAAAGAAGATAAATCGCTGCACATCAGCGCTAATACAAAGCCAATTGATACCTGTGATTGTTTCAGCGTGATTGCCCCAATTGCCACAACTAAGGCGATCGCCGCACCAACCAGAGCCGCCGACGCAAATCCTAAAAGCAAGCTATTAGAAAACTTCGCAACCGCAAAACCAGTCATCGCTGACATCAAGATTGTGCCTTCAGCAGAAAGGTTGATCACACCTGCACGTTCAGTAATAGTTTCGCCAATACTCGCAAAAATCAGAGGTGTCGAAGTTGCGATCGCAGTAGCTAGAATTGTGATGATATCCATGAATTTATACCTTGATTAATAGTTGCGTGGAAGCTTTTAAAAACCTCACCCCTAGCCCCTCTCCTTGCAAAGGAGAGGGGAACAAGAAAAGACTCTGGCTCCCCTTCTCCTTGTAAGGAGAAGGAGGACAAGAAAAGACTCTGGCTCCCCTCCTCCTTGTAAGGAGAAGGAGGACAAGAAAAGACTCTGGCTCCCCTCCTCCTTGCAAGGAGAAGGAGGACAAGAAGAGACTCTGGCTCCCCTTCTCCTTGCAAGGAGAAGGGGTTCAGGGTGGTTTCATTTTCGGAAAGGGTTAGAGGGTAAGAACTTTCAGGTTGCGCCAGAGGAAATGAATGGAGAGAAATCAGGAAGAGCAGGAGAGAATATCAAAAGCTTGATGAACCTGATTAGCGAGAACACGTTGCG
>JBDNJN010000157.1:0-4629 GCA_041687725.1 Pseudanabaena sp.
CTGCGTTCGATTGCTCCGAGAACCACTGAGCAGCTTCATGCTGCCATCACTCTCGCTTTCAATTCTGTTTCTGAATCTGACTTCTTTGGCTGGTTTTATGAATGCGACGCTCGTACCACGCTCATTTGAAAACCGCTATACCCCAACACCTCCAGCAGCTACTCCTCCCCCAAGTATCTTAACCATACTTTGGGAAGTGACAATTAAAGTGAATAGACCAACCCCAATAGCTACAAATGAACCAAATAAATAATTTGTTTTTGTATGAGAAGGAACTGTCTTTGCAATCTCAGAGTTGTATTCAGGTATGCGTTTAAACGCAAGCTCAATTATAGTGATATCAATCATCTGTATTTTTACATTACCACATCTAAATTTTACGTGATTTAATAGCATAATAGTTAAACTTAAGCAACATTTATGATCTGAAGAATTGAAGAAGCACAGCAACACCTCCCAGAAATCATCAACGCATCTAGGGCAACACCTCAACTAATTTATCAACGCGATCGCCAGTTGTCGCTGTGATTAGAGCCGAACTCTTTCAAGAATTTTTGACATGGCAGCGATCGCAAAAAATAATTCCCATCGCTGATGCCTTTGCCAATTTATAGCAACTTAGCCTCGAAGAACACTACACTTTTGAGGATTCACCCCGTAGCGATCGCCCAAATCGTTGCCCAATTTAAAAATGGTGGCAAGAATAAAAATGCGATCGCTGAAAATCTCGAACGCCTAGAATGGTTCGGAATTTTGCTGTGCCACCAAGAAGGACAAGTCAAACATTGGCAACATATCGAGATCTAGAAAGCGAGTTAAATATGGCGAAGAGAGATTATCTCAAGCTCGATCTACTTTTGACAGAAAATTTATGTTTGTACAACGTAAAATAAACGCATAAACGATTGAGTTAACAAAAGCGACCTAACCCATGAAACAACTCAAACAACTAACCTGCATCATCGAACGCGAAGATGATGGCTATGTATCCCTCTGTCCTCAAATCGACATAGCCAGTCAAGGTGACTCAGTAGAGGAAGCCAGAAACAATCTAGTTGAAGCGATCGAGCTATTTTTTGAAATGGCAAGCCCTAACGAAGTTCTAGCCAGAATGTATTCAGAAATCTATGTCACTCAGATCGAGGTCGCCATTGGGTAAACTACGAGTTCTTTCCTCAAAGGTAGTCTGTCAAATCTTGTCCGAGCATGGTTTCGAGAAAGTTAGGCAACGCGGCAGTCATATCATCATGCAAAAAAAATCGATGATTCTACAATTAATGTCCCCGTTCCTAATTACACAGAAATCAAAATCGGCACATTGCAATCAATCATTCGACAGTCTGGTTTACCTCGATCCCTATTTGAATAACAGGTAAGCTCAAATTTGCTATCACTATAATGAATTATTTCTCATTTTGCCTCAGATTGATCGCACTTTACAAGAGATAGAACAAACTCTCTTTCTCGAAATTCGTCAGCTTATTGAATCAGCCAAACAACGCGCCGCCATAGCCATCAACGCCGAAATTACTATGCTTCATTGGCAAGGCGGCGATCGCATCCAAACAGAAATACTCTAAGGTCAACGCATCTGGGACAACACCTCAATTGATTTATCAACGCCCATTTGTCGCTTCGGGAAATGCGATCGCATTAGTTTGGTATCGATTCTAAACCATCATGTTTTTTGCGCTGTTTGTAACCACACGCGAAACTCTCTTCGTAAGGCACTCATAGGCAGATCTTTACTCTTCTCTAAAAATAGAGACATGCCTTCAATAACTGGTAAGGACGGGAAAGCTTTGCTAATAGGAGAGTCAATGTATTGATGATCTTGAAATAGGCTAATTTCCAATTTTCCGTTCTTATATCGCCAGATTTCGGGTATAGCTAGGGCTTGGTATGCACTGATCTGGGTATTTGAAGTTAAGTCCACCTCGATCGCCAAATCAGGAACAGGATCGACATCAAGATTGAGCCGTTTTTTACCGATCATCGCTTGATAGTTCTGGATATAAAAGCAATCATCAGGCTCAATTCCTGCTTGCATTTTTCTACTTTTAAAGGTTGTTGAGCCAAGAGATTCCCACTCTAAATTTAGTTCATCCAAGATGATTTTCAGTAACTCTACAACTAAGACCTTGGCGCGTTGCTGCTCTAGTAAAGGCTTCCGAAATTCCAATACTCCTTTGTAATAAGCAATTAGTGAATGGCGATGTTCTCCTAAGTCTTCTAAAATATCCTCAAACTCTTGCCAGTTGATGTTGTCAAGGGTGACTCTTTGACCCTGCTCTAGATGAATTTGCGCGATCGCAATTTTGACTGTCATGATAAAAGCTCCAAATTGCAATTTTTAGTGTAAAGCATTAACCATCATAGAAAAATCAGTGAATAACTGGAAACAAGGCATCTAAGGCGATCGCAATATCAGGAAATTCTTGCAAGCTAACAGTATCACTACTACTCAAAACAAATTGTTCGCGATAGGATTGCCCCTCTGGTTGACGGAAAATATAAACCTGTCGCCTTTGCAAATCCAGAATCCAATATTCTAAAACCTGATTTTTGGCGTAGATACGTGATTTTTGATTGCGATCCTTGGTGATAGTCGAATCCGCTACTTCAATCAATAGATAAATATCCGCAGATTCGGGATGTCTCAGAGAATATTCATTTGCATCAAATTTAACAACAGCTATATCTGGCTCTGGCTCGGATTTATTACCCAAAGTTACAGGCAACTGGACTCGAATTTCAGCCAGATCTCCTAGCAATTTAAAGAATAATCGACTGCTACGCTGTACGCTTGAGGCGTGAAATGGTCGTTGTGGACTCATACAAACAATTTTTCCTTCCAACAGTTCTACGCGATCGCCATCACCTAAAATTCCTGCCTCAATCATTTGGTGATAATCAGCGATCGTCCAGAGATACATTTGTGGCTCGAGTTCTTGCTCTAAATCTATTTGGGGTTCACTCACAATTGCTTGCATAATCTGCCTGCCCAAGTTTTGTTGTCATGCTCTTAGGTAAATTATAACGCTGCGTTCTCTGCAAATAGCGATCGCTATTTATTTTGGTGTAGAGTATGAGAGAAAAATTAATCATGTAATTTTATACACCTCGCCTATTTTTCGAGTATCTTCCCAATATGTCAGTTCCAGATTATCAGTCAATTCTTCTACCCTTAATGCAACTTGCCAGTGATGGAAAAGAGCATTCTTTTAGGGAAAGCATAGAATATGCGGCAAAGTTTTTAAAAATATCTGATGATGACAGAAAAACGTTATTACCCAGTGGAACCCAATCAACCTTTGATAATCGCGTTGGTTGGGCAAAAACACATTTACTCAAAGCAAAATTATTAGAGTCTCCACGACGATCTATTTTTCAAATTACAGCGAGAGGTAAAGAAGTAATTAGTCGCAAGCCATCTCAAATCAATGCTAAATTTCTCAAGCAGTTTCCTGAATATTTAGAATTTTGTGGAACTAATACCACTACTGAAAATTCTAATCTGCCATCACAAATTAATCTAATTGAGCAAATCCCCCCAGACGAAGCCTTAGCCGAAGTTTATCAAAAGATAAAATTATCTTTAGCTCAAGATCTCTTGACTCTTGTTAAAGACTGTCCTCCTGATTTCTTTGAGCGCCTCGTGGTGAAACTGTTAGTCAAAATGGGCTATGGTGGGTCAATTCAGGATGCAGGGAAAGCGATCGGTAGAAGTGGGGATGAGGGGATTGATGGAATTATTAAAGAAGATAAACTTGGTTTAGATGCAATTTATATCCAAGCAAAAAAATGGGAAGGAACCGTTGGTCGTCCTGAAATTCAAAAATTTGTGGGCGCATTGGCAGGTCAAGGTGCAAAAAAGGGAGTGTTTATTACAACTTCTAATTTCTCTAGAGAAGCCCATGAATATGCTAAAAACATGAGAGACACAAAGGTTGTCTTGTTGGATGGTGAACAGCTAACCCAGTTCATGATTGATTACAATCTAGGGGTATCAGTTATTTCTCAGTATGAGGTTAAAAAAATTGACTCAGACTTCTTTGCCGATGAATAGAGATATAAGTAGAGAGGCGATCGCAATAATTTGGCATCGGCGCGATTTGTGAATTGATGGCAAAATTAGAATATTAAGCACAGAGAGTTTGGAAAACTATGATTTGGAAAATTGAAGAAGCACAACAGCAGTTTCCAGAAATTATCAACGCATCTGGGGAAACACCCCAACTGATTTATCAACGCGATCGCCCAATAGTTGCCGTGATTAGGGCTGACCTATTTCAAGAATTTCTGACATGGCAACATCAGCAACAACCAATCCCCCTCGCCGATGCCTTTGCCGAGTTACACCAGCTTTGCATAGCAGAAGACTACACATTTGAAAATGTCCCTCGTAGCGATCGTCCCAATCCATTTACTGAAATACTCGTATGAGCTATCTCTGCGACACAAACATCATCAGTGAATTTGCCAGACGTGACATCCTCCCGACGCTCAACTGAGTACAGTTAGAGCGCGGGCTTCCCGAAGAAAGCCCTTTTACAGGAGACTCGTACTTTGAGCTTTACGTCCGAAGATACAGGTCATCGTCTTTTGGACTCACTGCACCAGTTTCAC
>JBDNJN010000158.1:0-4338 GCA_041687725.1 Pseudanabaena sp.
GCGGTGGTACCACTCTGACCCATCCCGAACTCAGTTGTGAAACGCTGTCACGGTGAAGATACTTTAGGGGTAGCCCTACGGGAAAATAGCTCGATGCCAAGCTTAATTTTAGAAAGAAAGGCGGTAAGAAATTAGTTCTTACCGCCTTTCTTTTTTGATAAAAAATCTAAGCTAATAGATGCAGACTCGTACTTGATGTCCTTAATCAAATCAGAAATCATATTGCATAATGATCTCCAAGTACTTTCTTTACCAGATCTAATTCGGGCTAAAGCGGCTAAGAAGATTCCCGCTCCCACCTAGCCTTTTTTGGGAAAATATCCTGATTCGTATATTCATTGACGGGCTTTGTCATAGCCATATTTTTTGCTCTCAGCGTTTATTGAGGTCTTACGTCCCATACGCGGATTGTCGTATCCCAACCGCAACTGGCGATCGCCTGACCATCAGGACTAAGCACAACTGAATCGACGAGACTGGTGTGACCGCGCAGAGTCCGAATTTCTGTCCCCGTTTTCATATCCCAAAGCTTAATTGTCGTGTCTTGGCTACCTGTAACTAAAGTATGGAAGTAACAACATGATTGTGTCCACAAATTATGCCAATCTGCTTCCGTTCTGTTTCTCTTAAATCCCAAACCTTGATCGTGAAGTCTACACCCGCGCTATATAAAATTCTGCCACTAGCGAACAAAGCAAGAGAGGCGATCGCCTCTTCATGACCTTGCAATGTGTCAACGATATCAAATAGATAATATTGGCTATAGTCGGCTAGAGCTTGACGAATATGGGATTCAGGTCTGCGCCAAAGTAATAACGAGGCGGTACGTTGGACTTTGAGCGAGTCATCATGTAAACCTTGCAAAACTAGATTTAAGCCTGTTTCGCCATAGTTGAGAGCTTCGCTTAGAGCCGAGGTTCTCGACGCGATCGCGGGACTGTTCAGCCTTCTTTTAACTCCTTCCAAACCTCCCAACACCACACCGCCAAATGGCGGCGGTGCTTGACCGCCGAGGACTGCATCCCTTGCCGTTGGTTGTGAAGCATTGCCCATTGCAATTGGGAATCATCAATAGGAACTAGACCGATTTTGTCAAAGCTTCTTCTAATGAATTCTCAATGTCAGAGAGTAGATATTCTCCGTAAACTTCACAGGAGTTATTCGGACTTTCAATCAGCTTAATGCTGTGCAATTTTGCGCCGATGTCGCGAATTGGCTGTGTCAATACTTTTTGAATATAGACAGCAATATTTTCGGCTGTTGGTACAACTTCTGCAAAGTGAGGAATATCTTTATTTAGAAAAGTGTGATCCATTGGATCGAGAACATATTGATCTAATGCTTTTTGAAAATCACTCAAATCAGCAATCATGCCTGTGCGCGGATCGATTTCACCAGAAATTGCGGCTTCTAAATGATAGTTATGTCCATGGCCATTCACACGGGCGCATTTGCCATAGATTTCAGTATTCTCTTCGAGCGAGAGCGTATCCATCGCAAGGCGATGGGCGGCGGAAAAATGAGTGCTAATCGTTAAATGTGCTTGCATGTCGTTACCTTGATAATCAGCCCAGAGTTTAGGATGTTCGTATAAGCGAATATTGACCAATGGCAGATGCGATTCTAGGCGCTGCCAGATCACACGAGCCACATTTTCAGTAGTGGGAAGGGTTTGCTCAAATTCTTCCCATGCTTGATTTAGATAGGAAAAATTTAGTTGAGTCGTAACCTCACGGGCGATCGTGTGTTTGACCTCTGAGAGGTTAAGCACCATGCCCGTATGGTCGATTTCTCCTTGCATCCCAACGTATAAAACATAGTTATGACCGTGGGGCGGGAAGTTAGTACATAAGCCGAATTTTGCCAGATTTTCTTCGTCTGGGATTTCGGGTAGCCAGTAACGATGACTAGCAGAAAATTCGGCACGGCGATTAATTACACATTTAGCCATCAGGAATAAACTATCAAAGACAAAGTTTGATGAATTGTAAATTTATCTTAATAGATTAACATTTTCAGCGATCGCATCTAAATTTAGTGTGTTTTTAGCGATCGCCCTTTCTAGCCTGACCAAATCAAAGCGCGGTCTCAAGTTCAATCCTCATCACGTGATTTCTAAGCGATCGCTAATTCTGGTTCTTTAAATTAAGACGTAAAAACTTTATTGTCTCAATAGTTTCCATTGCAAAGGTATTGCCTAGTTTGTCTGTAAAGTCGATCAGAAATGCTTTGTCCTCAAATGACATGAAGACTGTTCCCATTGATCGAATTATTTAAACCAGTTGATATTTATGCCTAAAATCGCCATTAATTCAGACAATTGAGATCGCCTCAAGCCCGATCTCAATTGTCTGACATCGGCGAGATTTGCAGATTGATGATAATCCTGCGCTGAGTAAAGCGATCGCAATTTTGATTGGCATGATAGAAATTTCCAAATTGCAATTTTTAGTGTAAAGCGTTAACCACCACAGAAAAATCAGTGAACGATTGGAAACATGGCATCTAAGGCGATCTCAATATCAGGAAATGCTTGCAGAGTAACAGTATCACTACTACTCAAAACAAATTGTTCGCGATAGGATTGCGCCTCTGGTTGACGGAAAATATAAACCTGTCTCCTTTGCAAATCGAGAATCCAATATTCTAAAACTTGATTTTTGGCGTAGATACCTGATTTTTGCTTGCGATCTTTGGTAATCGTCGAATCCGCAACTTCAATCAATAGATAAATATCCGCAAATTCAGGATGCTTCAGAGAATATTCATTTAAATCAAGTTTAACAACAGCAATATCTGGCTCTGGCTCCGATTTATTACCCAAAGTTACAGGTAACTGAACACGGATATAAGCTTTTCCCTTGAGGATTTCATAGAGATAATTGCTACTACGCTGTACGCTTGAGGCGTGAAACGGTCGTTGTGGACTCATACAAACAATTTTTCCTTCCAACAGTTCTACGCGATCGCCCTCATCCAAAATTCCTGACTCGATCATCTGGTGATAATCAGCGATCGTCCAGAGATGCATTTGTGGTTCGAGTTCTTGCTCTAAATTTATTTGAGGTTCACTCACAGTTGCTTGCATAATCTGCCTACCGAAGTTTTGTTGTCATGCTCTTAGGTAAATTATAACGCTGCGTTCTCTGCAAATAGAGATCGCTATTTATTTTGGTGTAGAGTATGAAAGAGAAATTAATCATATAAATTTTATACCCCCCACTTATCTTTCGAGTATCTTCCCAATATGACAGTTCCCGATTATCAGGCAATTCTTCTACCCTTAATGCAACTCGCCAGTGATGGGAAAGAACATTCTTTTAGAGAAAGTATAGAACATGCGGCAAGGTTTTTAAAAATATCTGAGGATGACAGAAAAACTTTATTACCCAGTGGAACCCAATCAACCTTTGATAATCGCGTTGGTTGGGCAAAAACACATTTACTCAAAGCAAAATTGTTAGAGTCTCCACGACGATCTATTTTTTAAATTACAGCGATCGCATGAAATACTCACTCAAAAGACGATCGCTAATTTAGTAAAGCGATCTTATTGACTTCTAAGTTAGTTCGGTTATTTGGTGAAGTGCTTTAGCGATCGCTGCATATTCCTGAGATGACAGACTGACTCGATGTGCTGTTACGACATCACCAATTTGTAAAATACGCTGTGTCATACGCCAATCTCTATTCTGCCTGTTTCAGCGATGAATCTAACTGGTAGTCCTTCTTGCAGTTCTCCTTCTTGCCATTCGTAGGGTTCGTAGTTGTCTAAACCTGACAGGTCGCTCTCTAGCCAATCTGTATCTTCTTGTGTGCGCGGGTTTTCGGTTTGCCATGCAAGATAGTTTAAAAAGTTAAGAACTTCTCGCAGCTTATCATCAGGAATCACGCCTAAACGTTGGGCTATCTCGTTTCTAATCGTGTTCATGCCATTGATTCATCCTTTAAGTTAGTCTCAGTTTAGCAAAACTCAAACAACTCCAAAACAGTTTTATTTTTACCCAATTTTAAGCTTTTTGCGTTATAAAAGATCTATAGACCAAATATTTTTTTCGTAACTGAATGAGTTTATTACGGCAAATTCAAAACGCTACCATTGATCCTAAGTTTCAGCTAGCAGATATCCTGCGAATGTGCAAAATACTTGCTGCGCGTTTAGACCATAAGGCTTTCAATGAGTGGATCAATCAAGAGGTGACATCCTCCCGACGCTCAACTGAGTACAGTTAGAGCGCGGGCTTCCCGAAGAAAGCCCTTTTACAGGAGACTCGTACTTTGAGCTTTACGTCCGAAGATACAGGTCATCGTCTTTTGGACTCACTGCACCAGTTTCAC
>JBDNJN010000159.1:0-12248 GCA_041687725.1 Pseudanabaena sp.
CTACGTAAACCTTCTACCTCCGTGACTGGGGTATTTGTTTCGACTAGGTTAGTATTGCTGTTGATACTCATCTCTTTGTTAAACCAGATTTTGCCTCTTTTGGCAACCCCCTATTTTACCAGTGGTTATTGAGACGTTACCAAGAAAGCTGCTTCGCGGCGGTTCGTGGGACTTCGTTGCTCAGAATTGTCGGTCTGCCTGTCGTTACACTTTCAACGCGCGTGATGCTTACAGCAACCTCGGTTTTCGAGTTGTATGCGTAGTGCGGTGAGGACTCCCTTCTCGGTTCTTTAGCCCTTTTGCCCTTTACACTTCTTCGTATTTCTTTGCACTTCTTTATTATTCCTTCGCCTTTGGCGATCAAATTTTTTTAGGATGTCACAACCGAGTTTTCCGCTAGTTGGTTCCATTGCTACTCAAGCCCCCATACCAGCTTTTGAGCATCTGCTGCGGTGTACGCAATCCTGCCGCAAATTTAGCAGGGTGCGGGAGATTCATCACAATCAACCGCTCGACCAGTTCGGGATAAGCATAGGCAAATGACCACGCGATCGCCCCGCCCCAGTCATGCCCGACAAGAATGCACCGATCATAGCCCAACCCCTCGATCACACCTTTCACATCTTTCACAAATTCAGCCATAACATAGGCGGATTGAGCTTTAGGCTTATCGCTATCGTTATAGCCTCGCAGATCGATTGCAACTACTTTGTGATCCTTGGCAAACTCTGGAATTTGATGCCGCCAAGAATACCAAAATTCTGGAAATCCATGCAGCAAGAGCATCAGCGAACCTTTACCTTGGGTCACGTAATGCAGATTTATACTGTTGGTATGAATTTTATGAAGTTTGTTCGACAGGAACTTCATCCATAATCCAAGCATTAGGATTCTCTTTCCTAGCAGGAGAAGGTATGACCACCGCTTTATTGGCATATTCAGACTGAATACGTTGGCTATCAATACACCAACCCAGATCAATATACTTATTTCGCTTTTTACGAAAATCAATTTGAATAGCGTCACTCCTGACGTGCAATTCGGCGGCAAGATCGTAGGGCAAAATTTGCGGACGTTGTTCGGAAACAGTTTGGCGATCTTCATCAAAGATTTTGATAACACGACGCATACTGTCGCGATCAAATAATTTGCTCGTAAAGAAACTACGCATCTGTACCCAGAGACTGCGCGTATGGGTTTCACTGACTGGCAAATGACAGACATACAGCACAAAGTCACCGATCGGCAATGTTACTTGCAACCGCGTAATATTCGGCATTCGATAACCACTCGTAGTTTTGACAGGTGGGCGTTCTTTGCCTTTGCTTAACAAACTCCACAAACCCGATAACGGTGGCGGATTTAAATTCACAGTGGCATCACTGCCCCATTCAAATTGTTCCACTACATAGCTCTCTACTTCTGGTTCATCACGATTACCAAAACTACCAGCATGGACAAAAGGCGCATGGGCTATATCCATACCATTTTCTAAAGCGCGGGTATAATGCACATCCCAGTGATAGTCTCCCCATAATTTTCTATATTTAGAATTGTCACATTCGGGAAATAATGGTAAAGGTGGACGTTCCGACTCGCTTAAATCACCCAAGAAAGCCCAGATAAATCCATATTTTTCTTCTGTCGGATAGCTATCTACACGTGCTTTAAGTGGTATTTGAATTTCTTCCTGATAAGAAGGAATCTTTACACAAACACCGTCACTTTGATATTCCCAGCCATGATAAGGACAGACGACACAATCATTTTTGACTAGACCACTGCTCAAAGAACCACCTCAATGTATGCATCGGTTACTCATGGCGATCGCTTGCTGTTTATGATTGCGATACACTACCAATTCTTGTCCTAAAGCAGTAACTCGCATTGGTTTTTCTTTGACTTCTGTACTCAGACAAATGGCATACCAAAAGTTCTTTAACATCCGTTTTCATCTCGTCGTTTAGGCTTTATACAGAGTATAGACTGTTGGTGAAGTAAAGCTATATGCAGCAATAGGCTACAACAATTTTTAATTGCACTGAATCAACATTTCAACTGTGCTAGCTCGAAACCCGCAGTCAGCATATAGCTTAAAAGCTGAATCATTGTTCACGACAGTATTTAGGCGGATTTGTTGAACACCCGATTTCTGAAAATGTGCAATCGTTCGCATCACCATCTGTCTTGCAATACCTTGATGTCGATAGGACTCTTCAACCCAGAGGTCATGAATATAGCCATATTCCTTAAGGTCGTAAATGGGAATTTCTGATTCTAATGTTGCAATCAGATAGGCAACCAGTTGAGGAGATGTTTCAGATTCAAGAGAATCAGTCTCGGCAACCAAACAAAGATGACGCGAATCTGACAATAATTTGGTTAACCATTTTTCATAGCGTTGTCCTTGATTGGGTAAGAAATTGTATCGATCCATGTCCAAAGTCCTATGGAAATCACAGATTTTCTCGATCAAAGGAAATAGGTAGGGAATGTCGCCAGGATGGGCTGAACGAATTATCATAGAATTTTTTAGGTTACAGAAATACAGCAATCACCACTTGATCGTAACCCCTCTCATAAACGGATACCTTTGTTAACGATGAACTTATTAAGTTAACCGATGAATTTACCCCGATGTAAAACTTGTAAACTTTACCGAGGCGATCGCTGTTTAGAGCGAGATAATTCTAAGGCGGCTATGAGATCGCACTACAATGAAGAAATAGCAGATGAACTGAAATCAACCCCTTAAATCCATGATTGAACTCTACTACTGGCCAACACCTAACGGACATAAAATCACGATTTTTCTGGAAGAAGCAGAACTAGAGTATAAAATTTATTCCATTGATATTCGCATAGGCGAACAATTCAATCCAGACTTTCTCAAAATTGCCCCCAACAATCGGATGCCCGCAATCATCGATCGCCATCCAGTCGATGCAAGAGAAGCCATATCCATATTTGAATCTGGCGCAATTTTGCAATATCTAGCTGAGAAAACAGATAAGTTTTTACCAACTAATCTGCGCGATCGCACAGTTGTTATGGAATGGTTATTCTGGCAAATGGGCGGTTTAGGTCCGATGGCAGGACAAAATCATCACTTCGCGCAATATGCGCCTGAAAAGATTCCCTACGCGATCAAACGCTATATCAAAGAAACCAACCGTCTTTATGGAGTCCTAGATCGTCAACTCAATGGAAAAGACTATATTGCTGGAGCATACTCGATCGCCGATATGGCTTGTTATCCTTGGGTGATGCTATACAAAAATCAGCAACAAAATATCGAAGACTTTCCCAATTTGCAAGGATGGTTAAAAAGAATCAGCGATCGCCCTGCCGTCATCCGTGCCTACGAACAAGCGAAACCCTTTGCTGGTCAACCAACAATGACAGAAGAAAGTAAGAAGATTCTGTTTGGTCAAACCTCTGTGAATTTAAAACCTAAAAGTTAGCCAGTACTAGCGAAAGTTAGGAGGACGCTTGTATTTATTAGAAGCAGTTACTTTTTGACGTTTTTTAAGAAACCAAGACCGCCAAACCCAAATACTTTCAAGCATTTCAGCTAATTCGATCGCAGCTTTACTAACTTTTTACAAAGGGGATAACTGACGATTTGGGCGGCTAGAGCGTCTTGTTGAGGATACTTTTGGGGATGGCTTAGCCGTGACTTTGCGGGTTTGCGTAGAACTGCGATCGCGGCTTGGAGTGGTTTGATTAGAATTGATAGGCGATCGGGTGGAAGGATCTCTCGGTAATACAGGCTGTCGATAGGTTTGCTGAGCTAAATGGGTTTCTAGTTCTGCATTGGTAGGGATATTATAAAAATTGATATCTGTTTCGTAAATCTCGACGTGACGCTTAGGCAAATCTATCGGAGTTTGCGGAATTTTAGAGATGGGTTGTTCGATAAAAGCTTCCATAGCTGGTTCTGGCATTTCTTCTACTAAACCCTGCAATGTCCAATTCCGTTCAGCTTTCGCACCACCTAACCTCAAACAGTTTTCTGCATGATCGAGAACCAATGCTTTGCGCCCACCTTTGGGACGTAAGCCCCGACCAAGCATTTGTAGGGGCTTGAGTAGCATTGGAACCAAGAACCGAGTTAAGGATTTTGAACTGCTCGAAAGCTTCTCCTAAAGAGGATTTAAGTAAAAAAGGCAACTGACTCAGAGCTAAAACTAGAGGATCTTGCTCGACTTTCGCTGTTGGGATACAAGCATATCAATATGCAAGGGCGGTTTCGTTTACCTTGTCTGAATCAGTTCAGTGTGGAGATCTTTGTTCTTTGCATGGACTCTCTCCTGAAGAGAATTTTGAGTTACTCAAAATTCTTAACTCGGTTTTTGGTTCCAATGCTACCTCAAGCCCCTATGACGATAAAGTTTTTGATACTTCCTATGTTAACTTTTCTCATGCTTAGCTACTTACAATCATTAAATGAGATTATATCAACGAATTTTTCTGGTCGTAACAACTCCAAAAATACCATTGGGTTCCATTTGGACTTGAAAGTTCTGAAATCCAGCAACTTCAGCCCATTGACGAACTAGTTCCCAAGAACGTACCCGCATCACCCAAGGAAGTCCAGTATGAGCAGGTAAAGTCCGAGCAATCATTTCTAGTTGAGGATGCTGCGGCTGGATTGTGAAAATCAGCGTTCCTGAATTATCGAGAATCCGATAGAGTTGCTGAAAGTGATGCTTGATTAGTTGATCATTGGGCAAAATCTCATGCAGTCCCGAAACAATCACCACATTTGGTCTGGGTTGTACCCGATCGAGATCGGAGTCATTAAAAGCATCAGCTTGCTCGATCGCAGCAGTAACTCCAAACTGTAAGGCAAGCTGACGAGCCTTAGCAACATTCTCTGATTTGTAATCACGTAAGGTTGCCGCGATCGCAGTCGAGCGAAATTCTTGCAAAATCTCTAGATCGTAGCGACCACCACCACAGGCAACATCCAACAAATTGCAGGGGATATTTTGCTGTTGATAGGACTGCAATACTTGACGGAGAGTGGATTTCATTAACTGCGATCGCTCTCTAATGCCGCGCCATCCTTGCGAGTTAAGATAGACCCAATCGATCAAAGTTCCTAGAGGCGTGATCCCCCTTGGTTTGTTTTCGTAAACATACTCAAGCATCACACCCGAATCAAAACCATACTGAAAGCCGATCTGAATTCCTTTTGATAGTTTGCCGATAGTTTTGAGAGAGAGATTCATTAATGCATAGTACCAAGCTTTAGGATTCCAGATTGGTAGAGGAAGCAAGAGTTGTTCGTAGGTGGGGAATGATTTTTGTAACATGTTGATTGACCTCTTAAAAATTAAATTGGATGTTTGTGCTTTTGGGGTAGGGCTTCGACTACGCTCAGCCAGCGTCGATCTCGTAGGGGCAATTCATGAATTGCCCCTACGAGATCGAGAGCAGTCTTTCGTTTGATAACTTCTGAATTCGCTCAGTCAATTCCTGAATGAAAGCTTGCTTCTGTCCATGCCAATACATAGATTCACCGATGCAAATCCAGCAGAGTAATGGAACAATCAAGAAATCACCTTTTGGTAGAGCTTTACCAAGACCATGCAAGAAAATGGGAACGATCGGAACTTCAGGATTTTGTTTAGCGAGATGGGCGATGCCAGTTCTAAATTCGCTCAGACTTTCAGGTGTGCCTCTCGTACCTTCAGGATAGAGAATGAGAATCTGCTTTTGATTTAAAGCATCTGCACAACTTTTAAAAAAATTGCGATGATTACAACTATTCTCGCGGCAGTTACCAGCTTCACTCGATACAGGAATAATATGCAGAATATTACGCGCAAACCATGCTAAATAACGATTTTGTTGGAGGAAGTATTGCTCATTTGCGACAGGGCGGAGATGCTGCACCATTGATAGAGGAAATAGCGAGAATAGAACGAGAGTGTCGAGATGGCTATTGTGATTAGCAACCAGAATAGCGGGACCCGATGTGGGTAATCTTTCACGATGGCGGATGCGTAAGCCGAGAAACAAGACGATGATTTTCGCAACTAGATATAAAACAACGGTGAGAATTTGTCTCATAGCAATTGACCGTGATAGTAGAAATAAACGGTGAAGTGGAAGAACAAAGGCGCGGTGTAGGTGAGACTGTCAATGCGATCTAGAATGCCGCCATGTCCGGGAATCAGAGTGCCACTATCCTTAATTCCCAAATCCCTCTTGATGGCAGAGATATTCACATCGCCGATAAATCCCGTCAGGCTGAGGAGTATGCCCAGACAAGCTGAATGCATTAAATCGAAAGGAGTCAGCCAAGGCGCTAAGGCGATCGCAATTCCAGTAGTTGTCAAAATGCCTCCGAGTAGCCCTTCAACAGTTTTGTTAGGACTGACTTTAGGAATGATTTTATGACGGCCAAATAGTTTACCGAAGATGTACTGGGCGATATCATTGATTTCTGTCAGTAGTAATAGATAGACCAGTAAGCCTGTACCGCCTGCGATCGCAGTGCCACTCTGGGGCAGCATAATCAGATAAGAGAGGTGACTAATGGTATAGACATTGAGCATCAGTCCCCAATGGAGTGTGCCGATCGCATTTAAGAATCCTTCAGTTTCGCCGCTAAGCAACATTCGCATCGGTAGGAACAGAAACATATAGATGGGAATGAAGATCAGAAACATTCCGTACCAACCAATGTAAATCCAGAAATATTGGAGGATGATGGCAAGATATGCCCAAAGTAAAACGTGGCGGTCGCTAAAGCGGGTGGGAATTAGAGATAGATATTCTCGCAGGGCGATAAAACTGACCAACATAAAGAAGACAATCGATGCGGGTTGTTTCAGCAATATCGCGAAACTAAAAATCGTCACCATGACCCACCAAGATTTGATGCGGCTATTCAGTTCGCTATAGTCTGTGTCCCAATGACTCAAAGCTAAGCCGAAAACTATAAGTGTGGCGATTGTAAGCAGTCCAAAAATTCCTGCAAGGGTATAAAGTACTGGTGTGGCTATGTTTATGTCCATGATTCAACCTCCTGAAGCATTCCTTGAACGCGATTGATAATTGTCCAAATCTGAAGGAAAATCACTCCACCCAAAAGGATGGTTAGCCATTGAGTTGGCGCGATTCCTATTCCCAGTAATAAGCCGATTAAGCCAAATACAAAAGCGCGATCGCTTTTACCCATTGGCCCTTCGTAGTGACGTTTATGGTCGATTTCATAACCTAAGACTCCAACCATTTCCGATGCGATCGCAAAAATAATAATCCCTACAACTAAAGGAACAGAAACGCCTGAAATCAGACTAAATGGTAGGTACAGTGCAATGTCAGATAAGACATCTCCCAACTCGTTGAGAATGCAGCCAAATTTTGTGGTCTGACTATGTTCGCGAGCAAGCATTCCATCAATGGCATTGAGCGCCATTCGTGCCAATAAGACAATCGGCAGTGATAATAAAACCCATTGAGTCGTGGGAAAGAAAGGAATAACAAATTGCGTGCTTAGCACAAGTGCTAGTCCCGTTGCTGCCGACAATAAAATTGCCGATCCTGTAACTTGATTTGGGGAAATTTGCCAAGCCGCCAATTGCTTCACTAACGGACGAAGTTGATTTTGAAATGCTGTTTTGCTCTGATAAATTGAAACCATTAGCCTCTCCGAAAACTCATGGGCTAATCATGTAGCCTGTACCCCTGTAATGAGAATGAGTTGAGCGAGTAAAGTGCGATCGCCTCGAACGTCAAAGAAGTAGATCGAAGTAGGGCGAAGTTTTTTGTAAAAGCTTGCTATATTAATTAATGGGTATGCCTAAGGCACACCCATTAATTAATTGATCGCCAATATGTCAGGACTACCAACATTTCGCCCAGAAGCCCTTGAGCAGTGGCTTCCCTCATCGCGACAGCAGCATTATGTAAACTTACTGCTGCAACGGATCGGGATGACGCGGCGCAGAGCCGATTGTTTTGTGCGACTAGCGCTCTATTTATTTTTGAAAGATTGCCAAGCGAGAAAGGTACTCCCAAAACCACCAATTACTGAGTTAGCTTTTCCCCAAGGATGGGTGGAATGTAGTTGTCTCGAAGCCTCAGATGTGTTTTATTGCGATCGCGATCGTGGCGGCGATCGCTCGGCAGGAATGATGCTCAATAAACTCGTTGATTTGGGACTCATTCAAAAACAATTTGATGGCAACTGCACCCAAATTAAAATTCAATTACTGCCAGAGTTACTCAAGGGCGATCGCAAAGATGCAAATGTCAGTTTTGCGATCGATGCCTTCGATCCGCGTAGTGATGCAGTTCCCGTCGCCAATTTATTAGCGAGTAACTACAATTGGCTCAACCGCAACAATGATGCTGTCACCTATCGCATTGCCAATATCCTCCGCGATTGGGCAAGCCAATATGCAACTGGATTACGAGTATTACGCCGCAGTGACAATCAAAATCCTGTTGGATTTTATGCGTTCTATCCCACTAAACGAGAGTCAGAAATTAAATTCTTTGAGCATCCCAGTCAAGGACTGCATTTGAGTCAAGTTTCGGATGTCGATCCATTTCAAATGGCTTTGGCGGGAGATGAAACTTGTCGGTCTATTTTTGTGAGAAGTTGGGTAATCGATAGTGAATATCGCCAAGAGACACAAATATCGTTACTGCTTGATGCACTACAAACGCTCAAAATAATTCGGCATGATTTTCCGAACCTGTGGGATATGTATACATTAATCATCCATCCCAGTTACGCAGAACTAGCCAAAGCTCTAGGATTTCAGAAAACCAATGCCGATCCGAAAATGCCACTCTATTGGATGTATCAAGCCGTGGATCGTTTCTTAAAACTTGACATGCAAAATTTATGAAGGTTCTAAAAATGTCATTGAGCATTTTTTCTATCACTACAAACATCTTTATCGAGCGAAATCTAAGCCTAATTCGGGTATGACAACGATCCTTGCATTTTTGTATGATGACAGGATTGAAACCTTTAGACAGCGATCTTTTCGAGCTTTGCTTTTTTTATACTAAATCGACACTGTTAAAACATGAGAATGCGGGTTTGAGTCATCTGAAATTAGAAGATAATCCAAAAATGCACGAATCACTGTCATACCCCACTCAGAAGCAATACCTACCAATGATCGACAATCGCCAATATGCCCCCGCAACTCAGCGAAACCGCAATGCTATTCTAGAAGCGCTTTTACAGGTGCTACCTCCACAGGGCACAGTGCTAGAGATAGCAAGTGGGACAGGCGAACATGCTGTCTTTTTTACCCCTCATTTACAACCGCGCCAATGGATACCATCAGACCCTAATCCGATGGCGATCGCCAGCATTACTGACTGGCAATCGCACCATCCATCGGATAATTTAGCCACACCCTTGCAGATTGATGTGACTGAAACTGATTGGAGTCACAATAAACACTTAGCAAACCAAGCAATACAGGCGATCGTTAACATCAATATGATTCATATTGCCCCTTGGAAGGCTTGCCTAGGTTTGATGTCAGGCGCTAAAAACCTATTGCCAGTTAAGGGGATTTTGTATCTCTATGGGCCTTTCAAACAAAATGACAAACACACCAGTGAGCGTAATGCTGATTTTGATGCAAGTTTGCGCTATCAAAACCCTGAGTGGGGAGTACGAAATCTTGAGGATGTGATTACTGTCGCTGCTGAGCAAAATCTAGCCCTGCAACAAATTCAACCCATGCCAGCGAATAATCTCTCTGTGGTTTTTAAAATGCTTGACTAGACTAGACAACTATCTTTTACAAGTTGCGACTGCAAAGCAATTTTGTTACTGAATTTTTAACCATGCGAGATACTAAAGTTACTTAGCGTGCGGTTTTGTCCGAATTCTGCGTTCCCCCCTTATATATCGATTACTATGTCTAAAACCCATAGCCCATGTCTACCCAATATTTCCAGTCTACTATTGCTTCTTCGGTCTTAGGGTCTGGGTTTATGGCTTTGATGTCTGAGAGTTTTGCCGTAAAGGTGTCGTCTTTTTCATCGATGTAGGCTACTTCGACATACATATTACTTTCACAATCTTCTTCTGAAGCCATGCCTAATACTTCAATTGCTTTTTCGGCGATCGCACCTGTTTTTTTATTTGTCTTGCTCCATGTGGCAAGGAATGGGAAGCTAATTTTATCTTGGAGATGGCAGTACCAACCCATTGCTCTTTCTGCTTCATCATACGCATCGACTACTATTTCGTAGTCAATTCGATTTTCTCTAGTTGGGTCTGTTTCCCTGTTAGACATGGGTATGTTTTGATTTTGTATGATGAGTTAGTAGGGTTAGTATAAGCGATTCCGTCTCCTTCCTTCTAGTCGTTTTTTTTTCGTATCATAGCTAGTCTTGCCGAAATGGAGCACGAATTGATGATGGAGAGAAATCGTGCTGGTCTTCTAGTTGTTCATCAATTGGGTCGCAAGAGTGGTCGTAACCAAAGCAACTTTACTATTCAACTTTCCAGAAGACATATAGTTCCTAATTGTTGATCGAAAGTAGATGGCGATTGTGAGGTGTGAGCAAGTTGGTCACATCTGGTCCCAATGGAATAAGGCCACCTGGATTAAGCGGAAAGAGGTTTCCATAATAGTCACGCTTCACACTTTCGAGGTCGCAGGTAGCACCAACATCACCAATCTGATAGATGTCGCGCAGATAAGCACCAAGGTAAGGATAGTCCTGTATTCGCCGTTGATTGCACTTAAACAAACCATAGTAGGCAATATCAAATCGGAACAGCGTCGTGAATAATCGGACATCTGCTAAAGTCAGGCGATCGCCACATAAATACCGATTTGTCGCCAGAATTTCATCTACCTCATTAAGAGTGGTAAATAATTCTTGGCAAGCTTGCTCGTAGGCTGACTGAGTTTGGGCAAAGCCGCAGCGATAAACGCCATTGTTCACAGTTTCATAGATTTTCTCGTTGAAATGATCGATCTGCGATCGCAATTCCAAGGGGTAGAGATCGAGTTCGGGATGCTTGGCGAACTGATTTAGCTCAGAATTAAGCATCACAATAATCTCGGCACTTTCGTTATTAACAATTTGTTTAGTTTGCTTATCCCACAGAATAGGAACCGTGCTGCGCCCACTGTAGTCTGGCTGTGATAATTGATATAACTCAGCAAGGGTTTGGCAGCCCTGTTCAGGTTGATTAAAGACCCAGCCTCCTGACTCTGGAACAGGTGTCACAATGGAAATGGATATGACATCTTCCAAACCTTTGAGCGCTCTCACTACCAAGGTACGATGCGCCCAAGGACAACTCATGCCCACGTAAAGATGATAGCGATCGTCGGCAGGGGGATGAGTACCATCAGTACTAATGCGATTATGAAACTGAGTAACAGGACGGATATATGCTCCTTGGCGATCGCGAGGGGCAAGATTTGACATCATCACCTGCCACATGGTCGTCCATACAAATTTACCGAATTTGATGATGAGCTTAGGTGGAAGCGATTTGCCCTTCTTTTTGGCAAGTGGTGCATTGCCAGAATTTTTGCTGTCTGGGGCGGATGGAGGAGATTCGGACATTATTATTGTAGAAAATACTTTCCTACAGCTTAGCGAATATTTTCTAATACTCAAATTTATAGTTTTGCCTAATTAACTGGGGTTACGTGGAAGTCTTGCCCCCCTGTTTGTCTTTGCACTAGATTATTTACCCAGCTTCGACTGACCGCAAACCTCTTCGCCACTTCTTTCATCGTGCTTTTTCCTTCTTGATAGACTGCGATTACTCGTTCTCTCAAATCCAGTGAATACGCTTTTTCCATTTGCATTTTCTATCCATTTTACCTTGCTTATGCTCATTTAAAACCCGCTATATCACCAAGAATCTAGTCACGTTGCGAGAGTCCAAAAAGCCGATCGCGCATTAACGTTCATAGCGGAAAATCAGAAGGAACGGCAGGAACAGAGGTAGATAGGGAAAGCGCTATCGCTAGAAATCCACAAGGATTTGAGAGATAAAAATGAACAACGAAAATTGTCGAATGTTACTATATAAAGCTAGCAACTATTATGTAATAGTGGGCTTCACTTTATCAATGAAAAAGATAGCAGTCAGACTCAAAGATCATTATGCCTGCAAAATTCTCGAATGCAATCAAGATACAGTACTATTTATCCCACCAAAAGCTGAAACGATCCAGCAAATGCTAGCAAGTGGAAAAATACAAGACTGCACCAATCAAAAC
>JBDNJN010000160.1:0-7291 GCA_041687725.1 Pseudanabaena sp.
CAGCAGGACTGGAATCGAATTATTTCACAGTTGGGCTCACCTGCCGTTCCTCCACAACCCCGTGGTAAATCCTCTGGTCGTAATTTAGGGCCATCTCAGACCCCTCGTCCTCGTCATCCTGTCGTCAAAAAAGGCAAATCTTCTAATCCTCCACCTCAAGTTGCTGCTTAGCTTCTAGCTATAACCGCTTCTATCCCTATCTACTCACTTGATGTTACCGAGTGAGTAAATCTTATTTGTCCAAAGTCCAATCAGAAGAAGTACGATGAATAAAATGTAATGGCAGCAACTATCACCAATCACATCGAAATCACCGCAGGAAACTGTGGCGGTAAGCAGCGTATTGCTGGACATCGAATTACAGTTCAAAATATTGTCATCTGCTACGAAAGAATGGGGATGTCTCCCGATGAAATTATTTATCACTATCCCAGCATCAATTTGGCTGATGTTCATGCTGCCCTAGCCTACTATTACGATCATGTTGCCGAAATTAGACAAGACATCGAACAGGACGAAATCTTTGCTAGAGAAATGAAATCTAAACATCCTTCTTTAGTGCAGCAAAAGTTAAAACTTAACCATGTCTAGAGAAATTAAATTTCATATGGAACGTAATCCTTACGATATTTTAGGCTTAACCCCAGCATCATTGATTCTGAGATCCGCGACGATCTGCGAGAGCGATCGCCGATCCGAATACTCAAACAGGATATAAGCATGGTGATAAAGTTCTCAGACCTGCCGAAGCGATCGTCTCCAAATCCATAGCGCCAGAAAAATAGATATACCGCGTCTAAGATGGTGCGATCGCAAATAAACTAGATTAAGCAAAAATGCGATCGCATCGGCACTGTTAAGAATACTCGCAAGATCAACGAAATTTTCCGCCTGATCACTCGCGGCGGTAAGTTCCAAGTCGAGCATGAAAAGCGTGAAATTACGGTTAAGGAACTACCCAAAGAATTGATTTTTGAGCAAGATCCTGAACAAATCCTTGATGCTTTGTTGCCTCTGTATCTCAGCAATCAAATTCTTCGCGCTTTGCAAGAGTCTGTCGCTAGTGAACTCGCGGCAAGAATGACCGCGATGAATAATGCCAGTGAAAACGCTGGTGACTTGATTAAGGCGCTGACTTTGCAGTACAACAAAGCTCGTCAAGCCGCAATTACTCAAGAAATTCTGGAAGTCGTTGGTGGCGCAGCCGCGCTGACATAAAAAACCCGAAAAAAAGGAGACGCTTAGCGTCTCCTTTTTTTTAAGAATTTTAGTCAGAAGGAGGGCTGACTTGTTCTTTAAAAGACTTACCAGCAGAGAACGCAGGTACTTTGGTGGCGGGAATTTCCATCTTTTCGCCAGTCTTAGGGTTGCGACCTTCACGGGCTTTGCGATCGCGAGCTTCAAATGAGCCGAAGCCAACCAAAGTTACTTTTTCGCCGCCAGCTACAGTCTCGATGATTACTTCAAGCGTTGCAGAAAGAACTTCATCGGCAGTCTTTTTATTGGTAGATAAGCCCTTTTCTTGGGCTTTCTTCGCAATAGCATCAACTAGTTCACCTTTATTCATAGGTTTCCCCTTATATATGGATGATTATGAGTATGAGTTAAATGTCAAAGTAATACTTGTGCGATCGCTTTTCGCGAAAGCCGCACTGAATATGACTTCTATTGGAGCATTCTAATAGTAACTTGCCACTTGTGTATATACACAACGGTTAATTTGTATGGATTTCAGCAGTTTTTTTTAATTACTTATTACCATAATTCTTTATCGAAACGCTGAAATGCTATCTCTGTATATGTTTTAGCTTTTTTGTTTTAGCTAGAATTAGCGTAACGCATACAGGGTAAGCACTTCATAAAAGTTCAAGTTTCCTTACCAAATCACTGAATTTTCAAAATTCTGGTTTTTGATCGCGATAATATTGTTAACATTTCTTAATAACTCCGCAATCAAGATTCAAAATTAAATTTTAAAAGCAATCCGAAAATATGCAGTCATCTACGCCAGCCAGTAATTCTGGGTTAACCCGTCAGTCTCCTTTACTCATTGCGCCGTTTTTCCTGTGGGGGACAGCAATGGTAGTGATGAAAGCATTACTTCCCCAAACTAGTCCGATGTTTATGGCGGCAGTGCGCTTAATTCCCGCAGGAATATTGCTGGTTTTGGGCGCGACTTATTTTGGGAGAGCGCAGCCCAAAGGTTGGCAGGCGTGGCTCTGGATTAGTTTATTTGCTTTAGTCGATGGCACGATGTTTCAGGGGTTTTTGGCGCAAGGTCTACTGCGTACTAACGCAGGGCTTGGCTCGTTGCTGATTGACTCGCAACCCCTTGCTGTTGCGGTGCTTGCGGCGATTTTATATAAAGAGAGAATTGGCATTGGCGCAACATTGGGGTTATTTGTGGGAGTAGTCGGAATTGGGCTGATTGGCTTGCCACCCGAATTAATTACCGCTTTATTTGCTGGAGATTTTGCCACAATTTTAAAAGCAGGAGTGTTTACCATCGGTGAGTGGTTTATGCTCGGTGCGTCATTATCGATGGCGATCGGGACAATTTTAATTCGTCCTGTAGTGCGTTATGCCGATCCAGTGATGGCGACGGGTTGGCACATGATTATTGGGGGTTTGCCTTTATTGCTGATTTCCGATCGCATCGAGCAGAGTCAATGGCAAGATTTGAGCGCTTGGGGATGGCTGGGGATGGCATATATGGCGATTATGGGTAGCGCGATCGCCTATGGATTATTTTTCTTTTTTGCATCATCAGGAAGCTTAACGACATTGAGCGCCTTGACCTTCTCGACACCAGTATTTGCCCTGATGTTTAGCAGTCTATTTTTAGGCGAAAACCTGACATTAATTCAATGGATCGGCGTAATTTTGACTTTGAGCAGTATTTATCTTGTCAGTATGCGCGAGGCAGGACAAGATAGTATTGACGAGCAGATTGACCCTTTAGAGGTTTCTCCAAGCAATATCCTGCCAGCAACTGAGCAAGTCGTAGTTAATTCAGTTTTGCCAGTTTTGCAACAACCCGTAAATGAACCGCAAATGCGCGAATAACCGCCAATAAACTCATGCCCACTTTATATACTGCAATTACCAATCACGGTTTTGGTCATGCGACGCGGACTGCGTCTGTTCTTGCTGACCTGCAACGGCGATCGCCTGACATCAAGCTGATTATTGCGACGACGGCTCCGCGTTGGTTATTGGCAGAATATATCGAAGGCGATTTTATTTATCATCAGCGTGTGTTTGATGTGGGCGTAATCCAAATTGATAGTTTGCAGGTTGATCGCGCTGCGACTCTAGCAGCGTGGCAACAGATTCACGAAAATCAAGCCGAATTGATCAAAGCTGAAGTCAAGTTTTTACAAGAAAATCAAGTTGATTTTATATTTGGTGATATTCCACCGATGATTGTGGAAATTGCTAAAGCCGCAAATATTCCTTGCTATATGGCTAGCAATTTTGGTTGGGATTTTATTTATCGAGATTGGGGCGGGATTTTTATTGAACTAGCAGATCGGTTATCAGAAACTTATAGCCATTGTGATCGCCTATTTCGCTTACCCTTTGCCGAACCGATGAGTGCATTTCCGAATATTCAGGATGTGGGATTAACAGGTGCAAAGCCCAAATATTCGCCCGAATATTTACGAGAAAAATTTAACTTAGATAGCGATCGCCCCACGGCTCTGCTGACCTTTGGGGGCTTGAGTTTGCAGTCAATTCCCTATCAAAATCTCGAAAATTTCTCAGATTGGCAATTTATCACCTTCGATCGCGATGCCCCCGATTTGCCAAACTTGACTAAAGCCAACTGCGATCGGCTCCGTCCTGTCGATCTGATGGTGGTATGCGATCGGCTCGTCACCAAACCCGGTTATGGCACATTAGCTGAAGCCTTGCGCGTTGGTATTCCCGTTGTTTGTCTTACCCGTGAAGGATTTTTAGAGGCGGAAACCCTGATTGCTGGTGTCAAAAATTACGCCGAACATCTAATTATTTCACCTCAAGAATTTTATGAAGGCGACTGGTCATTTCTGAAGGCATCGTTTCAAGCTCCAGATTTGGCAGATGCTAAGGAGTTAGATATGCATGGAGAAGCGACGATCAATCAGGCGATTTTGGATTATTTAAGTTAGGCGATCGCGTACCCAAAAACTACAAGCATCGCGAAGCAATGCCTTCAGTTTTTAATTGACTGTTTTGATACACTGGGGATCGGCTCCCAACATAAACTAAGAATCTCTGTCGCTGTGGAATCGACAAAATATGCAAATCGATCAATGCTACAAACTTCTAGGCTTGACATCTAACGCAACCTTAGAAGATGTCAATAAAGCTTATAAAGCGCTAGCTTTGCAATGGCATCCCGATCGCGTTCCTAGAGAGCATGTGCAACAGCAACTACAAGCTCAAGAAAAACTCAAAGAAATTAATCACGCAAGAGATAGCTTACGCAAGGCGGCAGAATCTAAAGAATCTCACTCGCAAGCTAGGCATTATCCTCAGAGTTCAAACCAAAGCGCCAATCAAACTAAATATCACCACCATCAAACCAGATATCAAAGCAAGTACCAGAGCGCACATCAAAGCACATACCAAAGTACATATCAATCTCAACAACAAACTTCAGAACGTTCTTCAGAACGCGATCGCGCTCAATACCAATATCAGCCCTATCCATCATCCCGTCAGCAATCCAATAAGCAAACTAATCCCCAATCTGAGCCACAGAATCCATCACAAAGTACATCGCAACAATCTACGCAAACTTCATCTAAACCTCAAAAGCCCGATCTGACTGGAGCCGATCTTAGGGGCGCAGATTTGCGTGAAAAGTATCTTGAGGGTCGCAATCTTAGTTATGCCAATCTCAGTAATGCTGATTTGACCGATGCTTTTTTGCATCACGCCAATTTTGAAGGTGCGAACCTGCAAGGTGCAAATTTATTTCGCGCCAATCTATTTCAAGCTAACTTACACAACGCCGATCTGCGCGGCGCAAATTTAATCGGTGCAGACTTGAGTGGTGCGGACTTGAGTGGAGCAAATTTAAGTGGCGCAAAAGTGGGGTTTGGCGAAAAAATCATGGTCAAACTCACAAGCGTCAATCTGCAAGGGGCAACAATGCCCAATGGCTCTGTCTATTCATAAGCTTAAAGCGCCATAGGCTACAAACAAGAAAAGCATCGCAAGGCGATGCTTTTCTTGTTTGTATTAATCCAAAAATTGACAATAATTGCGTAAAAAACTTCATAAAAAGCAAAAATAGCGCGCATTGCCAAGTTTTAGTTAGCAAGACGCGCTACAGAGGACTCATCCGAGACATCTATACATTAGCGACAAAAAACTGAGCAAGCATCAGCAAAATTGCTTGACTTAAGATTAGGAATGAAAATTTGCTGAAAGAATGGGGTTGGATGCAAAACTATACAAAATTTAAGGTTTAGTTAATAATTTAGGATTTAATCTAAATTTAGACTTTCTCACCTAAGCCCAAGTTGCAAGAGCCAAATGGCTCAAACAATTAGCAGGTATAGCTTGAGGATGACAATTTTAAGCCATGTTAGGGATCAAGTGAACGCAGTTAATAGAGCGATCGCGAACAAAGTTTTAACTAAATTCTTTGACTAGATTAGATGCTGATAGTTTTATATCTTTCTAAAGGATGATTTATGATCCCCGCTAATATCGTAGTTTAGGATGCATTCATTATTTTTAGATAACTACAAGTATTAAAAGACTGCACTAAATATCGAAGTAATTAAACTAGCTAATTTCTAAAATTATTAGATTCTTTACTCTGTCCTAATTTAATTTAAATTAATTATATAAGCGTATCTGTGAGGTTATTTAGAGGATAAATTCTCATAGAAAAAATCATAATATAACTTTTATATGGCTCACATTTAACTATTTACAGTATCTTTTTTTATATTCGGTAATATTAATTCTCACAATATTTTAAACAATTTTTTAACAAAATTTATATAGCAATCCTAAATGAATCGTGGAAGTTAAAACCCATAAAATGAGGGGCTTAAGCTCCCTGTTTAGCGATAAATGATTGAGAATTGCTATATCAGCTCATTATCTAATAAATATCTTTGTTACTTAACCCCTAAAATATATGTCTATATCATCTGCACTTTCGGTACTTTGTTTTTCTTTGATTATTGCTGACGTTTCACTGCCAATATTTGCAGGTGAAACTATCGATCAAACAACTAGTTATATTCCTCCAACAACTAATTACAAAAAAGCTGTTGTAAACAATGATTTATTAGTGTCTATAAAACCAAAATATGCGATCGCATTTCTAGCAAAATCTGCTGATGCATGGATGATTATGGTCAATAATCAACCTGTATTTTTGGTTAAAGATTTAGCAAATGTAGCGATCGCCGTCACTCAACTGACAATTATCATGAACGCTCCAGACTTCGATCCGAATCATTTTGAGCCAATGGTGATCAATGGCGAATACATTGGTAAATATAAAAATGCAACCTTGTTTAGAGTTCCTAAATCAGAGGTTCTTAATCCTTCGCTAAACCTGACTCAATGGATTAATAACTTGCGAGTTGCGACGATGGCAGAGCCGCTAACTTTAGTAGAAGCCCAAAAGCAAATGTATCAGTTGGCAATTACCAACGAAGAAATTGATGGCATCGCTTCTTGGTATGGCCCCTATTTTCAAGGTAGACAAACAGCATCAGGTGAGCAGTTTGAGCAACAAGATTTCACGGCAGCCCATAAAAGTCTGCCTTTTAATACCTATCTCAAGGTTACTAACCAAGCAAATGGTAAGTCAATAGTGGTGAGAATTAACGATCGCGGGCCATATTTCGGCGATCGCAATCTTGATTTATCCCATGCAGCCGCGATCGCGCTCAATAGCGATGAAGTGGGCGTTGTCGCAGTCACGGCAACAGTACTAGCATCGAACAATTAAAAACAAAAGCGGCGCATTGCGCCGCTTTTGTAATTGGTAAGAATTTAACGTAAATTTTCAGTGCGTGTACCAATGTCAAGGAACTGGATCAGCTTCACTGGATCGGCGTTAAACATAAAGGCTCTAGCTTCAGATGCAATTTTATAGCCTTCTTTTTCAGCCGCTTTTTGGGCGGCATAGGGTAGGGCAACCGCACACGTTTCTTAACATTTTAGCCGCTAACCCCTAAATGCTTGCTAGACAAGAGTTTCAGCTAGAGAGACAGACAAGAGAAAACAAGCCATTTAAAATTCTTGATCAAGATTTTACAAAGATATTTTC
>JBDNJN010000161.1:0-9429 GCA_041687725.1 Pseudanabaena sp.
ACTGAATACTGATAAAACTATAGCATATACAATACAGAAATATTGATTCGCTGTCGCTCAATTTGTTTTCTGGTTCGTTTTCATCCCGTCGCTCACCTGAGTACAGGTAGAGCGCGGGACTTCCCACTCACGTTAGTTAAATCTAACAACTGGTATGGATCTGAGATGACATATCTCGGTGAGATACCAACTAGCTCGATTAACCCATCGCTGATAAATGGTATAGAAATTTTCCCATCGGGCGTTATTGATAACCGATAGATAGTTGCAGGCATACTAGAAGTGATTGCAGCTAACCGAAGTTCGCTCTCTTGTAATGCGGTTTCTGTGCGTTTGCGTTCCGTAATATCACGGGAATTGATCACTAAGCCCTGTACATTTGGATCTTGCAAAAGATTACAGCAAACTGATTCTAGATAAATCCAATCACCGTTAATATGTTGATGGCGCATCACGATTGGCGTTGATACAGATGTTGATATAGATGTTGATACAGACAAAGTATCTACAGATTGAGTGAGGAAATTTTGAAAAATCGGTAAGTCATCAGGATGAATAAATCTCACAAATTTTTTGCCGATCACATCTTCGGGCCTATAGCCTAAAGTCTTAAATAGTGCGGGACTACAATAGTGAACTGTTGTATCAATATCAAGAATATTGACGATATCAGAGGAATGCTGCATCATTGCCCTTAGTTTCGCTTCATTACGATTAAGGTTCTGAGAAATGCGCCGTTGTTCTTCTCTCTCTCTCCGAATTTGGCGATCCATAAGATTAAATTTGGCATTCATTTCGGCAATGCGAATCTCTAAGCGTTGATGGGATTGTTGCGATTTTTCAATTTCTTGTTTGCGTTGAGTAATGTCTTGAATCCACCATCGTAAGCCAATTATTCTTCCATCTAAGGAATCGCGAATACTGATAATTGTAAAACTCACATCAAAGGGTTGACCTGTCGGAAACTGCATCCGAAAGTCTAAGCTCTTGATATTTTGCCCTCTTTGGAGTTGTCCTAATAATCTTTGGAATTGCTCTTTATAGGAAGGATAGACAAAGTTTTCTAAGTTTTTGCCAATCGGTTGCGTCCCGAACATTAATGTAGCGGCTCGGTTAGCTTCAGAAATATCGCCATTAGCATCGGTGACAAAGTAACCATCAGGAGCAGACTCAAAAAGTTCGCGATATCGTTCTAATTCCCCAGTAAGCGATCGCTGATAATCTTCGAGTTCCGTTAAGTTAGCTTGCAGAACATTAACAGCATCTTCAAGGTTAAGATTCTTTGTTTCAATTTCTTCAGAAGATGATACAGGTGTCGCGGCAATATGCTCTAGTTCATGAAGTTGCTGAATCGAGGCTGCAATCAATTCGAGACTAAGGCGCATTCCCATATACAATCCATGTTTAGTCAGTCTTTCAAGACCTATACAGTATAGCAATATCAAAGCTAGAGATTCACAGAAGTGTGTGCGCTTTTACCTATAAAAAAACCCATCTGGCGGCGCGAAGCGCCGCCAGATGGGTTTGGATTTTTTAATTAGCGATTGCGGTTGTAATGTGAGTCTCCGCGTTCGGATCTAACAGGCTGATCGTTAGATCTTGGTGCGCTCCTGCCATCTTGTCTTTTTTGTGGTTTCGCTGGTGCGTTACTAGGTGCGGACACTGAAGAGGGCTTGGCGATCGCCCCACGATCGCTATGTCCACCGCGCCGAGGCTGATGCTTTTGTTGTCTACCAACTTGGATTGGCTCAGGCTTGGCATGGGGATCGGGGTCGAAACCATCAATGATTTCTTGAGGCAGCGATCGCTTGATTAGTTTTTCGATATCTGAGAGAAACTTACGCTCATCCACACATACCAACGAAATCGCTTCACCTGAAGATCCAGCGCGTCCCGTGCGTCCGATTCGATGCACATAGTCTTCTGGCACATTGGGTAACTCGTAGTTAACGACATGGGGCAACTCGCTAATATCTAAGCCCCGTGCCGCGATATCGGTTGCGACGAGGACTTGCAAACTGCCATCTTTAAAGTTGCCAAGAGCGCGAGTACGGGCGGCTTGGCTCTTGTTGCCATGGATTGCCATCGCCACAATATCGTCTTGATGCAATTGCTTGACTAGGCGATCGGCTCCATGCTTGGTGCGCGTAAATACTAAGACCTGATACCAACCATTAGTTTTGATCAGATGTGTTAATAACTCACGCTTGCGATCGCGATCGACAGGATAAATCCGTTGAGTCACCAGATCAGCCGTAGCATTCTGACTCGCAACTTCAACCATTACAGGCTGATTAAGCAAAGTGTTGGCAAAGGCTTTAATCTCATTAGAGAAAGTTGCCGAAAACAAGAGGTTTTGGCGTTCTTTCGGTAACAAGGCAAGAATTCGGCGAATATCGCGGATAAAGCCCATGTCTAACATGCGATCGGCTTCATCTAATACCAAGATTTCTATCTTAGATAGATCCAAGCGACCTTGCTGCACATGGTCTAAGAGCCGTCCAGGGGTTGCCACCAAGATCTCGACACCACCTCTAAGACGATTAATTTGGGGATTAATATTCACACCGCCATAGATCACCATCGAGGTTAGGGGGAGGTGTCTACCATAGGTCTTCACACTTTCTTCGACTTGGGCGGCGAGTTCGCGGGTAGGCGTGAGGATCAGCGCTCGGATTGTGATTTTCCCAGTTGCCGATCGCTTGACGACCTTATTAGATAGCAAATGCAAAATCGGCAGGGTGAATCCTGCGGTTTTGCCCGTACCAGTTTGAGCGCCCGCCAGTAAATCTCGACCTGAAAGGACAATGGGGATCGCTTGCGATTGAATCGGTGTGGGCTTGGTATAACCACGGGCAGCGACGGCGCGGACAATTTGCTCAGACAAACCTAGTGCTAAAAATCCATCTGCTGATGCGATTGGAGTAGAAGATTTATGAGAAGATTTAGTTACAGGGGGCGCAATTACGGAAGAAGACATAGAACTCCAAATTTTTTATCGGTCTGTCGCTGTTAGCGTTGCCATTTATAGTCGTACCAATTCTTAGAATTTTGCGACATTCCTAAGAATCTAAAATCTTACAGAAAAATTAATTAGAAGGGATTTTAAAGCTTCAAAAATGGCAAACCCATTTTTGAAATTGGTGTCAGACGGATCAGAGACAGAATTTTTATAAAGTGTCAACAGTATCAATGACTGGGAGCAGACACTGTAGAACTGTATCTTAGCACTAGAAAATAAATATAGCGAAGCAATATTTATTTTCTCAGTAATTTTGGGGTTTTTAGCGTTTTATGTGCTGAAACCCCAAAATTGTTTTTTAGGCGGTCGTTGTCTCATGAAAATGCGTGTAATCAAGATAGCGATGCCCATCATTTCCCATGTGAATCACATCGACAAAACGGCGACCGAACATGAGATTGCGGGATGCATATATATGTCGAGCATGGATCGTACCTTCGACCGTTTCATCAACACCTGTAAGCGAGACAAGAATTTGAGCATGTAAGCGTTCCATTGTTTCCATGCTCAAACCATACAGAGGAGTACTTTCATCAATGGTATGCATCACCGTCCATGAAAGTAAAAACACAGGAGAGTGATCGCGGACTAATTTCAATTTATGCAATCGCCGCATCATCTGCCCTTCTTCAGTCACTTCATCGATCATTAGATAAACGGTTAGTTGCGCTTCAAGAATATTATTGCGGCGTTCATTGGCAGTACGAAACATGAGCGTAGGAATGCCATTGTAGTCGTGAATCGTAGCAACGCGGCTAAACATCACACGGGTTGAAGATTTAGCAAATCTGGTAAAAGCAATCCCTGTAATTACTGCAAATAACATCAAACTCGTGATCGATTCTAAGGTGACGATCAAATTGGCATAGAGTGTTTGCGGGTTCATCACTCCATAGCCAATGGAAGCGAGTGTCTGCACGCTAAAGAAAAAAGCTTCCAAAAAGCCGACTTCTTTTATACCTGCGATCGCATTAGCATCCAATAGATAGAGAACTGCAAAAACAGTATTCAGGAATATGTCAAAACCCATCACGATCGCAAAAAATCCGATCCAAGGAATTGTTAGCATTAGGTGATAAGGATCGCGGAAATAAGAATACCAAGAGTTGCCGCCGACAAGTTGCAGAATGCCATCACGCTGTTCTAGCTTAATTAGAGGCTGATGTAGCTTACGTTTGATTCTCATTTGATTGACCTACACAGTATTTTTTCCCTCATGGTAATATAGTCAGCGATTTGCATCGCTCACATTAAACTTTTCTCCTTTAATAAATGCCACAAGTTCATACTTACTCGAATCTCATCACAGGTCGCCTTGTCAGCCGCTATAAACGTTTCTTCGCAGATATAGAACTAGAAAATGGCGAAGTGATTACTGCCCATTGTGCCAATACTGGTCCAATGACAGGTGTATGTCAAGTTGGCAGCCCTGTATTAGTCTCCCATCATGCCAATCCCAAACGTAAATTAGCCTATAGTTGGGAAGCGATTTATCTAGATGAGCAATGGATTGGGATTAACACGAGTCTTCCTAATCGTGTAATCGGTCATATGCTCGATCGCCATTTATTAATAGATTTAGAACCATACACAATCGTTAAGGGTGAAGTTGCGTATGGTAATGAGAAGAGTCGTGTAGATTTTCTATTAACTGATGCTGATAGTGAAAAAAGAACCTATGTGGAAGTTAAAAATACAACTTGGTGTATGGGAAGCTTGGCTTTATTTCCTGACACAGTAACAACGCGAGGACAAAAGCATCTGCGGGAACTGATGTCGGTAATTACCCAAGATACATCTGCCGCTTTAATTTTCTTTATTAATCGTGGTGATTGCGATCGCTTTGCATCTGGAGCGCAAGCCGATCCCGAATATGCAAGGCTGCTAAAAGAGGCGATCGCTAAAGGTGTAAAAGTATTAGCCTGTCGATTTGCGATCGAACCGACAAAAATTACGTATCTTGGCTTGGCAAATCTCGAAAATTAGCCCCAAAAGTCAACATTAAGATTGTTAAAAGGGTGGCGAAGCCGCCCTTTTAACAATCTTAATGGTTCTAATTACATATCGGTAAAAGGTTTAACGATTTTCCAGAATGTGTAAGGCACTCCAAGACTCAAAATGAAACAAACTGCGAGTTCTGCCATAGGTCAAAAGACAGGTTTTATATAACTAAGTTTTTGATTGGTAGCAAGTTCTACCACATCGGATCTCAATAATACATCCTTATCTGGATTTTCGCTATCTCCAGTTGGGCGATGGGATGGCGATTTGCGTCCAAAAATTTTTTTCGCCAAACGATCCAACTTGTGATAGTCTGTCTCACTGACGGGGTTACTCCTAAAAACTAAGTACATAAAACCAAGTAAATAAATCGTTTCTCATATTAAGGAAGTGATATCTGTGAAAAATCTAACTAACCTAACTAAAATTTTGCTTGGCTTGACGACCCTAGGATGCGTGTCAGCGATCGCGACCGTTCCTTCAGCGCAAGCTCAGCCCGCCTATGGTAGCTACGTCGGCGTAGGTGCTTCCTTTGGCTTGACAAATGGCAATACTAGTCTAGGCGAAAACGCTACGACATCTGGTCTAGTTTCAGCCCGTTATAAGTTTCTAGAATTCCCTGTATCCATCAGAACCCAAATTTTGATTGGCAGTAGCACTGCCGTTGTACCAACCGTCTCCTTTGACGTGCCACTAAATTTTGATACCGATCTATATATCGGAGCAGGCGGAGCATTGTCTAACACCACCAATAGCACGCCAGTAGGAAACCAAAATAGTTTCGTTATTCAACCTGGTATCGATTACACATTGCCTAATAGTAATCTTGTTATATTCGGTAATGTGATCTTCGCACTTAATGCCTATCGCAATTCTCCTGGCACAACCGCAACTTCTGTAAACACTGGTTTAGGCTTTCGATTCTAGTAAAGGCTTTATTCACCATGTCTCAGCAAAAAAATTAAAGGCGACACTTCGTGTCGCCTTTAATTTTAGAGTAAGATAATCTCGTAAAACTGTCCTAGGCAAGACGATGAGCGCACCAACAGCAACCAAAATCGGACTCAATACATCTTTGCCAAGCATTCGCCGCATTCATGGCATCATCCGTGACAAAAATGAAGTCGAAGTTAAACTGCTTACAGGTGATCAATTACGCGGCAGGATTATCTGGATAGATGATCAATGTATTTGTATGGATGCTTCTGGACATAAGATTGTAATTTGGCAACATGCGATCGCTTTTATCAAAGGTTAGAAAAAAATTATGCAAATAAAAAATAGCTTTACGATCGCTTCCGCAACTAGTCTTTGGCAAGTATGGGAACAGGGCGCAAAAGATCATCCTGATGCGATCGCTCTCTACGATCCCCATGCCAAGCCTCCAGCCAGAGTTTCTTATGGGGATACTTTCGAGCAAATTAATGCTTTCGGGGCAGGGCTGCGATCGCTAGACATTCAATTTGGCAATAAAGTAGCGCTGATAGCCGATAACTCGCCGCGCTGGTTGATTGCCGATCAAGGGATTCTCGCGATCGGGGCAGCCAATGCCACCCGTAGCTCCCAAGCCGATCGCGATGAATTGCTATATATCATCGAGCATAGTGATAGCGTGGCGATCGTCGTTGAAAATCTCGCTACACTCAAAAAGCTAGAACCCGAATTACATACTGGACAAGTCAAGCAAATTATTTTGCTTTCGGATGAAACGCCACCCGAAGGAGCTTATAATTTTCAGCAAATTCTTGCCAAAGGTAGCGGTAAAGACTTAGGTAATCCCCCGATTCAGCGCGATACCCTTGCGACCTTGATCTATACATCAGGTACAACAGGCAAACCTAAGGGCGTAATGCTCACCCACGGTAATTTCTTATTTGAAGTAGAAGCGGCGCAGTCAGTACTAAAACTGCATGTCAACGAAAAAGTATTGAATATTTTACCGACATGGCACTCTTACGAACGCACATTTGAGTATTTTGCCTTTTCGCAAGGTTGTACCGAGATTTATAGCAACCTGCGCTCGATCAAAAAAGACCTCAGAGAGCAGAAACCTGACTACATGGTCGCAGTGCCACGTCTTTGGGAATCGATTTATGAAGGCGCACAAAAACAATTTCGCGAACAACCCGCAAGCAAACAGCGTCTGGTAAATTTCTTCTTTGGGGTTAGCAAAAAATATATTGTTGCCAAACGAGTTGTCCAAGGCTTAAATGTCGAAAATCTCCACCCTTCTCTAGGCGACAAGCTACTTGCATCACTAGTAGTTGCAGGACTATGGGCAATTCACAAACTTGGACATAAATTGGTTTATCAAAAAGTCCGCGCCGCCACAGGTGGAAACCTCAAATACGTTGTCAGTGGCGGTGGCTCGATCGCGGAACATCTCGAAGACTTTTATGAAATTGTCGGCATTGAGATTTTGGGCGGCTATGGCCTGACCGAAACTGCGCCGATTACCCATGTACGCTGTCCCGATCGCAATATTCGTGGCGGTGATGGACAGCCTGTACTCAACACTGAAACTCGGATTGTTCATCTTGAAACTAGAGTTGATGTACCCGTCGGGAAGCGTGGCTTAGTGCTAATTCGCGGACAGCAAGTTATGCAGGGCTACTATAAAAATCCTGAAGCTACGGCTAAGGCGATCGACCCAGATGGCTGGTTTGATACGGGCGATTTGGGCTATGTCAGCGAGTGGGCTGACTTGGTAATTACAGGTCGGGCTAAAGATACGATCGTTTTAACCAATGGCGAAAATATCGAACCTCAACCCATTGAGGATGCTTGTATTTGTAGCCCTTATATCGATCAGGTCGTCCTAGTGGGACAAGATCAAAAGCAGTTAGGGATCTTAATCGTCCCTAATCTCTCTGTCCTCGAATCCGCAGGTTTAATTCCTGCTGATTCTAATTTGGCAGACATTTTACCTGAATTGAATCAGCCAAAAATCCGTAATCTTTACCGTGAAGAACTCACTCGTGAAGTCCAAAACCGCGCTGGCTATAGCATTAACGATCGCATTGGCGTTTTCGAGTTCTTGCCTGAGCCTTTCACAATCGATAATGGCTACTTGACGCAAACATTCAAGATCCGACGCAACATTGTATTTGAGCGTTATCAAGATATTATTGACAAAATGTTTACAAACTAAAGCATGAGAAACGCTTTGCATTTCTCATGACTGTTAAACCTTAATAAATTGGAGATAAATGTGAATTCGATCGATTTTTCTAATCAGCTTTTATTGCGTCGTACTGCCAATATCCAAGTCATCGTGACGCAACGCTGGAAAGAGGAAATGCAGCAGCAATTGCAACAACAAATTGCTCAGCTTGATGCTCAATTGCAGCAAGTCGATGCTCAAGGCTCTCGTCAGATCAACGAAATCGAGCGCCAAAGCATCAAACCATTTTCTGCCGAAGTTTCTAATGCGATCGAAGGCATCAGAGCAGAAATGAATCGAGTTAAAGCCGAGTTACTCGAACAGAAGAATCAATTGCTCACCCAATTGACTCAAGTGCAAAATCTTGAATTAGAGCAAGAAGTTGCACAGGGTCAGCTTGACAGTTACTTTACTGCTAGCAAGGGCGACAACTTGATTGCTCAAATGCGTGTGGAAATCATTTTGCGCGACGGCCTCATTGAAGATATTCGTACAGGGTTCCCTGCTGTCTAGTTAAAAGGCTCTCTGTGCTAAGCACAGAGAGCCTTTTAGTATATCCGTCCATCTAATTTCAAGCAGGTACGAGCATTCTACTCACTGACTATTGGAAGGAAGAAGATCGTTGTCTAATTTTGATGATTTTGATTGAGGTTAAAGGCGATCGCTGATTTTATTAATTGGCGATCGCTTTGAAGCAGGTATTAAGATAAATATCTTGTAAAGGCAGTAATATTTTATGAAACTGATATCCGCTATCATTTCGTGGCTGCTAAATAAAATTATTGGAATTCTTTGTCTGGTCGCTATATTGACCGTCCTATTTTCGGTGCGTGATAATTTTGAATCACAAGTCCTAACTTTCTGGAACGAGGTTTCAGGAAAAAACAGTCAAGAACTTGTTGACAATCTAAACAAGGAAATTGATCAACTTAAAAACGTTGAAATACCAAATCTTCAAAAAGAGCTTGATAATGCAAGAAAGAACATAGACTTACAACTTAAGAGTGAATGTGAGTCTAATCATCCTTGGTATGAATTCTATCGTGTTGATAAACAATTTAACAAAGAAGTCGCTTGTAAAACACTAGAAACTCAGTACAAAGGTAACGTCTCAATAACCACTGGTAAAATAGGGGGTTGCCAAAAGAGGCAAAATCTGGTTTAACAAAGAGATGAGTATCAACAGCAATACTAACCTAGTCGAAACAAATACCCCAGTCACGGAGGTAGAAGGTTTACGTAG
>JBDNJN010000162.1:0-3052 GCA_041687725.1 Pseudanabaena sp.
GATCATCTTGATGCAAATAGCTTTGCGAATGATGAGTCAGCCGATTTTTCTAGTGGCATGTTTATCAATAATCCATTGATTTTGCCTGTCAATGATGGGTCTGGTGCAGCGATCGCATGGAATTTTGGCGGTAGTGCTTTTACTCTCAGAGCAGGATATGTAGCTCAAAATGCGAGTAGTCCTGCTTCCGATGGAACTATCAATCGGGGCTTATTTGGCGATCCCTATCAAGGTACTGTTGAATTGGAATTTGCGCCTAAAAATGCTGATGATGTGAGTCCTTTTGCCATCCGTTTGCAATATACTCGCGCCTCTGTGAATAATCTTGATTACAACACAGGCGGCGTAAATCTTGAGTGGGCTTTTAATAAAGCGATCGCCCTTTTTGGTCGCTATGGATTCGGCAATATTAGCAATCGTGGCGATGCGATCGCAATGGCCCTTCCCACCTATACAACTTCAGCTAACACATCCATTAATCCGCAAACATGGTCGGCGGGTTTTGCTTTTCCCGATCTGTTTAAAGAGGGTGCAATGGCTGCGATCGCGATCGGGCAACCTTTTATTGAGGGTAATGTCGGTAATGCAACTCAAACCAATGTGGAGTTGTTCTATCGATTCCCCATCTCCGATAATATCAGCATCACTCCTGATTTACAGTTTATCTTCAATCCTAATAACAACAGTGACAATAGCACCATCACTGTCGGCACATTGAGAACAGTATTTACTTTCTAGACCTCAAAAGCTATAGCGCACGCGCTGCGTGCGCTATAGCTTTTGAGGTTTTTGTTTTTTATTCAGCCGCAAGGCGCGAAACCGAGAGCGTGTCACACATCTTATTGATTTGATTGCAAACGCGATCAAATTGTTTGCGATCGCAAACATCAATACTTAAATCAATAATTGCGGCTTTATCTTTTTTAGTCTGCACATTGGCACGGCGCACATTAATTTTGTTGTCCGATAGACGAGTCAAAATATCTCGCAATACGCCAACGCGATCAATGGTTTCCACCCGAATATCAATGGGATAGGTTTGCTCATGATCCTGTTCTTTGTTCTGATTCCAACCCACATGCAATAGGCGATCGCTAGGAATACTCGCTAAATTATGACAATCATAGCGATGGATGGTGATGCCACGATTGCTACCCAGTGCGACAACTCCCGCGATCGGTTCCCCCGGCAAAGGAGCGCAGCAACCCGCGATCGAGTAAACCAGCCCCTCAAGTCCTAAAATTGGTGACTTAGAACTGTGATGATGAGCAGGCTCATGACGCGCTTCAAATTTCTGAGGATTGAAATCGCGATCGCCATGCTGACTTTCTCGCAATTTATTGACCACAGAATTAACTGAAGTTTCGCCATAGCCAATACCTGCGATCAGATCTTCTACATTGTGATAGTTACATCGCTCAGCCAGTTTTAGCATCTGGTCAGATTTGAATAATGCTTCCAAGCCATTTTTGCCCAGTTCCCGCTCTAGTGCACTGCGCCCTAATGCGAGATTTTCATCACGGCGCGATCGCTTAAACCATTGGCGAATTCTGCTTTTTGCGGAACTGGTCGCGACAAAATTCATCCAATCGGTGCTGGGATGGGCATTGTTTTGAGTGAGGATCGTGATAATATCGCCATGTTTAAGCGATCGCTGCAAAGGAACCATCACATTATTGACCAATGCACCTGAGCAATGATTACCAACTTCGGTATGGACGCGATAGGCAAAATCTACAGGTGTTGCGCCGCGTGGCAAGCAATAGACATCCCCCTTCGGACTAAAGACATAGACTTCACTATCAAATAAATCATCCTTAACACTATCAAGATATTCTTGAGGATCTTTTAAATCGCGTTGCCATTCCACCAACTGACGTAGCCAAGTGAATTTTTGGTCATCCCCCTTGAGTGGTCTGCTGGTCGAATTGCTCTCTTTATACTTCCAATGCGCGGCAATCCCATAATCAGCAATGTGATGCATTTCCCATGTGCGAATCTGCACCTCGACAGGCTGTCCTTTCGGCCCAATCACGGCCGTATGTAATGACTGATAGCGGTTAGGTTTTGGTAAACCGATGTAATCTTTAAACCGACCAGGAATCGGACAGAAATGATCGTGAACAACAGCAAGGACGCGATAGCACTCCTCTTTGGTATTTACAATTACCCGTACAGCTTGAATATCATAAATCTCGTTATATTGCTTCTGTTGGCGTTCCATTTTGCGATAAATGCCATACAGATGCTTCGGACGACCGCTAATGTCAAAGTCATCAATTCCCATCGAATCGAGGCGATCGGCTAGCACTACCTTTACTTCCGTCAATTGCTCTTCGCGGCTCTCATGGGTCTCAGCCACTAGAGATTCCATCATTTGATACTGCTCTGGCTGAATATACTTAAAAGCAATATCTTCAAGTTCCCATTTGATTTGCCCTAACCCCAAGCGGTTCGCTAAAGGCGCAAAAATCTCTCTCGTTTCTCTAGAAATTAAAACTTGTTTTTCAGAGCGCAGATGTTGCAGTGTTCGCATGTTGTGCAGGCGATCGGCAAGCTTCACGATAATCACCCGAATATCTTGAGCCATCGCCAGAAACATGCGGCGGAAGTTTTCAGCTTGGCTTTCAGTTTTGCTCTCAAAACTCAGTTTCGATAATTTGGTTACCCCTTCCACCAATTGTCGAACTTCTTTTCCAAATTTTTCTTCAATTTGATCGCAAGATACCTCTGTATCTTCAACCACATCATGCAAAAATCCTGCGGCAATCATGGCATTACTGCCACCTAAATCCTTGAGGATTGAGGCGACGGCGATCGGATGCAGTATATATGGTTCCCCTGAAGCGCGGCATTGACCAGTATGCAAGCGATAAGCAAAGTCTAAGGCTCGACAAATAACATCTTCATTTTCTAAACTTTCTCCCCTCTGTGACTTTTCCCAACCACCTCTTAACCAGTCTGGAATCCATGCATCTACTACCGCAATACATTCCTGCGCTTTTGCATAATCTAGAGGATGACCTAAGCATTCTGCTGGAGCTTCAACTAA
>JBDNJN010000163.1:0-8570 GCA_041687725.1 Pseudanabaena sp.
AGGTTCATCAAGCTTTTGATATTCTCTCCTGCTCTTCCTGATTTCTCTCCATTCATTTCCTCTGGCGCAACCTGAAAGTTCTTACCCTCTAACCCTTTCCGAAAATGAAACCACCCTGCTCTCCTTTGCAAGGAGAGGGGTTAGGGGTGAGGTTTTGAGAAACTTCCACGCAACATCAGCTACTTAACAAAAAATCGAATAGGCGATGAGCGATTTCTAACTTTGAGCAGAGAGGTGTAGATTGATTATTTCCATTTTTATGGATGAATGTGGCTTGATTTGTATCAGTTCCAAAACCAGTTTGAGAAGTATTAACCGCATTAGCGGCGATCGCGTCTAAACCTTTGCGCTGTAATTTTTCTTGGGCTGCGGCACAAACCTCTGACTCAGTTCCAGTTTGAGCCGCAAAGCCGACAAGTAATTGATCAGGACGTTTACGAGTTGCTAAGTCGGCAATAATATCAGGAATATATTCTAATTCTAGATTTAAGGGAAGTTCGAATTTTGGTAACTTGCGATCGCTTTGGAATTTAGAACGCACATCACCAACCGCCGCCGCCGCGATCGTGATATCGGCGATCGCAAAACTACTACTCATTACTTCATGCATTTCTTGAGCAGTACGCACACAAATAGTTCGCATTTGTGGATCAGAATTAATCACAGCATCTCCTGCCAAAACTAACACCACCGTTGCGCCGCGATGAATGGCAGCTTGGGCGATCGCAATACCTTGTTTACCTGTCGATGGATTGCCGATAAAGCGCACAGGATCGATACACTCTCGCGTTCCACCTGCATTAACTAAAATCTTCTTGCCTTTTAAATCCTGCTTTCCTTTTGTAAATAGAAAAGATTTAATATATGCCAAAATCACTTCTGGTTCCGCCATGCGTCCAGTTCCTACCGCATCACAGGCAAGAATCCCATCGGTTGGGGCGATCGCTGTATAGCGAGTATCTTGCAATAGCTTACGCCGATTCTCTTGCACGGTCGGTTGTAGCCACATCGTTGTATTCATGGCAGGCGCAAATAGAATCGGACAAGTAGAAGCTAGGACTGTATTCGTGAGCAAATTATCCGCCATGCCATAGGCGAGTTTGGCTAAGGTATTAGCGGTCACAGGTGCAAGCAAAAATATGTCAGCCCATTCTGCTAACTCAATATGTAATGGTCTGCCATTGGTCGGTTGCCAAAAATCAGCATCGGTATAGGCAGGCGATCGCGACAGTGTGGCAAAGGTAAGCGGTGTTACAAACTCGACTGCCGATCGCGTCAAGATCACCCGCACTTCAACGCCACGCTTTGCCAAGCTAGAGACAACTTCACAAATCTTGTACGCGGCAATTCCTCCAGAAATCCCAATTAATACATGATTCATTGTTTTACTAGACATTAAAAATCTGCGCTGGAGTTAATTGCAATTCAGGAAAGAGCAAAGATTTAATTACCTCCTCGTCTCGATAAACTGTTTCTTCATATAGTCCATCTTCAAGGAATAAAACTGTCACTTTGCGATCGCTAAAGTCAATAATCCAATATTCAGGAATCTCGATCGCATTGTATTCTGCTCTCTTTTTACGATAGTCAATATTGCGAGTGCTATCACTGACGATCTCCACGACTAAAAGTGGAACTGAATCAGTTAAGACTGCTTCCCGAAACCGCATTTCCTGCCACTGTTCCGATGTAATTACCACCACATCAGAAACTCGGCAAGTAATTTTGCCATTGACTTGCCCCGTCTGCACCGCAATTAAATCTTGCTTAGAAATCAAAGGTAATTGTAAGCGTTGAATCTCTAACCGAAAGCGATCGTTAGCAAATTCACTCATGCCTCCATGAATTCCTGTAGGCTGAGCCATCGCCACTAATTCTCCATTGACTAACTCATAGCGCGTATCTGTTCCATCATCGTAAGCAAGATATTCCGCCAGTGTGAACAAAGGACTTGCAACAATCATCGTTACATTCTCCTGAACAATAAGTTAACAGCGCCTAGTTACTCATTTTAGGGCTAATTTTCCAACATCACAAACCGCCATGTAGTTTTTGTATCAAATACTTTCTTGCGAAGGCTTGAGTTGCAAGAACTCGCAATAACTCTCGCAATAACTAAGGGGCGAGATAACCCTGAATATTTTCAGGACGTAAAGGACGCATGATTTGATTAGCACGAACTACCTGCTGGTCTGTACCTTGGACAACGATCAAATATTTACCTTCCTCAAGACGATTACGCATCGGCACTGAATCACTGCTAGTTGCCACGCCAACGCCGCCGCCAATAAATAAACTACCCATTGCGCCACCAAATGCACCGAGTAGACCACCGATGAAGTGGTCGCCAATAGTACCAGCCCAACCAAAAGTATGTAAATCAGTGATTAGGCTAAAACCAACCCCTGAAAAGAAACCAAATGGCACAAGCCAATATGACATCAAAAATGCTTGCTTGCGCCCTTGCACGATCGGATCGATAAACCCAAATTCTTCAGCGCTTTTGTAGCCTTTACCTAAAATCGAAATTGCTTCCATCGGAAAATTTGCCGACTCTAGTTGCGTATATACTTCTTCGGCTTTCATGCGATCGCCCCAAACACTGACCAAGTAGTTCATATATTTTCAAAAATTCTAAAAATGATTAACCGAATAAGGCATAGCCTATAACTTAATTAAAGCCAAAAACCGTTTCATCATCTATTCTTCTAATTAATCTCCAACCAACGGTACTTCCACGTAGACAGTAAACAGCCTAAAATATTCAGAAATGTTAGCCCTTTATAGGAGATTGCCGATGGCACAGATTAGCACTCGCCTTTACTGGTTGTTCCAATCACTCATTGCTTTTATTCCCTATCTGCTGGCAGGTTTACTAGCGGGTACGATCGTTTTAGCGCTAGGTGTTTTCATCGCTCGTTTCCTGCTATGGGATTGGTTACTACCTTTTGAAGAGTCATGCTTGTTAACCCTCAAAGAATGGTCTAATCCGACTCTAGACCGATACATGATGGCTCTAACTTTGATGGCTCAGGGCGAAGTTACCATTCCGATACTCATTGCGATCGCAGGAATTCTGGTTTACCGCAAGGAGTCGGTTCCAGTTCTGATCTTGGCGATCGCGCTAAGCGGTTCATGGCTGCTCAACGGCCTTTTCAAGTCTTTCTTTCGACGCAAACGACCCGATTTATGGGCCTCTTCTAAACGTCCGATGGATTACAGTTATCCCAGCGGTCATTCCATGAGTGCAATTTCCTTTTACGGTTTGTTAGCGGCGATCTTGACGCAGTCTCTGAGTATTCCTTTATGGCTTACTGCGCCATTAGCAGCGTTTTTAACCTTGGGAGTGGGCTTTAGTAGAGTGTATTTTGGTGTGCATTGGCCGACAGATGTCCTGAGTGGATGGGTCGCTGGTGGCATATGGCTTGCCTCATGCTTGTATGGGCTGGTTCAGATTGGTGGAATTTAAACTGAGATTGATGGGCGATCTGTAGAAACGTTGTCAGCTTGCTGTGTAAAGCCATGACTATTGCTTGCGTCAGCGAACTTTGCCAATAGCTCGGGCGTAGGTACGCAAATCCAAAGAGCTTCTGGGATCACTTCAACCGTGATTGGGGTGATGCCTAGATATTGTCCATCTGCGTGAACTTCTAGCGGTGGATAGCTTCTAATCTCAATCTTAGCGGCTAGATGAGTATTGAGCCGTTCATGGGGCAGGCGTTCACCCCGCATAGCTTTAAAGAAGTGACGCATATGATCCCATTTGGAGGGGTTATCAATATATATTACGTCCAGCTTGCCATCATTCATTTTTGCGTCAGGCGCTAAGGCAAATTGCACCCCATAGCGAGAACTGTTACAGATGTTGACTTGCAAGGTGCGTAAACGGCGCATCCGTTTGCCATCAAAGCGCAAGACCAAGCGGTGCTGTTTAAACTGCAAAAAAGCTTGGATACCTGAAAAGAAACTTTTAAAAGCGGCTAAATAATTTTTCTTGATTCCTTCTTTGACTTCATCTCCCCAAGGAAAGAGGGTGGCTTCTAGACCGACACCTACCACTTCCATAAAGTAATGATCGTTTGCCTTGCCCATATCAAACCGACCACGCTCTCCCTCTACTAGCGTCTGGATGGCTTGGGCTAAGTCACTGGGAATATCTAAGCTAGCGGCAATGTTATTGCGTGTTCCTAGCGGAATAATGCCTAGCACAGTTTGAGTATGCATTAATCCTCGTGCTACGGCTTCAATCGTGCCATCGCCTCCCGCTACAATCACAAGTTCAGCGCCAGCTTTGGCAGCCTCAGCCGCAAGCCCTTCACCATCTTCATCAGGTGAAGTCGTGCAAAGTTCAGCTTCAAGCCCTTGATTTCGCAAAGCATCGACAATTTCATTTAACAGATCAGGATTATCGGCAGGACCAGAAGTGGGATTGATGATGAGTCGGATGTTCATCTCTGTCGTTTTCCTATTGGTTTGAAGTTGAAAATATGATGGAGGGGTAGGATGCAAGCCTGCTCATGCACACTTGCTTAGCAAAAGGTCTATAATTCATTAATTTTAGATGCATCTAAAAAATGAGCTAATAGAACTCAACTTTTTGAACTATAGCAGTTAGTTGAAACTTTCCCTTCTATCTATAAGCTTATCTCCTGAACTGACGCGATCATTTAAGGTTATCAATTTATAGATGAGATTAGGCAAACAGAAATAGTCGGTTTTATTGGGTAAGTTCTCAGCAGTTAGTTATTGCTGATCGCAAAATACAAATATTTAATTAAGCTTCAGTTTTGGCGAGTTGCATTGTATCTAGCCATTCAATCAAATTATCAAGCTGCTTATCGGGAGGAAGTATGCCTAAGCCTCTAACTGTGACATTTCCCTGACTATACACAAAGCGTGATTGCAAATGACTTGGCAAATGCTGATGTAATAATTTCCATGCAGGTTCTTCCATTTTTGACTCTAGGACAACATGTTGCTTGCCTTCGGGCTTAATGCGAGAGAAGCCAATGCGTTTAGCAATTAACTTTAGTTCCATTATTTTGATCAGTTGCATCGCTGGCGCAGGAACATTGCCATAACAATCATTCCATTCTTCAATAATTTGCACGAGTTCGCGGCGTGAACTTACAGAAGCTACAGCACGGTATGCGCTCAACTTGCGATCGCCGTCTGGAATATATTCCGCAGGAATGAAAGCCGTAAGCGCTAAATCGACTTGCGTATCATCAACTTCAGGAATCTCAGAGCCGCGTATTTCCGCGATCGCCTCTTGCAGCATTTCCATATACAAATCAAAGCCAATCGTATTGATTTGTCCCGATTGTTCTGAACCTAGAAGATTACCTACGCCGCGAATTTCCATGTCGCGCATCGCCAATTGATAGCCCGAACCAAGATGCGTAAATTCTTGAATTGCTTTCAGACGTTTACGAGCAATATCGGTTAATTCACCTTTTTCTTGATAAAACAGCCATGCATGGGCTTGAATACCTGCCCGTCCAACCCGACCGCGCAATTGATAAAGCTGAGCTAGTCCAAATCTTTGAGCATCTTCAATGATGATTGTATTCACACGCGGAATGTCCAAACCTGATTCGATAATCGTGGTGCAGATCATCATATCCGCTTCACCACTGCTAAAGGTGAGCATGGTTGACTCTAGCTCTGACTCTGGCATCTGTCCATGCGCGATCGCCATGCGTACCGATGGCAACATTTCATGAACCCGCGCCGAAACTTCTTCAATATTATCAATGCGCGACACCACATAAAAAATCTGACCACCGCGATCGAGTTCTTGTCTAATTGCGGCGCGGACTAATTCGGGGTTATAGCGAGAGAGATGGGTCATGATCGATCGCCTCGATGGTGGCGGTGTCGTAATCAGACTCATTTCACGCACGCCAGACATTGCCATATAGAGGGTTCTCGGAATTGGTGTTGCTGATAAGGTGAGAACATCAACTTCTGTTTTCATGCTTTTGATCTTCTCTTTTTGAGCTACCCCAAAGCGTTGTTCTTCATCAATTACCAATAGCCCTAAATCTTTAAATTCCACATCTTTGGATAGAAGTTGATGCGTACCCACAACAATATCCAATTCTCCCGTCTTCAGTTTGCGACAAATCTCTTTCTTTTCAGCAGTAGATCGAAAACGATTGAGTAGCGCAATATTCACAGGATAGGCGGCATAGCGTTCTTGCAAACTGTGATAATGCTGCTGTGCAAGGATTGTAGTCGGTACGAGCAAAGCCGCCTGCTTGCCCGTTGTCACCGCCTTAAAAATTGTGCGAATGGCAACTTCTGTCTTCCCAAATCCGACATCGCCGCAAACGAGCCGATCCATTGGGCGCGAACTTTCCATATCTTGTTTGACATCTTGAGTTGCTTTGAGTTGGTCGGGTGTGGCTTGATAAGGGAAAGAATCTTCCATTTCCAGTTGCCAAGGATTATCAGGCGGAAATGCGAAACCAAGTTGTTGCGATCGCTTGGCATAGAGTTCTAACAAATCAAAGGCAATTTTCTTAATTGCTTTTTTAGCCTTAGAAGTAGTATTAACCCAAGCCTTACTTGTCATCTTGTGTAATTCGGGCTTGCCTTCATTCATGCCCCGATAACGCGACAAGATCGACATTTGATCGACGACTACGCGCAATATTCCATCGGCATATTTGAGAACTAAATATTCGCGGGTTTCCTTATTGACGGTCAATCTTTCGAGTTTGACAAATTGACCCACGCCATGATTTTTGTGAACAACATAATCACCTGCGGAGAGCTTATTCAGATCAACTTGTTTAGAAACGGCTCTTCTACGTTTGCGAACATAGTTGGGAGTGCCGAGAGCATGTTGTCCAAAAAATTCGCGATCGCTGATCACCACAATCCGATAAGTGGGCAGCACAAAACCTTGAATTTCCGCAGTGCCTGAATATTTAAAGGCCACGGCGATTCTGAGATTATGGGTTTTATCGATCGCAGGATAATCGCGGACATTGGGAATAAATTGGGCTTGACAATCATGCTCTTGCAGCAATGCTACGGTACGCGAAGGTTGGGCGGAAATAAGAATAATTTTATACTTTTGTTCGCGATAGTCACGGATAGTCTGCGCCAGCTTAGCGAACTGGTGCGGAATCGCGGGAATCGAACGACTAGACATATTCACGCCGCGATTTTCTTCGGCTAGTTCAAATAGTTCGAGGCGATCAAATTTTTTAATCTCTTCTATACATTCCGAAAAGGAGCGATGAAGTTTACCCTCACCCCTAGCCCCTCTCCCTGAGGGAGAGGGGAATAAGACTTCGGCGGATTCGTACCAGCGATCGCAATGTGCTTGACATTGATCAATTTCATCAATTACCACCAAGCAATTGTCTGGATCAGGTAAATAGTCTAATAGAGAAGCTGTGGAATCAGGATGCACAGCAAACCCTTGAATACTAAATTCGTCATCGCTATCGATTGATGGAATTTTGCCAAGAATATGACCGTAGCTAATCGGCGCTAGTAGAACCGATGGAATACTATCAAGCGGTCTTTGGGTAGAAGGTTCAAATTCGCGAATACGTTCTATTTCATCGCCAAACCAGTCAATCCGCACGGGCATTTCGCTGGAGACTGGGAAAATATCAATAATGTCGCCACGCCGTCCCCATTGCCCTTCCGTCTCGATTGTGGATGTATGCTCATAACCCATCAGCGCTAAGTTCTCTGCCATATCTTGCAGTCTAATCTCTGAGCCAACTTCCAAGGATAAACAATACTGTTTAAATCTGTCAGGGCTTGGTAAATGTGGCTGTAAAGCGCGATCAGTTGCCACGATCGCCACTTTTTTCTTGTCTCCCTCTTTGGCATTCCAATTCACGAGATCCGCCAAAATTTGCATCTGCCCCCAAATAATTTCAGATTCAGGCGCATAAGGTTCATATGGTAGCGCATCGGATGTGGGATAAAAATGCACAGTCTGCCAACCCATTGTTTCCAGTTGCACTGACCAGCGCCCCGCTTCCTCAATTGTGGCGGCAATGACTAACATCAGCCGCTCTTGCTTTTGGCTGATTGTCGAGCTAACGAGCCCTTTGCCCACTCGTGACAAGCCCGAAAGCATAAGCTGATGCGATCGCGCTAGTTTACTCTCTAGTTCATCAGTGAGAGGCGACTTGATTAATGAACGAATTACGGAGGAAAATGGCATGGGCTGAAAGGCAAAGTTAAAAAATTGCAGTATGTAGTAAGTTTAGCAACAAGTATTGATTGCTAGATCGCCAAGTTTTTTTGGCTACTCCCTTCCCAGGGCTATTTCATTCTAAAAATACGTTTGAGGGTATCAAGCCCAAAAGTACATTTACGTTGAGATTGCGTCTCCTCAGGTACAAACTGCTCTTTTACCGCCTCAAACAGTTTCGGTTGATTTCCCTTGAGATCCGCGAGGTAGTGATTACCACTCTCAATGATTAATTCGCAGTTTTTTTTTGCGTGTTAATCGCATCAAAGGCAAACACCACACCATTTAGGGCTAGCTGTTTGATGACTACAGGTAGTGTTTTTATTTCATTGGATTTGCG
>JBDNJN010000164.1:0-16610 GCA_041687725.1 Pseudanabaena sp.
ACTTGTCGTAAATTAGGGGTTTCATTTTGGGACTATATTGCATCTAGATTGCATAATGATCTCCAAGTACTTTCTTTACCAGATCTAATTCGGGCTAAAGCGGCTAAGAAGATTCCCGCTCCCACCTAGCCTTTTTTGGGGAAATATCTTGATGCGTATATTCATTGACGGGCTTTGTCATAGCCATATTTTTTGCTCTCAGCGTTTATTGAGGTCTTACCTTTATACCGCCAAGGGATATTACTACTCTTAAGAATCTGGATAAGGTTTTGCTAAACTATAACAATGGAAAATAAGGAAAAGCAAAATTGAGTTATAAGCGTACATTTGCAGAACTAGAGAAAAAAGCTGTTAAGTGGTGGTCGAAAGAATTAGAAGCAAAGGTTGCAGCCGAAAGTGTTATTCCTCGACTAATTGAAACACAAGAGCAGTTTGTCAGTATCCTAAAATTATCTGGAAATGAACCTTGTCAGGTATTTGATGTGTTACAAGCATCCAGAATGTCGGCGAATCTTTTTCTAAAACATTTGGTAATCCTTGCTGATTACGGTGGAGAACTTATAAAGCGTTTAGGACGAGAATTTACAGAAATTTTTGAAGTTGATCCAGAAACTAATCGTCGAGTAATGCGCTTTATTTTTCGAGAACATCAGGAAATATATCAGTTTCAAACATTACCTATTAATGCGCTAGGTAATCCAAAACTAGAAATTGATGGTATATCCATCACCAAAGTAGTTTCACTATCTCCGTTGTATAAAGACATGATTATGATTCTTTTACATGGAGCTACATCAGACTCAGCACATTTAGCGGCATTAGAAAAGTGTGAAATCGGTGTTTTGCTCGGTGATGAAGCAGCGATCGACAAATATGTGCGCGAGAAATATTTACATGTAAGCAGAATCACTACAGGTGCTAATACAAATAGTCTCGGACAAATTGCTCAAACTTATGTCTTAGAGTCTTTACGAAATCTACTACCGCAAGATTATCAACTAACACGTAATGGCTCTATCATTTTAACCAATTATGACAAGATTGATGGAATGCCTTTTGATATTGTTGTACATAAGAATGGAAAGAAAGTAGGGATAGAAGTTAGCTTTCAAGTAACCACTAATAGTGTAATTGAGCGCAAATCTGGACAAGCGGAAAATCGTCTCAATTTAATGCACGAACATGAATTTTGGATTGCCTATGTTATTGATGGTGCAGGGAATTTTCAGCGCTCATCAGCCATAGGAACTATCTGCAATTTTAGTGATTGTACGGTTGCTTACTCGCTGAATGAAATGACAATTTTAGCAAACTTCATTCAAGAGAAATTAAATGCTTAATTTTATTGATTTGTTTGCTGGCATTGGTGGAATGCGCTTAGGCTTTGAGCAAGCTATGCAGGAATTGGGTATTTCAGCTAAGTGCGTTTTATCTTCAGAAATAGATAAAAACGCTCAAGAAACTTATAAACTTAATTATAAGGAAAAGCCAGATGGTGATATTTGTGATATTAAGCAATTTCCAAAATTTGACTTTCTACTAGCAGGTTTTCCATGTCAGCCTTTTTCCTATGCTGGCAAACAAAAAGGATTTGTGGATATCAGAGGAACCTTGTTTTTTGAGATTGAAAGACTGTTAAATGAATATCGACCTCAAGGATTTTTATTGGAAAATGTTAGAGGATTAACTAGCCACGATCATGGACGTACTTTTAATACAATTGTCGATCATTTGAAATGTTTGAACTACGGGATATCTTATCTGATTTTAAATAGTTCAAACTTTGGCATTCCTCAAAATCGAGTCAGAGTGTATATTCTTGGTCTTTATAATAATCTGCCAATCCTCTCCCTAAAATCTGATTTAGGTGCAACAGATTCACATGAATTTAAAAGATTGATTAACCAACTCACCTTATTTGAATCCTATCCCAACAAAACCGTTAGTGATATTTTGGAAGCAAATCCAAGTGTTAACTATGATTGCTCTACCGACTTTACAGCTAAATTATTGAAGCTTACAGAAAACAAGCCAGAAAAACTTCATGGATATAGACTAATTGATCATCGCAACGGTAACTCAATCCATTCTTGGGAAATTGGAATTAAAGGAGAATGCAATAATTTAGAAATTGAGTTTATGAATGCACTAATTGCCAATCGACGCAAGAAAAAATTTGGTACTCATCAAGATGGTAAAAAGCTTAACATTGAGGAAATAAAAACTTTTTTTGATCATGAAAATCTTAAAAATATTATGAGTGGTCTAATTTCCAAGGGTTATCTAAAAGAGGTGGAAGGTAGATTTAACCCTGTCGCTGGTAACATGTCATTTGAAGTATTCAAGTTCTTAGATCCTCAAAGTATATCGATTACTCTTGTATCCAGTGATGCACATAAGTTAGGCGTAGTTCATAATGGTAGAATCCGCAGAATTACGCCTAGAGAATGTGCGCGGTTGCAAGGTTTTCCTGATTCATTTATCTTGCATCCAAAAGATACTTTTGCTTACCGTCAATTGGGTAATTCAGTTTCAGTACCTGTGGTTAAAGAAGTTATTTTAGATTTATTCAACCAGTCAAATGTGTTAGCAGTTGCATAGTGAAGGCAAAATTAGATTTCAAGCCATTTATCAATTAGTCCTTTTGGAGGAGTAACTTCAATTCTTTTTTGATGAATATCCACAAACGGCGCGATCGCATCGACAAAGGGAATTAACTCGATTTCGTTATTTTCGAGATTGCGAACTTCTAGCAAATCATTTCCTGCCGAGAGGATGCTAATCACTTCACCTAAAAGCTTACCCGTCGGCTGATGATAAACATTGCAACCAACTAAATCGGCAATCATATACTCGTTATGCGCCAGCTTGGGGCGATCGCCACTGCGGATCAGCATTACATAATTCCGAAGAGCTTCAGCGCGATCGCAATTATCAATTCCTTCTAAACGGATCACAAACAAATTCTTTTTGCCAGCAATCTCTCGTCCCGACAACATCATAATCTCTTGCGGTTCATCCTTTTCAGAAGCAGCAATCCAACGTTTACCAGCATTCTCAAAACGTTCAGGAAAATCCGAATAGGATAGTATTCTCACCTCGCCTTTCAGCCCTTGTGGTGAGACAATTTTGCCAATCATTAACCAGTCTTCAGTCATAAATTTAATCCCAGTTGTCTCAAGTTTCGCTTCGCGGGACTTGAGACAACCTATAACATTCTTTCTATTTGTGCTAATGCGTCAAGCGCGGCGGCTCGTTCTGCTTCTTTTTTGCTAGAAAAATTTCGCATACTCTGACCATAAAGGCGATCGCCAACATATACTTTAGACGCATATTCGGGCAGATGATCGGTTCCGCCAACTTTTGGGGTGTCATACCTTGGCAAGATGTGACCTATATAAGACTGCACCCATTCCTGCAAACGGTTCTTAGCATCGAGATCGGCACGAGTATTGACTAATTCTGGTGGCACAGAATCAAACAACGCCTCCACCGCAGGACGCACCGCCTCTACATCGCAATTGCAATCTAAATAAAAAGCGCCAATTATGGCTTCAAATACACAGCTTAAAAGATTTTCGCTCTTATTACCGCCATCGCGTAACGCACCTTTGCCTAATAAAATTTGGGTATCTAATTCTAAGGCGATCGCAAAATTTGCTAGTTGTTTTTCATCAACTAACGCCGCACGACGACGAGTAAGCTCATCTTCACCCAAATCGGCATGTTGACGATAGAGATAAGAACCACTCAAAAAATTTAAAATGGCATCGCCCAAAAATTCCAAGCGCTCATTGTCTTCCTCTACGCTAGGATTTTCGTGAACATAGGAGCGATGGGTCAGCGCCATTCGCCATAATTTTTGATCCTTAAAAACAAATAAATTTTTCATATTAACTAATGTAACTCGTGCCATGTGATACGAAGCACCGCTTAAATCCAAAACAAGGGGCTTAAGCCCCTTGTCTGCTCTAATATTACGAGCGACAAGTTCGATAGGAGACATTGCCATCGGGCAAAATCGTCTGGCAGATCCTTACCTCATTCATCCATCCCACATCTAGCACTGCATGTTTTAAATTAGCGCCATCAAAGTTGACACCGCGTAAATCTGCCCCCGTCAAGTCGGCTCCAGTCAGGTCAGCATTTGTCAAGTCAGCATTCCACAGATTTGCACCATTAAAACAAGCTCCGCGCAAAATCGTACCGTGCAAAATTGCTTTACTCAAATTGCTGCCAATAAAATTGACATTGCTTAGATTTAGTCCACTTAAATTTGCTAAACGGAGATTAATCTCACTGAAGTCTACGCGATCGAGATCTGCTTCGCGTAAATCCACTTCACTTAAATTTGCTCCTTTTAAATTAGCGCCATGTAAACTTGCTTCACTGAGATCGGCTTCACTAAGATCGGCATTTTGTAAATTAGAGCGACTCAAATTAGCGCGAAACAAGAAAGCCTGATGCAAGTTAGCATGACTCAAATCTGTGTTAGAAAGGTTAGTCTCGAGAAGATAAGCTCTTTGTAAATTTGCTCCTTTAAAATCCGTACCATGCAAATTTGTACAATTCAAAATCGCTAGTCGAAAGTTAGCGCTATCAAACCTTACATTTGTAAACTGAACGCCACTTAGCCCTGCATAGCTAAAGTTGGTGCGGGTGATATTGGCATTGCTAAGATTAGCATCTAACAAAGATGCGCCTGATAGATCGGCATCGGACAAATTTGCACCTGATAGATCGGCATTACAGAGAGTTGCCTCCCATAGATTGGCAAAAACTAGATTTGTGTTGCGTAAAATCGCATTGCTGAGATTAACTTTACTTAAATCTATTCCCTTCAAATCTAATCCCTCAAAGTTTCTTTCTCCTTGGGAATAACGTTCTATCAAATGGTGTTTTTTTGCAACATGATTCAACATAAAAGCAATATGTTTGTATCAAAAAGAACGAATGCGTCTTTCTCGTTCATATACCAATTTACAATTCGATAAAGCTCCAGATTTTGGGTGTGAATCTGCATTTCACTTCAGGGCAAAGATTTGTAAGATTGCTATAGATAAGTGCATATTACTTTGCTTTCGTCTTTTGTTGTTGCTTTTCTTGACGTTTTTCGGATTGCTTGGCTTTTTCTTTTTCCTTTCTTACAGCATCTTTCGCCGCTTTTGCGGCTGTTTCTGCTTTGTGTTTAGATTCTCTTGTTTCCTCTTCTCTTTTTTCTTGGTAGTAGGCATAGTCGCCTGAATACACGCAGAGATCGCCATCGCGGATTTCGACAATCTTGTTGGCAACTTGTGAGATGAAATAGCGATCGTGGGAGATCACTGCCACCGTGCCTTCATATTCGCGCAAAGCCGCCTCGAGCATTTCTTTTGCGGGAATATCGAGGTGGTTCGTCGGCTCATCGAGGATCAAGAAGTTTACGGGGGTAAGCAACATTTTGGCGAGGGCGAGTCGTGCTTTTTCGCCGCCACTGAGGTCTCGGACGCTTTTAAATACGGTGTCGCCACTAAACAAGAACTTACCAAGTACACCGCGTACTTCTTCATGGGTCATTTTCGGGAAATCATCGTGAATCGTATCAAATACGTTTTTGTGCAGATCGAGCGCTTCGGCTTGGTTCTGTTCAAAGTAGCCAACTAGGACATTATGTCCGAGGGTAATTTCGCCTTCGTTGAATTGCTCTTTGCCCACGACCATTTTTAATAAGGTCGATTTTCCTGCGCCATTTGGCCCTAAAAACGCTACGCGATCGCCTCTTTCGATTTCCAGCTTTGCACCCAAAAATAGGATCTGATCGCCATAGGCATGGGTCAAGTTTTTGACTTCAACGGTGACTTGTCCACTGCGAGAAGCGGGTGGGAAATGAAATTTTAAGGTACGCATATCGCTATCGGGAGCTTCAACGCGATCAATTTTATCCAGTTGTTTTTCGCGACTCTTGGCTTGGGTGCTGCGAGTAGCACTGGCTCTAAAGCGATCGACGAATACCTGTTGCTTTTCAATATATTTTTGCTGCCGTTCAAAAGCGGCTCCCTGTGCAGCTTTGTTTTCGGCTTTTTGAGCGAGATAAGCTGAGTAATTGCCGAGATAGGTCATCGATACGCCGCGCTCGGTTTCCACAATCGAGGTGCAAAGGCGATCTAGAAATTCGCGGTCATGGGAGACGATCACCATTGGTGTGTTCAGCGATCGCAAATATTTCTCTAACCATTCGATTGTTTCCAAATCTAAGTGGTTGGTCGGTTCATCCAGTAGCAAAAGGTCTGGCGATTGCAGCAAAATTTTGCCTAAGCCCATTCGCATCTGCCAACCGCCGCTATATTCGCTAACAAGGCGATCGCTATCATCAGCTTTAAAACCTAAATCTGGCAATAATTTATCAATGCGGCTCTCTAGTTCATAGCCATTACAATCTTCAAACTTGCGTTGCAACCGATCCATTACCTTGAGGATTGGCTCATAGTCTTCACCATCTTTTAAATGCTCTAGGTGGTAATGGACTTTTGCAAGTTCTTTTTGAGTTTCGCGCACATCCTGAAATGCTTGCCACATCTCTTGCTTGACGGTGCGGGTTTCTTCGAGATCAAATTCTTGGCTAAGATAGGCGATTTTGAGGCTAGTTGGGCGCACGATCTGCCCTGCGGTGGGTTCGATCTCCCCTGCAATAATTTTTAGCTGTGTTGATTTTCCCGCGCCATTTACGCCGACTAATCCAATGCGATCGCCTGTTTTGACTTCCCAATTAACGTCTTTGAGGACTTCGCCAGTGGGATAAATTTTCTGAACATGTTCGAGACGCAGCATAGATTTAGGGGGAAAACAAAACTTTACTTTTTGTTAAGATTATCATTTTTTTGTAACAAAAGCATCAGTCTACCGCTTCTTTTTAGAATTGTGATGACTAAGTAGCTAGGCAAAAGAAAAGTCGATTCTGATGGGTGATGCTTACTTTGTTAAAATAAGTTGTAATCATAAAGTGACGGTTTTCCGTCTAGCACTGAAGATTAACATTGCAAGAAATCTTTTGTAGAATCTAGATATTATTGGTCGCGGAAATAGCTATGAGAGACTCAAATAAAAAATCTCGTTACAAGCAACCTTTGATTTATGCTTCGATGCTTCTGTTAGGAGTGATTTTAGGAGCTTGGGCGGTTGTGTCTGGAGTGCGATCGCCAAATACAACGGCAGTTACTCCTGTAAGCCAAGTTGCTTCAGTATCACCAGCGATCGCACAGGATGTCGATAAAAATAAATCGATCACTGTGCCACGAAATTATGTCGTGGATGCAGTCAATCGTACAGGTCCCGCAGTGGTCAGAATTAATGCATCGCGCACCGTAGCGAGCAAACAAGAAATACCTGAAGCTTTTTTGGAAGATCCGATGTTTCGCCAGTTTTTTGGTGATCAACTACGCCGTATGCCCAAAGAACGGGTTGAGCGTGGTACTGGCTCAGGCTTTATCATCAACAAAGAAGGCGATATTATTACCAATGCTCACGTTGTTAGTGGTGCAGACAAGGTGACAGTTATTCTTAAAGATGGTCGCCAAATCGAAGGCAAAGTTTTGGGTAGCGATGAGTTAACTGATGTTGCGGTCGTCCAAGTTAAGTCCGATAATTTGCCTGTTGTTAGTCTTGGTAGCTCTTTAAATCTACAACCAGGTGACTGGGCGATCGCGATCGGTAATCCCCTCGGTCTAGACAATACGGTTACGGCGGGAATCATTAGTGCGATCGGGCGTAATAGTGGGCAAATCGGCGTTGATAAGCGCGTTAGCTTTATTCAGACCGATGCGGCGATCAATCCTGGTAATTCAGGTGGCCCATTGCTAAATCAAAGCGGTGAAGTGATTGGTGTCAATACGGCGATTATTCAGGGCGCACAGGGTTTAGGTTTTGCGATTCCGATCGAAACGGCTCAGCGCATCGCTAAGCAACTAATCCAAAGTGGCAAAGTTAGTCGCGCCTATCTTGGGATTCAGATGATCACCATCAATCCAACTGTGAAAAACCAAGTTAATCAGGATACAGATTTGGGTATCAAGATTTCTGAAGACAAAGGCGTATTAATTACCAAAGTCGTTGATAATTCTCCTGCGGCGAAGGCGGGGGTTAAACTCGGTGATGTGATTACCAAGTTTGACGATAAAGAAATATTGACCGCCGATCAAGTTACTCAATTAGTTGAGGATCGCGCTGTTGGTGACAAAATTCGGATGGAAGTTAAGCGAAATGGTCAGGTTGTCGCTTTAAACGTGGAAGCTGCACAATTCCCTCAAAAATTTCCAAACTAGAATCTAAATAACAAAAAGGGCGCAAAGCGCCCTTTTTGTTATTTAGATTCTAGCGAAAGATTAGACGGTGCGGCGCGAAGCGCTGTAATAGCAATTGAGGTGATCCTATGGTTAAGTTTATTGGTTGGCTTAGTGCTTTACTACTGATATTTTTGGCAGGATTTGGACTAACTCAATGGTTAAATTTGCCATTTGGTAACTTTATTGATTGGGTGATTGGCGCAAGTATTTTTGTGTGGTTGATCGTCATCGTTACTGTCCCTTGGAATGTTTACTTTCAATCCAAGGCAGTACTCAATCAGGCGATCGTCTCGCAAGAGCGCGGTATCAATGTCGATCAGAATCAACTGCCCTATGTCCGATCGCTAGCTCAGCGATCGCTAATCCTCGCGATTGGTTTACATGTGATTTCGGCGATCGCTCTATATGTTTTGGCATCAAGCGGCGTTGGCACGATCGGTTATGTGGGGGCGATCGCTGCACTTTTGCTGACGATATTGCGTCCTGCGATTAGTGCCTACGAATATATATCTCAGCGTTTAAGCTTAATTTCACAACAAATCGATTACCCTCGCGAAGACGTGATGGAGTTGCGCCAACGTTTTGCTAATTTGGAAGAGTCAGTAAGACAAATTAATGAGCAACTCAATACCGAAAATCCTTATGCGTGGGTATCGAAATATGAGCAGTTTGCGGATGAAACGCGCAAAGATTTATCGAGATTAGGCGCAAACATCGAAGACTTACGCGCTACGAATGATCGCGATCATGAGCGCTTAGTTCGCGAGTCTCGACAGGCGATCGCGCAATTGAGTGCGGATAGCCAATTTTTAGACCAAGTACGAGAAATTATTCGCTTTTTTAAGAGCGCTTAAGTAAATAAGCATAAAAACCCAAAAAGATGTAGCGCACGCTTCGCGTGGGCTACATCTTTTTGGGTTTTAGATAAGCATTTTAGCTAATATTAGTTAAATAGGTTAAGGAAATAGTGGGGAATGCTGAAATTTAATGGGTAATTCAATTAAAAGATTTTGGGCGATCGCCTTAATTACGATCTTGAGTGTTGTATCGCTCAGTGGACTATATCCGCAAAGTTCACATGCAGAAGGTAATGCGATCGCGATCGCAGTTGCTGCGCCTCTTAGCGGTGATGGTGCTAGTGGGGGACAAGAAATCGTGGATAGCATCAAACTATATATTGATGCGACTAATCGAGATGGGGGCATTAATGGTCGTCAGCTTAAATTAAATGTTTATGATGACAAGGGGAATGTTGATGGGGCAACTCAAGTTGCTAATGAGATTGCGAAAAGTGATGCGCTGGTAGTTCTGGGTCATCGATCTTCCGATGCTTCGATCGCCGCAGGTAGCGTTTATCAAGAAAAAAAATTACCAGCAATTACGGGGACAGCGAATAATCCTAAAGTTACCAGCGATCGTCCGTATTATTTTCGGATTATTTATACCAATCCTGATCTTGCTAAAACCTTGTCAATTTACGCACAGCAAGTACTCCAGATCAAAACTGCCAGCGTGATTTATGACAAGGCGAGCAAAAATGAAGAGGCGCAGTCTCAAGTAATTAAGTCTGCCTTTGAAACTAATGGCAATGGCAAAATTCAGAAGATTTGGGCGATCAACTCTGACCTCAATAATCGCAAAGCATCGGTGCAGCAAATCGTCAATGAAATTGCTGCCGAGCCTGAAGCGGGGATTTTGTTCTTAACCATGTCAAAGGAGGATGTTGCTGAAGACTTTTTAGTCGCACTCAAACAGAAGGGGCTAAAAAATAGCATTCTCGGAGAGCAAGCTCTGGGTCGAGAACCCTTTGCGAAGCGATTTGAGAAGTACGATGAAGAGAAAGTAAATGCAGGATTCTTTACCGATGGTATGTATGTACCATTACCAATTTTATTTGATAGTGCAGGAGCCGATGCTCAAGACTTTCTGGCTGCTTATCAAAAAGCCTATAACAGAATTCCTTCTTATTTGGGAGCAAAGTTTTATGAGGCGGCGATCGCCGCAGTCGATGCAATTCGTAAAGCTAATCCTAAATTGACAACGGCAAGCTTAGAAAGCGATCGCGAACAGGTACGCGACGCTTTAGCAAAGCTCAACAATCGCAAGGTGGGCATCAGAGGCTTAACAGGGCTGCTGTATTTCAACAAAGATCGCAATAGCGATCAGCCTGTACGCCTTGCTCAATTTCAAAATCAAAAACTGATTTCAGCATCTCAACAATTTACGCCGATCGCTAATCCTGAACGTCTAAATTTACCAAAGGAGATTCAATCAGGAAGTATTGTTCAATCGGGTGATCAATATTTTTGGCGGCAGCGCGTGGTTTATACAGGGATGGATATCAATAAGCTAAATCGCATTGACAAGTCCACCTTTACTGCTGATTTTTATGTCTGGTTTCGCTATAACGGTAATAATGAACCGACAGAAATCCAATTTCCCGATGCAGTTACTAACAGCGTCAATCCAACTGCACCTGTATTTGATGGGAAAGCACCAATCAAATCACAAGTCGTCAATGGCTTAAACTATCGACTCTATCGCGTGCGTGGTGAATTTCGGAATGCCTTTGATTTTCGCGATTATCCTTTCGATTCGCAAAAACTAAATTTGCGATTTGATAATCCTAATTTATCAACAGAGCGTTTGATTTATGCGATCGATACGGTGGGGTTGAAACTACCTAGAGCCAAAGAAACTGAGCGCAAACCATTTGCGGGGCTACAGCTTTGGACTTTCAAAGATATTACCTATTTCCAAGATTCATCTCGCAGTAGTTCCACTCAAGGCGATCCTGAGTTAGTGCAATCCAATGTTCAGATTGAATATCCGGGGTTGAGCATTCGCATGACCTTCCAACGCAAAGCCTTAGTCTTTCTCTCGAAAAACGGCTTACCTTTGATGTTGCTAACTCTCTTGACCTATTGCTGTTTGTTCTTTCCCTACAATATGTTTGTGCCGCGCACTATGGCTCCTACGTCATCACTACTTGCAGGAGTTGTGTTGTTGTTATCTTTTAATAATCAATTACCTGAAGTGGGCTATACCGTGGCAATGGAATATATATTTTATGTTTACTTCTGCTTGTGTTTGATCCCAGTGCTGACAACGGCGATCGGCGCAAAATTGGAAAAAGATGGACATAAAAAAGCCTTTTATTATTTGAATATCGCTTCGTGGATTCTCTATCCGCTCATTGTGATTGTCACTGTAGCGACTTTTCTGATTACCTATGGCGATCGCCTGAGTAGCTAGACAAAAACCCAAAAAGCTGTGGCGCAAGCGCAGCTTTTTGGGTGCTGGATTTTTCGCAAAATTAGTAACTATAGAGGTTTTCAAACGACCACCGTACAGAAAAAACAGAAAATGTAGGGGCAATTCATGAATTGCCCCTACACTTTTGTCCCACACTCAACTGAAAACCGCTATAGCTGCTTTAAGCGCGATCGCAATACATCCAGCAAGGCTGAGCCAAAGCAAAAAACAAATTCTTGTTAGGGCGATCGCCTCTGAAATTTTAGGTGCAGCGATCGCCTCGATATCATCTCCCAGTAGAGGCTTATATTTGACAATGCCACGATAGCGATTTTCGCCGCCTAGCTGCACTTGTAAGATTGCTGCGTATACAGATTCACTCCATCCCGAATTGGGGCTGGGATCTTGCTTTGCATCGCGCTGACAGATTTGCCAAACATAAAATGGCTTGCCTGACAGTAAAGCTAAAGTAACTACGGTGAGGCGACAGGGCAACCAAGTAAGTACATCATCCGTTTTAGCGCTAAACCAACCCAGATCGGTATATGGTGATTCGCGATATCCCACCATCGAGTCGAGAGTGCTAGCAGCTTTGTAGGCGATCGCCAAGGCAACACCACCATAATCAAATAATGCTGAACCAATCAAGGCATAAAACAATGGGGAAGTAACCGCATCGATCGCATTTTCGGTGACAGTTTCCAAAACAGCGCGTAAAATTTCAACTTCGGTCAGATCCTCTGTGTCGCGCCCCACATAACGACTTAATTCTTTTCTGGCATTTTCGATATTTCCTGTTTGTAAGACTGCTAAGACTGACTCAGCAGCATCGCGGAGACTGCGCCCCGCAAAGCAGGCGGCGAGTAAAATGCTAGAAACTGCGATCGCCATTAGAGGGTGGACTTTTGAAGCGGCGATCGCGATCGCCCAGCAGATGATTCCACTACCTAAAATCATGCTGACTCCCAAAATTATACCTAATATTTTCATGGTTAGTGGTGAAAATCGTGGCATACGAGTGCTAGTAACAGGATCTTTGATTAGTACCAAATTTGTAAACTGCGAAATACTCCAGCCCATTACCTGCACAGGATGAAGCCAATTAACGGGATCGCCAATCAAGCGATCGAGACTGGCTGCCAAGATTAGAATCAGAAAGTTTGAAAATAGCTCTAGCACTAGAATTCGATGATAAGTTAGTAGAGGCGTTGCCTCTATTAACTTATCATCGATATTTATGAAAGCCATATCTGTTTTAGGAACTTCATCTAATGCTGGCAAAAGCTGGATGGCTACGGCATTAGGGGCATGGTTGCGGCGAAATGGCGTGAAAGTTGCTCCATTTAAAGCCCAAAATATGTCGAATAATTCCTATGTGACCCTAGAGGGTGGCGAAATAGGACGAGCGCAAGCAGTCCAAGCGATCGCCTGTGGGATGCGTCCAATTGTAGAAATGAATCCAATCCTATTAAAGCCATCAGGAAATGGTACTTCGCAATTAGTTTTATTAGGAGAAGCACAGCGACATATTGCCGCAATTGACTACTACCAACATATCGAAACGCTCTGGGAAAGCGTGCGTGACACCCTCGAATATTGGCGCGATCGCTGTGATGTTTTGGTGTTAGAGGGCGCGGGTAGTCCTGTCGAGCTAAATCTCATGCATCGCGACTTAGTAAATTTGCGTCCGATCATTCATTTGCAAGGGCGATGGATTTTAGTTGGTGATATTGAAAAAGGAGGTGTATTTGCCCAAATTATTGGTACGCATCAGCTTCTATCTCAACCTGTAAGAGAGATGGGACTAGGCTTTATTGTCAACAAATTTCGTGGTGATTTACGGCTGTTTAGTGATGCAGAAAAACATTTTCGCGATCATATGCCTGACCTTCCTTATTTAGGTGTTCTGCCCTATGCGTCAGATTTGCAACCTGAGAGCGAAGATAGTTTGTGCAGTGAAGCAGAGTCGAAAGGGTCTGGCGCAAAAATAGCATGGATTAGATTTCCACATTTATCCAATTCGCAAGATAGTCAGCCTTGGCAATTGGATTCAGGAATAGAGACTGTCTGGGTAAAAACTGTCGCTGATTTGGTCAATGCGAAGATAATTATCTTAGGTGGTAGTAAAAATACACTTAGCGATTTGCAATGGTTGCGAACTACGGGCTTAGCTGATGCGATTCTGACCGCACATAGTCGCGGTGTGCCGATTGTGGGTATTTGTGGCGGCTATCAGATGCTAGGTAAATATCTGCGCGATCGCGTAGGACTTGCAGGTACATCAGGTGAAGTAGAAGGATTGGGGCTATTGCCAATTAGTACCGAATTTATGACCACAAAACAGGTGCGTCAAGTGCAAGCAATCTGGCAATCTGAGCAATCTATCGATAAATGGATGGCTTATGAAATCCATATGGGAGTCACGAAATTAATTGATGCTGATGACTCTTCTCTAATTAAGCCTCTGCTTCAAATCGAAGGCGATCGCGAGTTTCATGATGAGGGAATAAAAGGCGATCGGGTATGGGGAAGTTATTTACATGGTCTATTTGAGTCGGCAAATGTCCGTAAAGCTCTAACTCAATTGGCGAATATTCCTGAACATCAAGTTTCTAAAATTTCTTGGCAAGATCATCAACAAAAGCTTTATAACCAGATGGCAGATTTACTAGAAGCACATCTAGACCTTACTTCTATTCGTCATTATTTGGATATTTAAGTAGATAGGCATAATAAAAACCAAAACCCAAGATCCCGTAGGGGCTTAGCATTCCCACCACAATTTATAAATTTTCAGATTCCCTTAATTTGGGAATGCTAAGCCCTCTTTATTAGATTTGCAATAAAGAGGGCTTAGCATTTGCGAATGAAGATGGTTGTGATTATGCAAGATGGTGGCGCAAATGCTAAGCCCCTACGCTGTTAACCTGTTTCTATGATCTTAATACTGGGATATTCCTTGTCATTTCATGAGCGTACATGGTAGCAGTCCAGATTTGTACCTGTCATATAATAATATTCGTTAATACAACTCGACTCATGATATTTTAGCTTCAGATACCTAAGATACTCAGTCCTTAAAAACCATGCTGCTTGAAGTCGAAAACTTAACTGTTCGTTATGGCGATGCAGAGCCTGCGGTCGATCGCGTTACTTTCCATTTGCAAGCAGGTGAAGCGCTAGGGTTAATCGGCGAAAGTGGCTGTGGTAAATCGACGATTGGGCGATCGCTGATTAATCTATTACCCCAATATGCCAGTACAGAGGGGACGATCTGTGTCGATGGTGAAGCGATCGCCGAGAAAAAAGATGGTACATGGCGCGGCGAAAAAGTGGGCTTGATATTTCAAGACCCGATGACGAGGCTCGATCCACTGATGAGCATCGAAAATCATGGCTTTGAAGTATTAGCATCTCATTATCCTAAAATCTCAACTCGATCAGCAAGAAGCCGTATCCATGAGGCACTTAGAGCCGTTCGTATCGATCCATCAAGGGCAAAGCAATATCCCCATGAATTTAGTGGTGGGATGCGCCAGAGGGTAGCGATCGCCCTTTCGCTTTTGCTTAATCCTGTCCTATTGATTGCCGATGAGCCAACTACCAGTCTGGATGTCACCGTTGCCACCGAAATCCTCAAAGAACTAACTGAACTTCGCAAAAGCCGTTCGATGGGCTTGTTGCTAGTCACCCACGATCTCGGCATGGTTGCGGAATATTGCGATCGCATTGCGGTGATGTATAACGGTGCGATCGTTGAAACTGGATACGTTGAAGAGATTTTCCGTTCCCCGCAGCATCCCTATACACAGAGCTTACTCGCTTCTGTCCTTCATTTCCATCCTGAAGTTTTGCTTTCTAATCAGGATTTTCAAGATGTTGCTGAAGTTGAGAATGAGACTACAAATAAATCTGAAAATCAGAAATCTCCAGCAGATGTTCTAGAAGCAATCCTAGAAGAGAATCCTGATGATGAATTTAAGAATATATTTAAAATTGTTGAAAAAATTGAAATCCCTCAAAAATCAGTACCAAGAGTGATTCTCTACATCAATCATCTCAAAAAGCACTATGTCACTGGCGGAAATCTGCTGACGCGATTTGCTAATCCTAACTTTGGTTTAGTTAAGGCAGTTGATAGTATTGATTTAGAGATTTTTTCAGGCGAAACCTTTGGCATTATTGGCGAAAGTGGCTCTGGTAAAACCACAACTGGGCGAGCAATTCTGCAATTGATTAAACCCGATCGCGGTTTGGTGCGATTTAATGGCGTAGAGCTAACCAAGCTCAAAGGCGAACAAATGCGTCAAATGCGATCGCAGATGCAGATGATTTTTCAAGATCCACGTGCTTGCTTCAGTCCCCAAATGACCGTATTTCGCAGCGTCGCTGATCCTTTACTGATTCATAAACTCGTCCCCAATCTTGATTCAGCCCGCGAAAAAGTATATGCTATCCTCGAAAAAGTCGGGCTAAATTCGCAACTAGCCGATCGCTATCCTTCGGATTTGTCAGGCGGTCAATTGCAGAGAGTTGCGATCGCTCGCGCCCTGATTACAAACCCCAAGTTAGTCATCTGTGATGAGCCTGTGAGTATGCTTGATGCTTCGATTCAGAGTCAAGTTTTGCAATTGATGGCTGACCTTAAACAAGAATTTAAGCTAACCTATATTTTTATTACCCACGATCTCGCCGTTGCTCAATTTTTCTGCGATCGCATAGCCGTGATGCGTAACGGTAAGATTGTCGAACAGGGCAGTACCGCAGAAGTGTTGACTAATCCCCAACATGAATATACTAAGTCTCTGATTGCTTCAATTCCACGTATTCCTTACATCAATAGTTGTGAAGTTCTACCTCAAGAATCGTAAATTTAGAATGTAAAGATGTTAGGTATTTGACACTCTCAGCGCTGAAGCGACTGAGATTCCTGACTAGCCCATAGTTTGGACTTCAGAGGCGTAGTCAAAGCGCCTCTACTGATTCCACTTAGGTCTAAGCCTAGTGTTACCGCTACTTTTGAGAGAATATTTGCAG
>JBDNJN010000165.1:0-7396 GCA_041687725.1 Pseudanabaena sp.
TAAATCCCAACGATGCGAAACGACTGGTCATCGACTTTGACGGCGATCGCGTCGGGATAATTCCCAGCCAACTGACTCCCGAACAGCAAGCCCAAAGTAAAAGAGAGATTGAGCAGTACCCAACCCTGATTGCAGAGATCATCGACAAGAATCTACCAGATAACAAACCAATTCAGGTAGAAAAGGAAAAGAAAATCCCCCGCGATGTCGAACATGGATTTGCGAACCTTGCCAGTGCGGCGGTAAATGCTGCCGATAATCCTACAGGAAGATTAGCCAATCTTGGCATGAGGCTAGAAGCATTACGGTGGGAGACTCAGTACATTCCCGCATCTGAAAAGTCAGACTACTTGCAGGACATTGGCAAACATTTTCAAAAGGTGATTGCAGAAGATCGAGATATCAAAAAACCCTTCCGCATCCTCGACGATCAATGGCGAGAGCAAATAACTGAAATTAGCCAGATTGCTACCCAAATACCGAAACTGCCCGAACCCGAACGAGCCAGCGCCGTAGAAGTCGGCTTAGCTAAAACTGAAAGATTGATTTGGAACCTTGAAAGTCTAGCAGCCGTGAACTTGCAACGAGCCGTAGACACCCCTAAAAGTGCCAGAAAAGTCGATGAAAACGAATATAAATTCTGTCAAAAAGTCGCCAAATACAAAGATGTAGAATGGATTAAAGGGAAAGACAGTACCTATGCCTACATTGGCACTGAAGGCATCAAAACCAATACTCAAGACCCCGTTGGTTGGATGGTAGAGCAAGCCAACCAGATTTATCAAGAACATAGTCTGATAGGCGATCGCAATTACAACCGCTTCGACCATATCTTTCCCAAAGACAGCCATACACCCGCCCATACAGAATGGGCAAAGGGTATTGCCAAGAATTACAACGCTCTAATTTCTGAAGCAGCGGCAAGTCGTACCAGATTGGAACATGAAGAAGGAATTGCCCTAACTGCCACATCAGCTAAAGGTAACAAAATTGAGATTGTCAGCGTCATCAGCACCGATCCCGATGGCGAATCCCCAATCTGGGAAATGGCAAGAAAAGGAGAAAGTGTCGATATTCAGATTGCCAAGAACAAAGACTGGAAGACAGAAAAGCTCTACCCATACAAAGCAGTGGCTATTATCGATAAAGATAACAAAGTCGATATAGGATTGATTTCACCAGCTTCCATAGAAGCCTATGGCAAAACCCTAGAAAATGGCAGGATGTTCTCCAAGCTGAAACTAGAGTTCAAACTAGGGATTGCCAGAAACGATATTGATGAAAAGTTTGCGGCAGCAGAAAAGTACTTAGAAGTGCAACGAGATGCGATACCAAAATCAGAGCGAGAAAGCCGAGCGTCCGCCCTGTGGTATAACAACAATCGGGCGATCGCAGGCAAGATGTTTACGGAAGTTGTAGCCAATCGACTCCAAGAACTACAGGTAGGAAAAATCAAAGTAATTGGCTTGCAGTATGAAACCAACGAGCTAAAAGATCGCCAATGGCAGCCAGACGAACCGATAAATTGCAGGATGACCATTGAAGCTAATCCTGACAGTCCGATTTATGATAAACGAGTGCTACAGGTACAAGAAGGCGATCGCTGGAAAAATATGGGAGTCGTCCACAACGATGCAGCCTATATGCCGATTGGCACGCAGTTTATTGCGAATATTAACTTTTCAGCCAGTAAGAAAGACGCTGACATGGCGATCGCCCCTGACTCAATGAAACTACCCGAATTGTGGCATGGACTGTCCGCCGAGCGAGTGCAAGAAGCGGTTAATCTTGATGCAATTATTCCTGCACTAAAGCAAGCGATCGCTAAAGCAGCCGAGAGCCAACCGACAATGACTGAATTTGTGGAAAAGCTCGCCACCGAGAAAGTGGGAATAAAAGCCCAAGTCCAAGCAGGAGGCAGAATTAACGGTATTACCTATCTCTATGAAGGTCAAGCGATCAAGGCAAGTTTAATCGAGATGTCGTGGAAGAACTTAGCGGCAATGGGAGTTAAATACGATCCAGAAAGAGATCGCGAAGCGCTTACCTCATCAACTATGCCAACCATCTCGCAGCCAAAGTCGCCCATAGAGACTCAACAACTTGCAGCTATTAATCAGAGAGAACAACCAGTAAAAATAACAGGAAAACCAGTTCAGATGGTTTACCCCTTGAAAATGCATGGAGAAGTAAATCCATTGCCTGTGGATAGTTGTATTGAAGCAATGCGAGGATATGGGCGATGCCATACGACCCGACGATATGAACCCTATGCTGCCTATAACTTCAAGGAAGGGGACATCGCGATCGCCTATGCAGGACAAAAGCAAGTTGCAATTCAAGTCGGCAAGCAGTACAAAATCTCACAGGAAATGCTGACCGAGGCTGCATATCAGAAACAATGGACGAGCATGGAAAAGCACGGCACAAAGGAATTACTGACATTTAAAGGACATAACAACACATGGGGAATGCACTTTCAGCCATTAGGAGATTATGTCGATGGCAAGATTATGCCATTTCCTATACGCGAGAGTGCAACGAACTCCATAGTTGCCGATATCCAAAAGCTAGAAGAATGGAGACAAACAGCCCAATATTTGGGTAAAAGCGAGCATTATGTAGAGCGAATTCAAGAAATCATTGCAGGTGAAAATATATCCGAAAAAGCAACCCAAGCGATGTCCAAAGATCATCAGTCACTAAGTCAGCATGTAGCATCGCAATGGCGAGAGATATTGGCAATCAACAGCGATTATGTCAAAAACCAGAACGGGAACTTAGTATTTGAGCGCAAAGGTAGTGAAGGTAAATATAGAGCGACATGGGAGCAGTCCACAGATATGTTGACAGTGGATGCAAAAACCGTAAAGGAAGGAATTATAAAATATGTCCCATTGCTGGTGCAAAAAGGTTTAGAAATTACCCAGAGTCAGGTGACGGTGAAAGATACCCAGAATGTCGATCTTGCCCTTAAAGTCATAGCTGAGAGCCAAAAAGGAAATCAGCAACAGCGATAATCAGGCGATCTAAGCAGATTTTGCGATCGCTGTAAGGCAAGACTAAAATTGATATCTAGATTTATTCTTCAACATCAATTTATTCTTCAACATCAAAAAGAGCGCTTACGCTTAAAGTCCGTGACCAATTGACCTAAATGGAAATAATCACGATGAAAGTAGCAATAAGCGAAATGACAGGAAAGACGCAAGCACAGGTGTTTAGGACAAAAGCAAGATGTTTGAAGACCTCAAAGCAGTTAATGGCTTTGGCAAAGACAATGAATGCCCAAGTGTCTGATTTGACTGCTGACATGAAACTGTTGACATTTCGGGATGGAACGAAGCGGACAATCCAATGCCAAGATCCGCTCATGGAAGCAGTGAGAGAAAGCGTTCAAGAATTGGGAGAATATCTCGCCAAGCGTCCAGACCAGATCTCAAATATCGGGACAGGAGTAGTGGAAATGCTTACCTATGCCGAATACTTTGCTCAAGCAGCAATGAACGTATACACCACAGATCAGAAACATTGCCGCCAAATGGCTGAGACACATTTGGAATCTTTGCATGAGGGCTATCCCCACATCTTCTCTAAAAAAAACGTCCCAAGAGATTTGAATTAAAAATCAGTTTCGCAATCTCGCTTAAATTCGATTGAATTAGCAAAAATCGCTAGACCTATTTCACAACCATCATTGAAGAAAATTAGCAACTATTAGGAAACCCATGAAAACTCCATCAATTTTCGAGATCGCGATCGAGGCGATCGTTACAATCACTCTCATCGCCTTACTAGGATTGCTAATCGTACTTATTTATGCGCTATTGTCGTTTCTAAACCCTGAAACTACTCAATCCGTTTTAGTTTCTCAGACTCCCATCCATGAAGTTACAAAAAAGAATCTTACTGCCATAAACCCAGCCTTACCAGTGACAACTTTCGCTCCACTCTCCGCAAAATCAGCACCAAAACTCAAGGAAGAAAAGCCTGAAATCATTGTAGAAGTAGATATAAAGCCAATTGACTACAGAAAAATGACTGTCCCAGAACTCAGACCTTTAGCGAGAGAACGCAAGATTACCAATTGGAAAAAGCTTAAAAAACAGGAGTTAATAACTGCTCTAAATGTATAGCCAGCCAAAGCAAAACAGTAAATACAGATGTCCATCAAAGCATGACATCTGTATTTACCAATTGAGAAGAAAGAAGAACGCTAGCGCGTAAAGTCCGTGAGCGATTGACAACTTTAACGAAAAAAAGGAACCTAAAATCATGGCAAGTCAAATTAGATTTGATACCCCTGTAGATTTGGCAAATAAAATGATTGCCAAACTGGGCAAGCAAGAACTGGTAGAAACCACGAGAGAGTTGGTTCTGCATATCAATGCTCAAATCCCAGTAAAACAGCTTGAAAAGGCAGTAGCAGCTACTGTTGAAGCAGCTAAACCAACACTTGCAGTCACACCAGATAAAATGAAAATGTGGCTGTACCAAGCTCGCAAGGGATGGGCGATCGCAAACATCAACATGCAGATCGATAAAGTAGCCGATCGCTTGCAAAAGCATTATGGTTGCAAGATTTTGGCAACCAAAGACGGAAAGATCAACTTTCTGCCACCTAAACCAACAACGATTGACGCATTGCTGAAGAAAGGCACAGTGATCTATCGCCCAGACCTGAACAAAAACGTTGCGTAATCAATTCTGAATCAACAACCCAAAAGCGCCTAGATCCAGCGATCTAGGCGCTACATTACTTTGAGTATAAAGCGATGCTAGAGATAGCTAAGACCAACCTTGCCACAGGTGAAATTGTGGATAACGGAATCCAATTTCGTAACACCCTTTTAGAAGCACTGCATCCTGACATCAAGCTGTATATTGGCAACATTTCTACCTTTCTCCAAAAGATCGCCAAAGCCGAAAGCATAGCCAAAACAAGTAAATTATCAAGTAAGAGGAGCACTGCCGCGCAAAGCATCGTCCCACTAAAACGCCAAACGATCGCCGCTTTAAACAAAGGTATTGGCAAGTATCAACTATCAGGAGCATCAGGAGCCAGAAAACATGGAGACTTTTTCTTTAGCGAAGAAATCAATCCCTTTGCCACCTATTTCCCAAGTGCAATGGGACAAGTAAACTATGGCTCAATCCTGATGACCGAATGCCTGAAAATCTATGCAGTAGAACGAGTAACCATTCAGATCGTTAAAGACCAAGAATTCATGACCGATGACTGTCATGGCAAAATCGGTCATGAGTTCCTAAATCGACTCAGACAAAGCGATGACTTTCTGATTCCCGCAAATACCCCATTCCAATTTCGAGCAGGAATCACGAACGCATGGGTAGCCAAAGGGACATTGCAATTAGCCATCAACCTGCCCGACGGAGTAGATTTGATTCTGCCCTTATCCTGCTTCAAAGGACATAAACCAGAATTGGGTATACATCAAGTCGAAAATCTCCAGCTAGGAATTGTCAACTTCGCCCAGAAGCGCAGCGTCAAGACCTCATACACAGTCTGGCAGTGGTTCAGCCAGCAAGCGATCGCCGAAGATGTGTTACCAATTACCAAGCGAAAAGCCGAGATATTAGTAGCCGCCCAAGCAGACATCAAACAGCTATGCCAATTGGTGCAAACCGAGCAATGGGTAAAAGCAGATGAACCTGAAGAAGAACGAGAAGAAGAAGCCGACGGCAAAATCCTCTCGGAAATCCTCAAACACGACCTATATGGACAACTGCTAGAGCATCCCTATGTGGTGAGAAAGATTGAAGATTTGGTAAGGCGACGGTGGCTGACGCTAGCCACCAGTGGCGGTATCAACTTCTCTAGCTTCATGGCGCAACCCTGCCCAGAACTAGCAGAATTAGAAATGTGCATTCCCGAAATTGCCGAAGGAGAATATGTAGGATTTCGCTATCCGATCCGAGATCGTAACGACTTGCAGATTTGGACAAACAAACATATCAAAGGGTTAAAGCAACAAGGAACAATGTATGTCAACCCAGACATAGCGCGTGACTATTGCGGCATGGACTTTGACGGCGATACCTTCTGCGTGAAATCAGTCAAGAAACTGCCTGAAATTGCCAAAGAAATTCGCCAGCACCACAGCAAGCCAACCACCTATAAACCTGACAAAGTAACCGTCCAAGGCACAATAGCCGAAGTCGCCCTGAGATCGACCGAGAATCAAATTGGGTTGATTACCTATTACCTAGCAACAGCATGGGCAACGGGTCATCATGAACACATCTCAGGATTAGCGCAAGAAGTCCAAGTAGCAGTAGATCGGCTCAAGTCAGATCTGAGCCATGACCAGAAGTTTCTTGATGAAGTGGGCAAAAGTTTACCCAAACTAGATTGGCTAATTGATCGGAAGCAACAAGGAGTCTATGGCAGCTACTACGATGCTAAACAGCGATGTAAAAGGCCTGCTAGAACAATGGAAGCAAGTGGCGAATACAATGACCCGATCTCGTATCTGATTCAGAACGTAAATGCGATTTGGCAACCTGTAGATCTGCACGAGCGAACGCTGTTAGAATTTCGCGAACTATTTGTCAAGCAAAGCGATCGCCTCTATCAAAGAGCGATCGCCCGCCGCGATGAATACACCAGCAAGATTCGCGAAGCGATGAAGCTATCAAGCGATCGGGAATCACGCAAGAAAATCTTACGATCCGCCGTGCAATGGGCGAAAAGCCTAGGCGAGAAACTACGCGAGAAAAGCGAACAAACCGCCCAAAACTGTAGTGCCGCGATGTGGCAAGCCAGTCACAACGGCGATCACGGAACCGCCAGTGTCGTCTTCAACATGTTCCTACCCGAAATCTGCGATCGGCTGCATGAAAACCAGCTCATGCGGTTACAAGTTGTGGGAGCGCAGTATGGAGAACTAGCATCAACAAAATGGACAGGAGATGGAGAACACGCATGTATCCCCATCGTTGTTTCCCAACGGGTTGAAGATGGCAGATATCAAATCGAAGTAATGCATAAAAGCAGGAAAAAGCCATACCTGTTGGGACTGGTAGCAAAAGACTCAGCCAAAGTGATCGTGGGAGAATACATGGCTTCCCTAACCAGCCAGAGTAAAACCATAGTTTGCGAACTAGTCGCCGCCTAGCATCAGAGGCTTGAACTAATGCTCAAGCCTCTAACTATTTTTATCTTTTAAAAACAATTGGCAAGAGACAAATATTCTGATAGGCTAAATTTCAATGAAAACTGATACCCTGTTTTACCAATTATTCCAGTCATTCCATTCGCTGCTATTTGAGCTAATTGAACGCCCAATTGCGGAAGCGGAGAGCTATGAATTTAGTTCCGTCGAAGTGAAAGAAAAAGCCTTTCGCTTTGACGGTATATTCAGTCCTACAGACA
>JBDNJN010000166.1:0-9189 GCA_041687725.1 Pseudanabaena sp.
GTGTCATGGAGGGACTTAATAATCGTATTAAATTAATTAAACGGCAAGCCTATGGTTTTTTGAATTTTATAAACTTTCGTTCTAGATTATTAGCTTGCCTTTCCCATTAGTTTTACTTATCCCCTTAAACCCAGAAGAGCCGATCAATTTTCAATTTTCTAGAATATCAGGATTTTTAAGATATTTTTTCTCGTCTGAGGCAAGTCGGCGTTCGACTTTTTTGGCATCTTCAGCAGGGGGCAAAGATTCGGGACGAATGCCTCGTTCTAGTAACGTCTTGCGAACTGCTTGGTTATTCGTGATATGTTCGCTAGAAATTTCTGGCTCTGTCTTCATTTGATTTTGCTGTGCGTTAAATATCGTAATTTCGGCAGCAAAATCTTTAGCCTTTAAAATAATGGTTGGTGCAAAGTCCGCAAGGGGTCTGCTATCGGGTACTTTCCAGTGGGCTTTCATGGCTTGGGTAGATTTGCCAAATAGAGCAGTGTCGCCTTTGCTGCGAATTGAGGCGAAATTGCGATCAAACAAACTAGCTAGGGATGTTTTCATGGCAAAGTAGTTTTGAGCAAAAGCTACCTCCTGTTTTTTTGAATCACTATTTTGAATAATTAGATAACAGGCATATCGACTTAATATAAAATCATCGACTTTATGTTTTTTATCTTCGATGATTCTATGAATATCTACAAAATGCTGAACAATATCAAATCCAGAATTTTCACAGGCTATCTGAGCTTTAAAAACTACCTCTCTGAAATCATTCCACTCTTCATAATCAAGAATAGACTGAAGATTTCGAGCAAACCAAAATTCAGTTTGATCATCACCTTTTTGACAACATAGCTCAAATTTTTCAGAAAACATTTTCATCTCTCGTTTTAAGGTTTTGAATAGGATTTAATTAGTTTAAACCTTCTTCAATAAATATAATTACATCAATAATATCCATGTCTAAATTTACACGAAAGACCAAGAAATCGTTTTGTTTTGCTATTTTTTCTTTCTCTAAATCTATTTTCTTTTGTCTAGAATTTATATGATGTGGCTCATCAAACTCAATTAATATTTTGTTGCCCAACATACAGTCAAATATATATTTGTCAATCCTAAACTGATATTCAAATGCTATTTGTTTTAATTTACAGTATTTTCTAATTAGCTGTAAAACAACAGATTCATTTCTGATAAAAAAATAATTGTTGAGCTTGTAGCTACTACAAAGTTCTTGAAGCAATTGTGTTGCGTCTTTATCAAGTTTGTAATCAATAATTTCTCTTGAAGCCCCTGAGCCAATTTTTACTCGTGCAATTGTTTGTTCAATTATTCCGTTTATATGTTTGTGTTTTATGATTCCTATAGCCCGTTTAATAACGCCCTCAAAGTTATCCCATTTTGTATAGCCTAAAAGGTATTGAAGGTCGCGGGCAAGCCAATATTCAATGCCGTTATCGGTTTGTTGGGCATGGGCTTCAAAGTTTTCAGTTAGGGAATTGATTATGTCTTTTTGCATGATCTTAATTTAAGGTGTATTTTTCATTGTCGAAATGTCTCCAAAGTCCAAAGTCGCCACGATCGGCTTAAAATTCAGCCCTCAATCTCCGCCACGATCGCATCAATCTCAGCACGCAATCGATCGATCTTCGCAACAGTGGTTTTTAACTCAGCATTAAGCTCCGTGATATCCACCACTTCGCGAGTATCCTTGGCTTCCACATAGCTACTAACCGACAGATTGTAATCCTTAGCCGCAATCTCTTCAAAAGGCACCGATCGGGCGAAGTAGTCAACGTTTTCCTTACTATCAAACACCCGCATGATTTCGGCAATGTGATCATCGGTCAGGATGTTGGTATTGGTTTCCTTTTTAAACAGGCTACTGGCATCAATAAACTGAGTGGCGGTATCGGTCTTATGTTTAGATAGCACCAAAATCGTCACCGCGATCGTAGTCCCAAAAAACAGATTAGGCGCGAGTGAAATCACCGTTTCCACATAGTTGTTATCCACCAGATACTTTCTGATTTTGGCTTCCGCACCGCCACGGTAAAAAATACCAGGAAAACACACGATCGCCGCCCGCCCCTTGCTCGATAAATAGCTCAAGCAATGCAACACAAACGCAAAATCAGCCTTAGATTTGGGCGCAAGAACACCAGCAGGCGCAAAACGATCGTCATTAATCAGCGTCGGGTCATCACTACCAATCCAGTTCACCGAATAGGGCGGGTTAGAGACGATCGCATCAAAGGGCTTTTTATCAGCAAAATGCGGGTCAGTCAGCGTATTGCCCAACTGCATATTGAACTTGTCGTAGTTGATGTTATGCAAAAACATATTCATCCGCGCCAAGTTATAGGTCGTGTGGTTAATCTCCTGCCCGTAAAACCCGTCTTCAATGAGGTGAGCGTCAAAGTGCTTTTTGGCTTGCAAGAGCAGCGAACCAGAACCACAGGCGGGATCATAAATTTTATTGACGCTGGTTTGCTGGTGCATAGCAAGCTGGGCAATCAACCGAGAGACATGCTGCGGCGTAAAAAACTCGCCCCCCGATTTACCCGCATTGGCGGCATAGTTGGAAATCAAAAACTCATAGGCATCGCCAAACAGGTCGATATGGCTGGCATCAAAGTCACCAAAATCTAGCCCTGCCACGCCTTTTAGTACCGCAGCCAAGCGCAGGTTTTTATCTTTAACCGTGTTGCCGAGGCGGTTGCTGGTGGTGTCAAAATCGGCAAACAACCCCTTGATGTCCAGTTCGGAAGGGTAGCCATTGGCGCAGCTCTCGATCGCCGCAAAAATTGCCGCTAGGTCAGTATTCAGGCTTTCGTTAGTGTTGGCACTGGCAGCGATCGTGGCAAACAACTGGCTGGGGTAAATAAAGTAGCCTTTGGTTTTGATGGCATCGTCTTTGATGTCGTCGGTAATAACACTATCGGGCAGCTTGGCGTAGTGGATGCTGTCATCGTCCGCCTCAATGTAGCTGGCAAAGTTTTCACTGATAAAACGGTAAAACAGCGTGCCGAGAACGTATTGCTTGAAATCCCAGCCATCGACTGAGCCGCGAACATCATTGGCAATTTTCCAGATTTGGCTTTGTAGAGCGGCGCGTTGTTGGGTACTCGTCATTAAAATTCTATTGCAATTGCTTATGTATAACGGCTGAATTGAGCAGCGATCGCCACTAACTCATCACAAATTATGTCCACTCCAACGATTTACTATACCCGATCGCTTAGCTATTTCTTGTGTGGCGCGAACGGCTTGCCGTCTGCGACAGCGATCGCCGCTCACCGAAGCCAACAATCTTTGCCTGCCTAATCTCGGCTAGGAACAAGCAACTTAAACGGACTTCTCGGTTTCGGCATAACTATGTGTTATGCCGAAACTGCGGTTCAGTTCTTATTTTGATGGCATATTACCGCAGATTTTCATACAGAGTCAATGCGATCGCACAAACAATCATCTTCTCAAGTTTGCTATATGCGATCGCAATCTCATCCAACAACAAAAAACCTCAAATAATTTGATGTGTTTTAGAGTGCGATCGCCTCAACAATCATCTTCTCAAGTTTGTGATTAGCCGATCGCAATCTCATCCAACAACAAAAACCCTCAAATAATTTGATGTGTTTTAGAAGGCGATCGCCTCAACAATCATCTTTTCAAGTTTGTAAGGGGCGATCGCTATTTCACTCAACAACAAATACTCTCAAATAATCTGATGTGTTTTAGAAGGCGATCGCGTAAAAAATATCTTTTCAAGTTTGCGATTAGCCGATCGCTATTTCACTCAATAACAAACATTCTCAAATGATTTGATGTATTTTAGAGCGCGATCACCAATAACCCCTCCGAACTCAACTAACCATTTTTACTTGCCTAATCTCGAACTGAGACAGACAATTTTAACGGACTTCGCGTTTCGGCATAACGTTCCCCATCACCCGCCTCATACAGCCTCTGTATTATATCGATTAGCTCTCATCGGTCGCTGTGCATGGGCGTTGTTAGCCTTCTTGTAACACCAATTAACAAGTAGCCAAGACTTTTGCTTATGATGGATCAATTCGGTTGACAAAGATTGCCATCGGGATCATTGGCAGCATTGGCAGCAAACAGATGAGCCACTGATTCCAGGTCAGCGGTGCTGTTTCAAAGAGCGTATTCATCACACCCCATTGGCTAAACACAATTTGTAAGACAGCAGCAACGGTAATACCACCAATTAAGAATGGCGCATTTGTGATGGACGTTGACTGGCGACGTATGTAGTTGACCAATTCCATACCCAATTGACTAATACTCATCAGGTAGATGATGCGGGCGGCAACAAGCGACTGAATCGCCATTGTGCGGGCGACCGTAACATCTCCTGTGGCGGATTTAGCCCACTCAAAGATGCCAAAAATTAGAATCCAGTTAAATAATGAAACAGCCAAAATTCGGCATAGTAGTTTTTTTGTGATCAAAGGTTCATTAGGATTGCGCGGTGGTGACTGCATAATCCCATCAGATTTCGGTTCAAAAGCTAGAGGAACGGTCATCGTGATGGAGTTAATCATGTTGAGCCAGAGCACTTGTAGCGAGAGGATGGGTAGATCTCTTGCTAACAAAACACTGATCAGAATGGTCATGGATTCGCCGCCATTGACGGGCAAGAGGAACGCGATCGCTTTGCGTAAGTTTTGATAAACGGTGCGCCCTTCTTCAACCGCTGCTTCAATCGAGGCAAAGTTATCATCAGTCAGGAGCATATCCGCCGCTTCGCGGGCGACTTCCGTTCCCCCTTTTCCCATCGCAATTCCGATATCGGCTTGCTTGAGGGCAGGAGCATCATTCACGCCATCCCCTGTCATCGCGACAACTTCCCCCTTAGACTGGAGTGCTTCGACCAGTTGCAGCTTTTGGGCAGGAGCAACCCTCGCAAAGACCGATCCATCTTCAACCGCTTGAGCAATCTGGAGATTGTCCATTTGCGCCAATTGTTTTCCTTCAAAAGCGATGACGCTTCCTGCTGTTTGAATGCCCATGCGTTGGGCGATCGCCCGCGCCGTAACAATATGATCGCCTGTGATCATCTTCACCCGAATCCCAGCAGTCTGACAGGCCTGAATGGCGGCGATCGCCTCTGGACGGGGAGGGTCGATCATGCCCTGCAATCCCAGAAAAACCAAGTCCGTTTCGATATCCTCATGGTCGATAGAATGCTGATGGCGATCCACTGTTTTTTTCGCAAAGGCGAGTACCCGTAACCCCTCTTCTGCCATCGTTTGGACGGTTTGCTCAATCTGTGCGGAGTCAAGGGCAATCATCTGACCATGCCGATCCATCACCTGGGAGCAACGCCGCATCAATGACTCAACCGATCCCTTGACGTAGATCGTGCGCGACACCCCATCATGTAGGGTTGCCATATATTGATACTGAGATTCAAAGGGAATCACATCCAACCGTGGTTTTGCGGCGGTTAGCCCAGATTCACTCAGACCAGCTTTGGCTGCCGACGTAATCAGTGCTCCTTCCGTGGGATCGCCAACCACTGACCAATCTTCTCCTGCTTGTTTTAACTGAGAGTCATTACAAAGCAACCCACACACCAGACAATCCTCTAGGGCAGTCGGCAATCTATCCTCCAATGGATTGCCAGGTTTGCCATCGGTTGTCAGACTAATTTCTCCTTTAGGACTATATCCACTCCCGCTCACCGAGTAATGTTGCTCCCCCGCACAAATGGACTGCACCGTCATTTGATTTTCAGTCAGCGTTCCAGTTTTGTCCGAACAAATGACAGTCGCACTCCCCAAGGTCTCCACTGCGGGAAGTTTACGAATGATGACATGGCGGCTAGCCATGCGGTTGACCCCGATCGCCAATGTAACCGTCACCACTGCCGGAAGCCCTTCTGGAATTGCACTCACCACAAGGGCAACAGCGGCTTCAAACATGTAAATCCAGGATTCGCCCTGTCCCAACCCGATCGTAAAGGTCAAAGTTGCTAGGGTCATGATCGCGTAAAGCAGAGTGCGGCTAAATTTCGCAAACTTACGAGTCAGCGGTGTAGCGAGACTAACTTGACGTTCCATCGATTGGGAAATTTGACCCACTTCGGTGGCATTTGCTGTTGACACCACAATTCCCTTCCCCTGACCAAAGGTAACAAAACTCCCAGCGTATGCCATGTTTATCCGTTCTGCGAGTGGAGTATCGGGTGGTAAAGGTTGAATCGATTTCTCAACTGGAACCGCCTCTCCCGTTAGCGCAGATTCATCTACTTGTAAATCGCGAACCTTCAGCAGCCTCAAATCTGCGGGAACCTTGTCCCCCGATGTCAGCAAAACCATATCCCCTGGCACTAAATCCCGCGATGGAATGCGTAGCGTTTGCCCCTCTCGTAACACAGTCGCCTCGGTCGTGACAGCTTTGCTCAGGGAAGCAATCGCCCCCTCGGCCTTAGATTCCTGCACATAACCAATGACTGCATTGATAATAGTAACGCCCCAAATCACAGATGCATTAGTCCATGATCCCAAGAATGCTTTAACCGCGCCTGCAAACAGCAGGATGTAGAGAAGTGGCTGATTAAATTGCAATAGGAATCTCAGCCAAGCTGGTTTCCCTGGCTTAAATTCCAGTTCATTCCAACCATATTTTCCGTGGTAACTGGCGACTTCTTCTGCCGATAAGCCAACTTCTGCATCACTCCCTAAGTGTTCAATAATCTCTCGTTCAGAAAGATGATGATACGTGGGCATTTGTACTTGAACTGGCATCACACCCTCCAACTTCACAACATAGACTCTTTGATTGTATCAGTCCGATGCTAGCAAAAGCCGAGACCTATGTGTACTGACCAAGTGGTGCAGAAAATATGTGCTTGCTTGGGAAGGCTAACTATGCATTATGCCGCAACTGCGGTTCAATTCTTGTTTTGATGGCATATTACCGCAGCTTTTATTACCTTTTATTACAATGTCAATGCGATCGCCTCAACACTCATCTTCTCAAGTTTGCAGGGGCGATCGCAATCCCACCCAACAACAAAAACCCTCAAATAATTGATGTGTTTTAGAGTGCGATCGCATCAACTATCATTTTCTCAACTTTGCAGGAGGCGATCGCAATTTCACCCAACAACAAATATTCTCAAATAATTTGATGTGTTTTAGTTGGCGATCGCATCAACTATCATTTTCTCAACTTTGCAGGAGGCGATCGCAATTTCACCCAACAACAAATATTCTCAAATGATTTGATGTGTTTTAGAAGGCGATCGCAAAAACAATCATCTTCTCAAGTTTGTAAGGTGTGATCGCTATCTGACACTCAACAACAAATATTCTCAAATGATGTGATGTGTTTTAGATTGCGATCGCAAATAATCTCTCTGAACCTGTCAACGAAGTCAACTATTTTTGCTTGCTTAATCTCTGCTGAAAACAGATAACTTAAACGGAGTGATCGGTTCAGTATAACGGCAAAGTTGAGCCGCCATAGTCAATCTCTAGATTTTACAGATCACTTTTGAAAGGTCGGCTCCAACGCAGTGTTAGACCTTACCTCATGCAAGTAAAGATTAAGAGTGAAGTATTTTTGCATTATTATTCCTCTCTGTTTGAGAGTAATTCATAGAACTCATTCAGTTTTCTTCGCAGAATTTCTTTTGGGATGAGTTTAATTTCGTATTCTGCAACAACTGTAGGACTGATGGATCGACTGAGAGCATATTCAACAACTTCATCGTCTTTGTCACGGCAAAGCAAAACACCAATGCTAGGATTTTCGTGAGGTTTTTTGATGTCTCGATCAAGGGCTTCGAGGTAGAACTCAAGTTGTCCGAGGTATTCAGGTCGAAATTTATCGATTTTAAGTTCAAAAGCAACAAGGCTTTGGAGTTCGCGATGATAGAAAAGCAAATCGATGAAAAAGTCACTATTGCCAACTTGTAAACGATATTCTTCTCCAAGAAAAGTGAAGTCTCGACCAAGTTCTAGGATAAATTCTTTGAGGCAAGAGACAAGTGCTGTTTTTAGATCGTTTTCGGAGTGGTTAGAAGTTAGGTTGAGAAAATCGAGGACATAACTATCTCGAAAGATCCCAGCGAGTGGTTTAGAATGTGCAGTTAGCAAAAGTTTAGCATCGGCGAGACGGGTGCGCTCGAAAATACCGCTATTGATTTGGCGATCAAGTTCACGAGTACTGTAACGTTCGGTAGCAGCGAGATCAAGATAAAAAAGACGCTCGGATTCAGTCTTACAGCGTGACATGATGATGCGATGGTGAGTCCAACTCAATTGCGTCCGCAGTGCGGTCGTAATTTGTGAATCGGGATAAGTTTCATAAAACTGACGCATTCTTTCGAGGTTGCGCTTTTCAAATCCTTTGAGACTAGGTTCTTGGGTTTGGATAAAGGCTGCAAGCTGCTCAATTGTTTTTTGTCCCTATTCGCTGGTGGTTAAGCGATCGCTGATGTATTTACCGATGCTCCAGTACAGTTTGATCAGTTCTTGATTTGCGGTAGCGATGACCTTTTGCTGAGCAGTTTTGATGAGGGTGAGGACTTCAATAAATTGAGGCTGCAAAGGTTCTGTCATTGAGTGCTTTTACTGGTGATTTTAATGGTATCGTAGCGGGCATCTCAAATTCAAATAAAATAAGGTGCGTTACATCATTAACGCACCCTACAAGATCGGCGATCGCACTTTCAATAAAGGAGAAAGCGATTCAGCATATGTATACTTCTGCTTCAAAAAGGCTATCAGGCTAACTACTTGGCTTTGCGCGTCAGCAGGGAGAGATAAAAACTCGCTTAAAATCTCCTGACTTGTCATAGTTATATCCTCTAAAAACAAATACGTTTAGATTATAAAGGTAATAACGTTTTTGAGTCCAATCTAGAGTCAGAACGAATTTTTATCAGCTAATTAGCATGAAAAGAGTATGTTAAATTTCATTAACGCACCCTACAAGATCAGCGATCGCACTTAACCTTTGCGATCGCATCAACTATCATTTTCTCAACTTTGCAGGAGGCGATCGCAATTTCACCCAACAACAAATACTCTCAAATGATTTAGAGTTTACCAAAAAGTAAATGATCCCATTACTTAAGAAAATTGCTGCTATAGGAGTGGGCGATCCCAGTGATTTCTAAGGTAAATAAAGGATCGATTATTTTTTGACTGTCTCTTA
>JBDNJN010000020.1:0-16129 GCA_041687725.1 Pseudanabaena sp.
CTAGCAGCCTGTCGGAGAAATGATTTTTCGACAAATTGGTTTCCTGTAGGGTTCGTTAGCGGCAGCGTAACGAACCTTGATCGGTTGAGCAGTGCGTTACGCGATCGCTAACACACCCTACGAAGGCAATTTTGGGTTTCTCCGACAGGCTGCTAGGAAATTACAATTTAAGTTTTGAGTAATTCGATCGCTGACTCAGCCGCCGCAAGTCCTGAATGATATGCAGCTTCGATATTTTTGCCAGCGCACCAATCACCAGCGCAGATCAGGGGTAGCGGTATAGATGTTGATAAACAGGAAACTCCTAAGGACTCTTCGGCAAGAGCATAGCGCCAACGATGGACTTGCCACCATTCGGGATTGGCTAGCCATTTCGCCAATAATCTCCCCACTTGATTGAGCAACGGTTTACCTGCGATTTCGAGATCTGGCTCCTCCATCGATTGTTTGGCAAATTCCGCAGAACTTTGATAAACAAAAACTGGTTGGGCGGCTTTTTCGGGATGTTTGCTGCTGTCGTAACTAATCCAGTTTAGGATCGGATCGTCAACACATTGAATGGCTTGCCATGCATCTGGAATAGAATTATTAGCATTGTAACCAGCCATGATCGTGACGCTAGGCGAGAATTTGACTGATTGCAATGCTTGCAAAAAACTTGGGGCTGAGGTAAGTACTTCCTCAAATAAGGGCAGAAATTGCGGTGCGGGTATGGTTGAGACGATCGCTTTAGTTTCGATAATTTCTTGGCGATCGCTAACTAATTGCCACTTATTTTCGTTATGGCTCACCCCAACAATGCGGGAATTATTAATAATGGGAATTTCGCTAGCAAGATATTTGGCGATCGCGGTCATGCCCAATGGACAGCAATATCGAGGATCGCGAGCATCATCATCAGGGGGAACTAATCCTGATGATGAAAGTTTATAAACATTGCGAGTCCATTTCTGAATGATGCCTTTTTCTTGCAGTTTGCGAACAAATCTACCAAAATTATCGCTTTTAACAGAGATTAATTGTGCGCCATGATCGACCCAAGTTCCTTGCAAGCGCCTAGTTGCCATGCGTCCACCTACCCCTGCGGACTTTTCCACGATGGTGACATCCAGCCCCGCTTGTTTTAGTTGTTGAGCGCAGGTCAAACCTGCCATCCCTGCACCGATCACGATTACATCTTTCATAAAGTTTCAGTTGAGGCTCCTTGAAGAGCTTAGCTCATCTTGAATTAATCACAATAATCAAAAGTAGTTTTTCATCGCGATCGCGATGAAAAACTATTGATCTACAGTGTATCTTGCATTTTTTCGCCATCATGATACGCAGCGAACAATACGGGACAAGTTTTACCCCATGCGATCGCGCCAGTAGCATCCAGACAAATCGCCCCAAAATCGCGATCGCGGCTTTTTGCTTCATTGATTGACTTCTCAACAGCTTGCTGAAGCGTCATGCCATCAGTGACCCGAACGACAACGCGAGTGGCAAAGCCTTCATCAAGAATATCTTCGCCAACACCCGTACAGCTAACTCCTGCTAATTTAGTCGCATAGTTACCCGCAGGTGTTGCCGAGTCGCTAACTCGACCGATGCGCTCAAAACCGCGTCCGCCTGTAGATGTCCCCGCACAAATACTGCCATATTGATCGAGAACTACCACACCGATCGTCCCCATCGCCACATCTGCCATTTTGCGCGTGAAGTTAGTTTTGCGCTCCTCGACCCATTCGGCAAGGCGTTCATCGGTAAGCGGATTGTAAATGGGAATTGCCAATTCGCGAGCGAGTTCGGCAGAACCTAAATCTGATAAAACGCGATCGTCGCAAGATTGCAAATGCTTTGCCATTGCGATCGGATTCTTGACCCGTGCCGTATTAATTACGCCGCTAAAACTTTGGCGATCGCCGTCCATGATCGACGCACTCATTCGCACCTGACCATCGGACTGCAAAACTGAGCCTGTCCCCGCATTAAATCGAGGATCGTCTTCAAGCATTTGACAAGCTTTAACGACTGCATCTATAGCTTTAGCGCCATTGAGGAGCATTGGATAAACAGTTTCGAGAACCGCAAATAGAGATTTGCGAACGGGTTCGTAGCCGCCTTTGCTCTCAACGGTGCTACCAGCTCCGCCATGAATAATGATTTTGGGTTGCATATTGTTTCGTTAATTATTTGTGTTTTGAAAATACTCGCAAAGCGAGTATTTTCAAATTTAGAGTTCGCCAAAGCCTTTTTTCTTTTTCTTTTTCTTACCATAGACAGGATTACCCGATGGCGCTTGGTTGCCCATGCCGCCCATACCAGGGAAACCGCCGCCGCCCATGTTTGGCATACCAGGGAAGTTTGGCATTTTGCCCTGTCCCATTTGCTGCATCAGCGATCGCATTTTCTGAAAATCAGCAACTAGCTTAGTCACATCCTGAAGTTTGTGACCAGAACCATTCGCAATCCGTTGTTTACGGCTAGGACTCTTAGAGATTAGATCAGGATCTTTGCGCTCATGCTTGGTCATCGAAGAAATCATCGACTCGCAGCGCTTGAGTTGTTTTTCAGCTTCTTGAATTTGCGCGTCATTGATTTTCATACCGGGGAGCATTTTCAACATCCCGCCAAAGGAACCCATATTTTTCATCATGCGGGTATTCTTCAAGAAGTCATCAAAATCAAACTTGGCGCTCATAATCTTCTCTTGAAGATTTGCTGCGTCAGTGAAGTCAATTTCTTCTTGAGCTTTCTCAACCAGAGTCAGCACATCACCCATGCCCAAAATCCGCGAAGCCATGCGCTCAGGATAGAATGGCTGCAAAGCTTCCACTTTTTCGCCGACACCGATAAATTTAATCGGCTGTCCCGAAATTTGCCGCACCGATAGCGCTGCACCACCACGAGTATCACCATCCATCTTCGTGAGAATTGCGCCCGTAATCCCAATTTCATCATGGAAAGTCCGAGTCAGCGTCGCCGCCTCTTGCCCCGTCATCGCATCGACAACTAGCAAGACTTCATCGGGTGCGATCGCATCCTTAACGCGCTTTAGCTCATCCATCATTTCGCGATCGATCTGCAAGCGTCCCGCAGTATCGACGATCACCGTATTAACGCCTAATTCTCTAGCCTTAGCCAAGCCTTGACGCGCAATCTCCACAGGGTCAGCATCTGTACCCATTTCAAAAACTGGCACATTGATTTGCTTGCCGAGGGTGAGCAACTGATCGATCGCCGCAGGACGATATACGTCAGTGGCGACCAATAGCGTCGTGCGCTCTAATTTACGTAAATGCAGCGCCAACTTCGCCGTAGCCGTAGTCTTACCCGTACCCTGTAAACCTGCCATCAAAATTACAGTCGGGGCATTAGCTGCCTCGGCGAGTGGCACATTTGCCTCGCCCATCGTTCTTACCAACTCGTCATAGACGACCTTGATAAATTGCTGATCGGGGCGCACACCCGCGATAACATCGCCACCCTGAGCCTGTTTCGAGATTTTCTCAACAAATTCTTTGACAACTTGTAAGTTGACATCTGCCTCCAATAGCGCCCTGCGTACTTCACGAATCGCGCCTTGGATATTGGAGTCAGAGATTTTGTCCTGTCCGCGTAACTTTTTCCAAGCCGCCTCAAATTTATCGGCGATTTCGTCAAACATATCTGGTTTTGCTGTTGCTGCTTTTAGTTCTAACTCTAATTTACATTCACAGTCACTACATTGTTACGGATCATAGAAAATTTGGACTGCGATCGCATAGCCATAATAGTAAAATCGGGATGACATCATTAGGAGAAAAAAGCTGTCAGAAAAATTTCCTAACCTATTTCCAGAGGATTTGCCAAGGATTATTCAAAGGTCGCGATTGATTTACCGTGATGAAAAGTGGAGAGAGGTGATGCCAAATCAAGAGAGTCGTACTGCGTCAGGTGTCTATAATTTCGTTACTCAAGAAGGCGTTGTCTTTATCCGTAAAGCTAATGCTAAAGTAGGAGATAGCCTAATTGGTCATGTCGATCTGGCGATGGGACGCGATGTGGACTATGCGGGACGACTCTATTTTTCAGGACGGACAAATCGGGGTATTTTGCGAAAATGGACTAATGAGTCTGGTCACTATCGTCCTTCTGCTATTGCTAGGGAAAATGCTGGGTTAACTGAATCTCTATTTCAGTCAGGACGTTTTAAAAGTTTGGTAAGTATAGAAATTTAGATAGATTAAGAACATGATCATGACGAGCCAATTAGATCTTAAAAATAATTCTCCAGCCTTGATGATTCTGTCGGAAGAGGAACAGTTTCAACAGGTTTGTGCGTTGCTTGAGAAAGATGTTATTGAAGCTCTGAAGTTGGCTAATTTTACGCTGAGAAATAAAAAGTATTTTCAAGATTTATTGGAAAGAGGATTAGAAGTTGCGGATGCTAGTGAAATTGAAATTTGGCTGAAGTATCTAGTTCCGCGTTTGGGAATGCGATATGTGATTAATGTTCTTGAAGGAAAGTTGATTGAGCAACCGCAGAAGGTTGACAAAGCTATGTATTGGTTGCCAAAGTTTTTAAATAGGACAAATGAGAGAGATCTGAATTTGTTTAAAAATTTGGAGAATAAAATTCTGGAATTAACAGTAAGTCATGTCACTGTATAACTTTTGACTAGTGCTATGATGCTGTTTAACCTTAGAAATAAATTTAATGGCATAAATTATGACAGCCTACGCTTTAAATTTACCCGATCGCTTAAAGCATGAAGTCGAACAATTAGCTGAGAGCCAAGGAATTTCGCTGGATCAATTTGTGCTATGGGCTGTCACAGAGAAGGTTAGTACCCTCAAAGCTTCGCTTGCTTCTGTTACCTATCGACAAGGGGCAAGCGGACAGATTTTTCCTGTAATTAAAGGAACAGGAGTACGAGTGCAAACATTGGCGATCGCATTTCACAAATGGAATATGAGTGCCTCTCAAATTGCTGATGAGTACGATCTGTCTGAGGAGCAAGTAACCGAAGCATTAAGATTTTATGAATTAAATAAGGAACAGATTGATCTTGTGATCGCATCTGAGCAGGCTATAGAGGCAATTTATGTCTAAACTGAAGATCCATTTAGATGCTGACACTTCTCAAAAATCTTTGCATAAGGCGCTGTTGGATCGGGGGCATGACGTAACTCGCACGCCCAATGAATGGATGCCTTTGGATGCGAGTGATGAGGTACAGTTATTGGAATCGACTGTTCGCGGCAGAGCGATATTTACTTTCAATGTGAAAGATTTTCTGGCGCTGGATCGTAAACAATCTCAACATAGCGGAATCATTCTGGCGGCGCAGAATAGCTGGAAGCTTTCGGAATTGATAGCGGCGTTAGATGCTTTGTTGTCTATCGAGGAGTCTAAAAGCTGGGTTGGACAGGTGCGTTGGTTGAATCAGTGGCGACGTTAGTTGTATCCCTAGGCTAATTAGAATATATACAAAAATCAATAAAAAACTTAGTTATGAAAAATACACATCAACGCTTAATTCAGCAATTTTCACAATTAGCCTCTGAAGGTATGTTTTCTCAGTCCATAAAGGCATCTCAGCAGCAATACGATCAGCTTAAACCGCTAGGTGGAGTTGATGTTTTAGTTCAAGTAGCTCGTGAGTTTCAAGAAGTAACTGAACATCATGTTCAAGAAATTGGTGAAATTCGTAGCCTGATATGTAAGCTTCTGATAGTTATATATCGTGAAGCTAAGCGACAAGATCCTTCAATTGCATTAACATTTGTTCACAGTTTTATCCAAGATTACCCAAGTATTCCTAAATCATCCCTACTACCTCGTTGGGTCTCATTGACTCAATCTAGCCTAGCCACCAGAGAAATAAGTCATTCACAAAATCAGTTATTGACTTGGCAAATTTATAAACAACAATTCCAATCATATAACGAATTCCTAAATGGCTTGCTATCTTATTTAATAATTCTTTGGCGGACATCATTGAGTAAAAGGGTTAATTTAAATGTATTTGATTCAAATTATGCGAATAAAGTCGATGATTTTAATGCTTTAACTGGAGGAGAGAATGGAGCATTTTACATTTTCTCTAGACTTGCTCGTCCACGAATTCGGAATGCAATCGCACATGAATCTATTTGGCTTGATTCGGAAGCAGGAAAGGTGTGTTTCATTGAAGGTCGTGGAAATAATAAAGTTGAGTCTGAGATAGATTTCACTGAGTTCGTTGCTTTAGCTGGAATAGGTTCACATTTTTCCCATGCTTACATTGCTGCAATTTCTGTGATCGCAGTTATGGAAGACGGCTCAGATTCTGCAAAATCACTGTTGCCACTTCAGTTAATACAAGTTTTTTGAAAATTATTCAACCCAGTACAAAAAATATGATGTAATGCCTTGAGAAGTATGATCTATTTATACATTGATAGAAATTCTGTTGATTTTGCGATCGCAGTTAGAGATATTTAATTTTAGGGCGATCGCTTCTTACCCGATTCCAATTTAGACAGCTTTAAGTTTTCACAAAGGAGAAATAAGTTTTATGCAAAGTCGAATAACTATTCATCCAGACATTTGTAACGGCAGACCGATCATTGCTAGCACCCGAATTACTGTCCAAACAGTCATAGAATTTTTAGGTGCAGGTGACTCCATCGAAGAAGTGCTTGAAGAATATCCATCACTAAAAAGAGAAGATATTTATGCCTGTATGCAATTTGCCGCAAAATTAATGGCAAATCACTACGAAGTGAGAAAAGTTGCATGAATGCGTTTCTGTTTGATGAGAACTTACCTGCTAAAGTTCTTTTTACCCCATCTTTACCCATCATCCATGTTTCAACATTAGGCAACAGTCCAAGTGATTCTCAAATTTGGCAATATGCAAAGGACAAAAAATTAGTGATTGTTACCAAAGATGTAGACTTTTCAGATCGATTGATGCTCGACTTGTCTCCACCTAAAGTAGTCCATCTACGCTTTGGAAATATGCGAAAAAGTGTATTTCATTCATTTCTAGCTAGCGTTTGGACTCAAGTTGAAGATTTAGTCACCGATCACAAACTAATCAATGTTTACTTGGATCGGATTGAATCGTTCAAATAGGCTGAGATTTGATTTTGGGGCGATCGCGGTTTGTCAAAATTTGATTTTGGGGCGATCGCGCTTAAGAAATGAAAAATAAATAAGCTATGCAAAATAGGAAAAACAAACTACGCAAATCAGACTAGGCTCGATTAGGGCAGTGTTCTTTATTGAAAACAAATGCATAAGTTAATTATTTTTCATTCCTAAAGAAATGTTAGACTCATAGATGTAGAATTAATTTGCTTTAATGAAAACCTATAGCTTCTGATACAATTCTTGATTTAGTCGAAGAAATGTCTGATAGCGACCAAGTGACATTAATTGACTTGATTGGAAATCGTCTGAAAGAAAAACGTAGAGATGAAATACTTTGCAACATCATCCATTCTAATCAAGAGTATGAACTTGGGCAAGTGTTTCGCGGTTCGGTAGCCGATGTCATGGCAGAATTAAGTAGATGAGAGTTCTTGTACTATCCACTTACAGCAATTTCCGATCAAACGAACCACAATAAAAATTTTGAAAGGGTTGCTTCGCAATCCTTTCAAAATTTTTATTGGTTCTGGTTTGAGCGCAAAGCGCTGTAAATTAGATCAGGATCGATGCCTTGCGATCGCAAATAAGCTTCCAGTTTTTCCCTCCTCTTCCTAGCTAGCACCAAATTTTAAACTATGTGCTCAATGCTTGGGCGATTGTCAACAATCTACGCTCGTTCTTACCTGGTGCGAAAAAAGCTGGTCAGTCTCTCGCTCAGTTCTTTGGCGCTATCGTCAATGACATTCCTTGGATGGAGGTGCTCAATTTCTGTACTGTTGGGCTTTTGCACGATCTTCTTCCCTCCTCTTCCTAGCTAGCACCAAATTTTAAACTATGTGGCGTGGGAACCCTTTAGTAGTCGAAAATTTCCGCCTTTATCGACAACATTATTCCTATCTCTCTTTCTCAATCTTTACCTACTACGAAATCAAAAGCGGATTGCTCTACAAAGATGCTCAAAGACAAATGCAGCAATTTGAACGCCTCGCTGAAGTAAGCGAAGTAATCCCATACGATCGCGAAATTGCCGATACCACCAGCCAAATTTACAACCATCTAAGAATAAGAGGCTTAGCAGTTGCTCCCATCGATCTATTTATTGGAGCTACGGCTGTCTATTGCGATTACCGTCTGATTACAAACAACACAAAACACTTCCAAAACATTCCTGACCTTGATTATGCCGATTGGTCTCAATAGGAAGTTAGCACCTTTTGCTTTTCATCCATCACCAGAAACTTTAACTGTGGAGTATCAGCGCGACACGTCCTAATTTTAACCCAGCCAATTTTCCACAACCAAATTTGGCACACGCGAAAACTCGCGCACATTCGCAGTAACAACCGTTAAATTCAAAGCTAAACTATGCGCCGCAATCAGTAAATCATTCGCTCCAATCGGTATTCCCTCCCGTTCCAAATATGTCCGAATCTCAGCATAATGAAACTCAATTGGCGACTCAAGCGGCAACACCGCAATTACCTCAAGAATTTGATCCACTTGTTGCTTTAAACGCAGCGAACCATTTTTTTTCTGCACCAAACCGCAACTCAGAAGCAACAACAATACTCGTGCATATTCTAGTCTCTCCAACTTCAGCAATGCGTTGAGCAATTTTCCCAGATGGATGCTTCACCAAATCCGAGACAATATTTGTATCCAACAGATAGAGATAAGTCATAGCTAAAATTGAATATCATCAAGTGGAAGTAAGCCTTCATCTACATTAGAAAAATCTTCATCAATATCTGGCAGAGTTGCCAACAATTCCAACAAAGATCTCTTCTTAAATGGCTCAATAATTAATCTCTCCCCATCCTTCCGAATCACCACATCATTACTAGGCATCTCAAAGGCATGAGGGATATTTAAAGTTTGATTGCGTCCATTATGAAATAAACGAACTTGATATTGACTAATCATGGTTTTCATTTTTATCTCACCTGTCGCAGTAAAATCTGAATTTAGTATAGCTCCATTAACTCGCTAATGGAGTAACTAAGCAAATTGATTTGAAGCAATTTCATGTCCCTCCTGTACCCTTTGCTTTTCACCCATCACCAGAAACTTTAACTGTGGGCGATCGGCGCGAATGTTATATTAAAAATATGATTAGGCTAAAAACAATATGAACCAAGTCATAAGCAATTAGGATGAAAATGATATGAATGAACTTAAACTACGCTCAAATCATCCCGAATCGATCAAAGAAATGATCGAAATTGACTTTGCCAAAAGACTGCAAAACCTTGAATCAGGGTTAGAGCTTACCCAAACACGCCTCAAACACTTTGAAGCGCAATATCAATGGTCAACCGAAAACTTTGTTAATCTCTTTACCAATGACCAATTACAACACAGCCTAGAATTTGATGAATGGTTAGGAGAATCTTGGATGTTAGAAAAATTGCAACAAAAGATAGCCATCATCAAGGAGATCGAATTTGTTAATTGACAACTATTTTGAGAGCATCAGAAGCATACTTGCCAACTCTCCAATCATCCAAAACTTTGAAATTGAGATAGAAAAGAGGACAGATACCCTTGGCTTTATTAGCGGCAATGTCTATTTCTATGATGGTTCATTACTGCATATTCGAGAATTTGTCGATGTAGACATAGTAATAGAAAGAGGTAAATATACTTAATCAATATATGAGCAGCCAAGGCGATCTGATTTTTCGCTATGACAACGCCCCTCACCATCAAAAGCTTAATTTACCGACATTTCCCCACCACAAACACGATCGCCATGAAGACAATATCATTGCTTCAGAAGCTCCATTACTAGAAACAGTCTGTCAAGAAATCGAACAGATTGTAAATCAAAGGCAGTAATTGACCGTAAATCTCTCCCATAATTCCAATTTGCCAACTCCTATACCCTTTGCTTTTCGCCCATCACCAGAAACTTTAACTGTGGGGTATCAGCACCGCAACCTTACCAGCCAAATATCCCCACTTTTGAAACTTCTCCTGCAACTCAACCACATCCCGAAAAGCCAGAAAATAAAAATACTCAGGCGCAAAATCAGCACCATTTATCCATCGAAGCGTACCTAGCTCAGTATCAACTTCAAACTGTTGAAACAAGTCCAAATCTTGCAATGGTTTAAACACTTTGCCAGCCAAGCTTTCAGACAAATCAGCGACACCTTCACGACCATCGTTAAATTTGACTTCAATCCTATAGCCATTAACATAACGAGCAGAAATGATATGCAGAAACATAAACTTACTCCAAAGGACTAATAGATTGAAGTTCTTCTTGCTGGCGACAGAGTTCCCAATTTGCCATCAACTCAGCCTCATGCAGATCGTGCCATTCCAAAACATGACGAAGTGCCCTCTTTGGAAATGTCCCAGTCACTATCCCTGTCTTGATTTCGATGGTAATCTCATATTCTCCGTACCTCGCATGATAATGAGGTGGTAAATGATCGTTCCAGTAGAAACTAATTACGATTCCTAGAAACCGACTGACAATAGGCATGGACTTGAAAAATAAGAAGCTAAGAACGATATGTAGCCATATTTTAGCATCTTTTCTATCCTAAAATTAGAGTGAAAATAATATTATAAATAATTTGCTTTTCGCCCATCATCAAAACTTTAACTGTGGGGTATCAGCGCGATCGCAAAGCTCTTGTAACTGATTTAGGCGATCGCCTTTGCTGACATAGATACCGATCACCACAAGAACATAGAGCATTTTGCACCGTAACCAACCCACTTAAGCTATAAAATATAGAGATTAATATCAAAGGTTGTCTGTGTCCGTGAGCGAATCTGTACTCGAATCTATTCCCGTTATATCCATCCCCAATGAAACTTTAGCAAATCTCGATCTGGCGGATTTTTCGCTTGACTTGCCCGATCCTAATGATGAAGGTTTGGCGGAAGGTCAGTTTTTAGCAGAAGTCGATCAGGCTTGGCAAGTATGCGATCGCTTCGATTTGCAGACAGATATTTGGCGCGGTAGAATTTTGCGAACTGTACGCGATCGCGAAAAAGCGAATGGAGAAGGGCGCGGTACAGGATTTTTGAAATGGCTACAAGAACGAGAAATCAGCAAGTCCCAAGCCTATTCATGGATTCAGCTTGCCAATAGTGCTGACACTTTAATGGCAGATGGGCAGCTAGATGCTGACGATCTGCGGCAATTTAGTAAGAGAGCATTTCTGGAAACTGCCCAAGCCGACCCTGAAGTGCAGCAGTTGATTGTCGATGCTGCTAGAAATGGTGAAAAGATTACCCGTCGTGAAGTTCGTCAGCTATCTGATGAATGGACATCGATGAGTTCCGATCATCTTCCTGATGAGTTAAAGGAGAAAATCGCCGCCCATACAATTCCCACGCGCTATGTTGCGCCGCTAGTTCGCGAAATCGATAAGCTGCCCGAAGCTTATCAAACGCCGCTTAAACAGGCGATCGCCGATGGTTCCGATCTTGATAACATCAAGCTCGTTACCGCCGACGCTCAACGGCTGACTAAGTATTTAACGAATACTAGTCAAGTGCAAGCGATCGCCAATCGTTCTGTTAACATCGATCTCGCTCTCGAAGAAGCCCTCAGACTGGGATGCCTTAAACTCGCCTCTGATTTGGTCAGTCAAGCATCACAACTCGAACAGGCGATCGCCAAACTTTACGGCATCTGGAAGCGAGTTTCTTCGTCTGCTGATCAACTGTATGTTGAGGCGGGTGCAAGCACACCGCATTTACTAGATTTGCTTAATTCCCTTGATTCTTTGGCAAGTCAAAATGTTACGGTGCAGATTGGGAATGACCAATCTGGGCGGACAATTCGCCTGCAAATTACGGAAGAAAATCAATAGACCCTCACCTCAAAACCCCCTTTAATTCCACCTTACAAAGGAGGAAAATCAGAAATCTTGTTCCCTCCCCTTTGCAAGGGGAGGGCTAGGGAGGGGTTATTGATAATCACCTTAGTTGTGTGTACACCGTAGCTCCCATTGAGGGAGATAAGAGAAACAAATAGTTATGACAAATAGTGATTCTTTACATCAAGCGCTGAAACAATATTTTGGTTATGAATCCTTTCGGGCTGGTCAGCGCGAAATTATTGAAGCAAGTATGGCGGGGCGCGACACTCTAGCGATTATGCCGACTGGTGGCGGTAAATCGATTTGTTTTCAATTGCCAGCTTTGTTGCAAAGTGGGGTCACAATTGTCGTGTCGCCTTTGATTGCGCTAATGCAAGATCAGGTTACGGCGCTGAAAGAGAATGGTATCGGCGCGACTTTTTTGAACAGTACGCTGACAGGTCGAGAAAGTCATCATCGATCGCAAGCAATTTTAAATGGAGAGATTAAATTAGTTTATGTTGCGCCTGAACGCTTATTTGCGGAACAGTTTCTCGAATTTCTGAATATTATTAAAAATAAAATGGGGATCGCAGGATTTGCGATCGATGAAGCCCATTGTGTATCGGAATGGGGACATGATTTTCGTCCTGAATATCGCCAATTAAGTCGAATTCGGAAAATCTATCCAGAAGTACCGATGATTGGCTTGACTGCCACGGCAACCGAGCGAGTGCGTGAAGATATCGCGCAGCAATTGCAACTCAAACAGCCATATATTCATGTCGCTAGTTTTAATCGTTCTAATCTCTATTATGAAGTTGTTCCCAAACAGGGTAATGAGCAATCTTATATCAATCTTTTGCGACAAATCAAGAGAATCCAAGGCTCAGGCATAGTCTATTGCCTCAGTCGTAAGCGCGTCAACGAAATCAGCGATCGCCTTCGAGAAGATGGGATCGAGGCAATTCCCTACCATGCAGGATTAGGCGCAAAGGAACGGGAAGAGAATCAAACTCGATGGATTCGCGATGATGTACAGGTGATGGTGGCGACTGTTGCTTTTGGGATGGGAATTAATAAACCTGATGTGCGGTTTGTCATCCATTATGATATTCCCAAAAATATCGAAGGCTACTATCAAGAATCAGGTCGGGCGGGACGCGATGGCGAAGACTCTCACTGTACTTTGTTTTTAGGCTATCAGGATTTAGAAACAATCAAATATTTGATTGCTCAAAAAGTCGATCCTGAAACTAATGATCCATTAGAAGCCGAACAGAGGATCGCTCAACAACAATTGCGGCAAGTCGTTGACTATGCCGAAGGTTCAGCTTGTCGGCGCACAATTCTCTTACGTTATTTTGGCGAAAATTTTCACGGTGATTGCGCCAATTGTGATAATTGTCTCACGCCTAAACCAGTGGAAGATTGGACAATGGAAGCTCAGAAATTTTTATCTTGTGTGGCAAGGACAAAAGAGCGATTTGGTGGAGCGCATATTATTGAAGTTTTACGCGGGTCGCGCAAAGAAAAGATTTTGCAACATGGTCACGATCAGCTTTCCACTCACGGCATCGGTAAAGATCACAGTCTTGATGAATGGCGACAACTTTCGCGATCGCTAGTTCATCAAGGTCTATTAACTCAAACTACTGATGGCTATGGCATTCTTAAATTAAATGATCGCAGTTGGGAGGTGATGCGAAATCAGCGTAATGTGTTATTGCCAATTGAACATGATGCGAATCCTGCGCCTGCCACTGGAAAAGAAATTGCTGGAGAAAGTGCCAAAGAAAGACCTGTTGATGTGGATATTCTCTTTGAAAGATTGCGCTTACTTCGCAAGAATCTAGCTGATGAACAGAAAGTTCCGCCCTATGTGATTTTTAGTAATGCCACTCTCAATCAAATGGCAGAGCAGCAACCAACAACTCGTCGGGATTTTGAAAAACTATCAGGAGTTGGCGCGAAGAAACTAGAACAATATGCTGATGATTTTATTGGAATTATTCTCGAACATCATCAACAATATCCGCCTGCGGAGCCGACTGAATCTAGTTCATCCAAAGTTAAGCAAGAATCTGTTACTTCAAAATCAAAACTATCCAAAGAAAGTACGCAGCGCGAAACCCTAGCCATGTATGAGAATGGCTTAGATATTGATGAAATTGCCCGCGATCGCCATCTCAAACCCGCAACAATTTGGACGCATCTAGTGCAGTTAGTTGAGTCTGGCTATGCGATTAATTGCGATCGCCTTGTGCTACCAGAGCGACAATCGGTAATTTATGAAGCGCTAGAATCGATCGGTGGTGATTCCCTCCGCAATCTCTTCGATCATTTGCGAGAAGAGTATACTTATGATGAAATCAAAATAATTCGGGCGATCTGGCAAAACGAGAAAGAGCCTTTATAGTTTAGAGAAATGCGATCGCATATCACCATCAAAATAGTGGCGATCGCAATGGAGAGCATCTCAGTTATGCAATAAGTATAAATACGGTATCGGCTCAATAAGTAAGTAGGGTTAGAGAAGGAAAAAGATAAACAAAGTCCAAAGAACATAATAAAATATGAGGCAAAAGCTAGATTCGAGTAAAAAATTGGTAGAAAAATTGCTGCAAACCATTGAGCCAAAATTTACAGAAATTCTCATAGATTTTCATATAGATCAGCGATCGCCACATCTGAAAATAACCAACCATCAGGAGCAGTTAAGAATATTTGTGAGTTACCATTCCGTAAAAAGACTGGTTATCCAAAGATCAAGTCGCCTATCTATAAGTCTTTGCGATCGTAGCTTCAGGAATATCTCACTACATGATTTCCTAAGATGTAAACGACTAATTAAGTGGGTTATAGACATGTAACATTTCGTCAATGATACCTCGCTCAGATATTGCTAAGGCTTCCCAATCATTTCGTTGTGACATAGACATTAACTTGTCATAAATTTGTTCGACAAACTGACTGTGTGCATTTTCAGTTGTTTCTTTTAGTTGGTTGTAAGTCTTTTGTCTTGCATATTCTCGCGTTAAACTTTCAGAGATCGCTCTCCGAGTTGTGCCTAATATCTCTCCAGCAAATTGATAATTTTTATTCTGGTAACTTACCACTTGCAAAGCGAGTGCTAAAAGCAAAATTTCCCAAACCTCACGAAATTCGTGACTAGGCAGAAGATCATCTAAACTCCGATTTTCGGCTTCGATGCGATCGCCAACTTTTTCGTAACAGAGTCGATAAAATTCAATACTGCTCAGAAAATAAATTGGGAATCCCATCTGTCTTCCTAACAATGTAAAACTATAGCGATCATCACTTGCATGGTGGGTCAAACTAGGGCGCAGTTGCCGTAGAGATTTCGAGATCTCATCACTATCTTCATCATTAATCCACACAGTTAGATCTTGAGCATTTGTGACCATTAGATCCATATCTGCATGGAATAACTGTATTAGGGGTTGAGCGACCCTGTAGAATTTTCGTAAAATTCTACTTGAATCACTTGACAATGAAAATTCAGAACGTCCGCTTAAAACATTCGCCAAAGAATATTGTGATAAATGAGTAAATTTTTCTTGAGCATAATCTTCAATACGTTGCTGAAATGACTCTGTACTTATTGCCAAAACTTGCGATCGCGCAATTTCTTTTTCTGTAAAAACATTAGCTGAGCGATCAACATCTGGGAACATACTTTGGTAGATCTGATCAATATCTTTCACAGAAACAATGCTGCTGCGAATTGCTGAATCTGGAATGTAGATATTTTGAATCCTTTGCTTGAAATGCTCGTTAAGTTGCTGTAACTGAGCGATTCGACGATTTAGACCAGAAAGAGATTGTTGAGTGGCTTGAACTGCTTTTTCGGCAACATCAAAATTGATGCGTTGCAGATATGTATCAAACTCAAACTTTAACTGTTCATTATGATTGCGGCGTAGTTGCGTTGCTGAAGCCTTAAAACTGCGTTGGCTATTTTGGGATTGTTTCTTGGCTTGCTCTACCTCATTTTTCACAGCTAGGAAATTTTTGATAAACATTAGAAACCAAATGACTAGTACACGCTGGCTGAAGTAACGAAACGTAAAGATTAGAAGAGAAGCAGGAAAAAACAGGCGATAATAGAGGGAGAGTGAGTAGGAGGAAAAAGAGATGTCAGCCCCGAAAACAATAGAGATCAAAGTCAGCGAAC
>JBDNJN010000167.1:0-49587 GCA_041687725.1 Pseudanabaena sp.
ATTTCTTTAAGATAATCAACGAAACTTTTACTCATTTTCTGGCTTATTTAACTGTATTTGTATAAATTATCACTTAAAAGCTTTTTGCACATATCTAGTTTTCTACTTTCATTGATTAACTCATTCTTGAAACAGCCCTGCCCTCACCAGCCTCAGTATATTTGGTGAGAGTTTCTAATATGTTTTTGAGAGTAGTTTTGAGAATCAGTCGCCCACTTACAGACTGGACATAGGAAATTGAGCTTTTGAGTAAATTTGTTTGCAACTGGATCGCCGACTGAGCAACAATTAGCAAAGTGTGATCTTCTAGATTGGATTGAAAAGGAATTATATTTAAGCGATTGTGGCTCGGCTGATCTTGGCTGTTGATTGTTTTTAGGTTCATGCGCGATTCTGGTTTATTGCTCCCAAAAAGTCTAAACCGACTTCTGGGTTTTTCGGGTCGTAATTATGGCAAACCCAAAGATCGGCTCAGAGAATTGCAAGAGTAAATTGCAATAAATTGCCAATTGGGCGCTTATATGATATATATTCCAGCCTAAATTCCTTAATGAAATTGCCTTTATGAATGCCACAGCCCTCGCTAATCCTTCAGAAAATATGACAGCCACTCTTCAGCAGGAAATCAATTTACTTAAGGTCGATTTAGAGCAGAAAGATTTGCTAGTGCAGCAGCTTTCGGAAGAGCTTTTTCGTTTGGTGAAGGGGAACACCGCCTTTTTGCCAAATGCTGGGGTGCATGAGCAGCATTCCGAAGAAATGCGCTTTTTGGCAGAAAAGCTTGCCGCCGTCGAAAATCAACTCATTGCGTCTCAAGCCCAAATCCAAGACCGCGATCGCGAGGCTGTGGAGTTACGCAATACTATCCAAGAAATGAGCGATCGCAATCGGATGCTTGAGCAAGTGGTTCAAGAATTGCCAAATATTTATCGCGCTAAGTTTGCGGAACGGATCGTACCGATCAAGCAAAAAATTGAGGCGCTACAAAAGGAAAATCGTCAACTGCATATTGAGCTGCAAAGTCTCAGTTTCCGCCTCTCAGGACGCACCCGTCGCCCTTCTAGCCAACAACAGCAACAACGTCTAGAACTACCGAGAGTTATGCCTGCGCTAGGCTAGCCAAAAAGGAGGTGCAAAGCATCTCCTTTTTTGATTCTGATCGACTGGGCGATCGCAGTTGCGTCGGTGAGTTGATATGTATTGGTATTACCAGACATCAGGCAAAATTGCGTCTTGAAAATCGGCGGTTTCGGTATTTGCGCCACTCAGATTAGCTTTGCTGAGATTAGCACCGATAAATTCGGCGCGACTGAGATCGGCACGACTTAAATCTGCACCAATAAAATAAGCTTCACTACAATTTGCGCCGCGTAGATCTGCGCCGATCAGATCGCATCCACAAAGGTTGGCGCGATAGAGATTTGCGCCGATCAAATTGGCGCGGGATAGGTTTGACTCACTTAGATCAATATCTACCAAAGTTGCGCCGATTAAATCCGTACCGACTAAATTTGAGACATTGAGATTGCTGTGAGATAGGTCAGCCTCGCTCAAGTTAGCGCGGCTAAAATCAGTTCCTGCAAGATTGGCTTCTCTTAGGTCGGTCCGGCTTAAATTTGAACCAATTAAAATCGCGCCGATCATACTCGCGCCACTCAAGCTAGACATATTTAGCCTAACTGTGGATAAGTCAGCGCGATCGAGATTGGCAAGACGGAGATTGGAGCCGCGCAAGTCGGCACTGCTAAGATTTGCGCCACTAAGATTTGCTTCACTAAGACAAATCATACTCAGGTGAGATGAACTAAGATTTGCACCACTAAGATTTGTGCCTCGAAAGTTCGCCATGCTCATGTCTGCACCGCGCAAGTTAGCAGATGTCAGATTCACTTCGCGAAATCTTGCACCACGTAAATTGACCATACTGAAGTCAATTCTAGACAGGTCAACACCCCCTAACTGGATTTCGCTTAGATCGATCCCACGAATATCGGGATGATTTTCTTTCCATTGATTCCAGCTATTTACGCCTTGATCGAGCAGTTTTATGAATTCATTGATCGCCACAATTAATCCTTGTTTTTAAAATCAGCTTTGCCAAGAATTGTTGGTGCAACACCACTAATTCTTGAATTTTACTGTCTATTTTTCGAGGGGGAAGGGAGTAACTACAAGTATTAATATTTGCGTTCTTGAGGAGTAAAGCGATCGCGATCAATTGCTTGTAAACTCATATCAACTGGTCGATCGCTTGTCTTTACCTTACCATTTTCTAAATAGCCGAGTGTGTGTTTGAGATAATTCGCATCATCGCGCTGGGGATAATCTTCGCGAGAATGTGCGCCACGACTTTCTTGACGCGATAAGGCACTGGTCATAATGATTTCGCCGACTGTAAACAAACTTTTTAACTCGATCGCCTGCATCATCTCCATATTAAATACAGAACTGCGATCGTCTACTAACAAGTCATGATCATAGCGATCGCGAATAGTTTCTAATTTTTGCAAACCATCTCTTAAACGTTGATCATCGCGAAAAATACCACAATGCTCGGTCATCGTGTCTTGCAATTGTTGACGGATATCGGCAATGCGCGAATTACCTTGATTTGACAACACATTTTTTAGCTTAGCTGTGGCAACGGCAATATATGGACGCGGATCGAGCTTTGGCATAGCGCGATCGCCGACATATGCGCCGACTTTCTCACCAGCGCGTTTACCAAAAACTACGCATTCTAATAATGAATTTGCACCCAATCGATTTGCGCCATGTACCGACACACAAGCACATTCACCTGCCGCAAAAAATCCCGCGATCGCCTGACTATCATTACCAATTACTTGACAATCAATATTTGTGGGAATGCCGCCCATCGAGTAATGGGCAGTCGGACGCACGGGTAAAGGATGATCGATACAATCCACACCCGCTAAGCGCAAACCTTCTTCACGGGCAAAGGGAATCCGACTTAATATTTTTTCTTTGCCTAAATGACGCACATCTAGATGCACATAATTTCCGCCATTGATGCCTCGCCCTGCCATGATTTCGCAAGCAATATTCCGTGAAGTGATATCACGGGGCGATAGTTCCATCCGATTTTTGCTGATCGGATAATCTGCCATAAAGCGATCGCCTAAATTATTCAGCAAATAAGCTCCCTCACCGCGCACTGCTTCAGAAATCAGCACTCCCGCAGGATATAAGCCCGTTGGGTGAAATTGCACAAATTCCATATCTTGCAACGGCAAACCGATACTTGTCGTCAAGCACAAACCATCGCCTGTTGAGGCAAAATCATTGGAAGTGGTATTAAAAACTCTGCCATATCCACCCGTTGCCATCAATACGGCTTTGGCGCGAAATACTTGGATTTCCGAAGTTTCCAGACTATAAGCAACAAATCCCTTTACTTCTTGACCATTGCTACCATCTTCATAAATCAACTGCATGACATACCATTCTTGATAAATCTTGCCACCCAACCGCAGCAAATTCATCACCAATTCATGCAAAATCGCGTGCCCCGTTTTATCGGCGGCATAGCAAGCACGACTATTCGTATGTCCGCCAAAAGCTCTTTGCGAAATCTTGCCATTTTCTGCTCGCGAAAATAGCACCCCTAAATGTTCTAAATCAATAATTACGTCGGGCGCAGATTCTGTTAAAACTTGGACAGCATTTTGATCGGCAAGATAATCAGAGCCTTTGATCGTGTCAAAAGCATGGGTGAGCCAGTCGTCATTATCGACATTTTTAAGTGAAGCCGCGATCCCTCCTTGTGCAGCGACGGAGTGCGATCGGATCGGATGCACTTTCGAGATTAAGCCGACACTGAGTTCGGGATAATTTTGGGCAACTGCTAGCGCGGCTCTAGATCCTGCGAGTCCGCCACCAATAATCAATACATCATGCTCGATCATAAAAATTTTTTTAAGGACTTTTAAAGGGATTTTTAACTACAACTGCCACAGTCAGCGCCGCTACAATCTAGACTTCCACAGTCTAGCCCACTCCAATCTATTCCTGATAAACAGTCAGCATTGCCACAATCTCGATCGCTTATGCAATCGCCAGCATCGAGTAAGTTACCGCAATCAAGACAACCATTAAGATAGTCGCAATTGTTATTGTTATTATTGTTCGCGGCATTATTAGCTGGCGATCGCTTTTTACGATCCCATTGTGAACCGCCTAATTTCTTTGGATCGGGAGTGTCGGATTGTTCAGGAATATCAGGATTTTCAGGATTATTTGGCGCGATCGCCATCATCCTGCTTGCATAATGCTTTTGCTCTATTTTACGTTTAGCTCGACGATTTTTGACGATTTCATTGGCTTCTCGACATTCTTGAAATCGACCTTTAGCATTGGCGATCGCCTCAAAAATCCCCTCTTCAGCAATCACACGCTTAAAATATTGCGAACAAGATTCGCAGCCATAAAGGACGCGATGGGCGCAAATGAATCCCTTATGCGGTGAAATAAATTTTTGATAGCCACTAATGGCAGTGACGGCTATTCCCCGCGATGCAGTGTTGAGAATATTGGCGATCGGGAGTTTTAAAGCCATTTTTTTCTGCATTTGTCGCCACCTTTAGCCAATTAAACCAGATTAATTATCGTATTAAAAAAAGGTCGCGTTGCGACCTTTTTTTAATATAAACGCAATGCCCTTACCAAGCAGGATGAGTAAAAATTGCTTGCATGGTTTTATTGCCACGCAATTGATTAGAAAGTGGTAAATGTCCCCTCGGTGCATCAATGCTCCAAATAAACTCGTTGGGATATCTCGTAAACGAGCCGTCTTTTTTCCAGCCAATTTTTAGCCAAAGCTTTTCCCACCCTTTGCCCAGACTGAGCCACATTTTGCGCTGTACCGAGAAGCCAAACTTGCCTTCAGAATAAACTAGCCAAAGTTGATTAATCGTTTGCAGATCGCTAATCGGAATTGACTTTGCTTCGGTGAAATATAGCCAACCTCGCGCCAAAGCGTCAGCACTCGCTGCCTCACATAGTTTTTTGCTAGTAATGCGATCCGCCTCTTCAAAATCCTGCTTCGCTAGCAAAATCTGAATTGGTTGATAGTCGATCGCCTTTTCAGACCGCAACGTAACCACCCCATCAGGATAATGAATTTGCGCGATCGCGATCGCGCTCGGTAAATCGCTCTGCAATAAAGTTTGATGGATTTTGCCATCAATCCATGTCACCTCAGTATTCGCAGCCTTACGAGCTTGGATAAATTCATCGAATATTTGCAAGCCATCCTCTCCAAAGCTGGCTATTTCAGCGATCGCAGGTAATTGGTTTGCCTCTTTACCTGAAAATAACTTATCTTTTAAAGCGGTCAGTTTTGTATCCATCAGATCTTCAAAAATCGCAAAGGTCTCACAACCTAGAATTTACACCGTCATCTAAACTACAGCGCTTTGCGCTCAAACTAGAACCAGTAAAATTTTTAAAAGGGTTGCGATGCAACCCTTTTAAAAATTTTACTGTGGTTCATTTGATTGGAAATTGCTGTAAAAAGTAGCACCCGTTTGGTGCTACTTTTTAAATATTCAACAAATTAGTCGATGTAACCCATCAGTCCTACATTGTCGATCTCATTGGAGGCAACAGGTCTGGTGTTACCCATTTGGGAGTAAGTTTCGTCAATCACCAAGCCCGTCGAACCGATAGGGCGCTCACCTGCCATATAAAATTTATCGACAATCTCAAAGCCATCTTCAACTATAGGACGTTCGCCCGAAGAGAAAAATGTGCTGGTCACATGTAGACCACTGCTCACAATCGGACGTTCGCCGCCCATGGTGGTGTAAGTGCTGGTAATTGCTAATTTGCTAGCTTCAATTGGACGTTCGCCCGAACTGTTGAAATATTCCACGGCGCGAAAGCCGCCATCAGTAATGGGGCGATCGCCATAATGCTTGAGAGTTTCAGTCACGGTTAATGAACCTTTTTGGGCGATAGATGCAGCGTCAGGCTTAGATTCTTCTTTCACAGCTAAGGCTGCAATGTCTACTTTACCTGTTTTTGTAGTTGTTTCTGTCTCTGACTTAGATTTGGTAGGGCGAGAGGCTTTTTCTTCGGGCTTGATGCTTTCTGGTTTGGAACCTTCGGCAGTTGTTTCGTTACTTGTACTCATGCTTTACTTTCCTCAAAAATTTTATATTTAAGATATGCTCAAAAACTTTTAATCGCTTTTAACCACTTTATAATCTAGTTGATAATTTAGTTGTGACGATCGCTGGGGCAATCATCCCGATTATAAAAAAAACTTCTTAAGTTGTAGCCTTTCTAGTTAATTCTACAGAAAAACTGTTAATCGCCCTTGCAATTTATTATGCCTATCTACTTAGAGTTACAAATATGCGGCAGGATCAATGGGTTCCCCATTAGCTCGCAACTCGAAATGTAAATGAGGACCAGTGGAAAAGCCAGTCGAGCCAACTGACGAGATTGGCTGTCCTTTTTCGACAATATCGCCATCTCTGACATATATCTCGCTACAGTGAGCATAAAGCGTAGTCATGCCATTACCATGATCGATGATCACCGCATTGCCATAGCCGCCATACCAGTCGGCATAGATGACTCGACCTCGCGCACTGGCATAGATTAGACTGCCGTAATCTGCACCAAAGTCGATACCTGCATGAAAGCGCTCAGTACCGAGAATAGGATGGGTTCGCCAGCCAAAGTTGCTTGTAACGGGGCCAATCGTGGGGTACATCAGTTGTCCAGAACCTGCTGGCAGCACTAAGCCAGAATAGGGCTGAACTTTTGCCAAGATAATTTGCGACAGCCGACGCGAATCTTCGGCAAGGCGATCTTCTGCTTGAGTTAAGGCTTGCCGATCGCTCTTAAGGCGATCAATCGTATTTTGTTGAGCAACAGCCTCGGCTTCAATATTGGCTTTTTGGTATTTCAGCTTTTGCGTCAATAGCTCAACCTCATTGTTTTGAGCAGTTGCCTGATTGCGTTGCTTTTCTACCTGTGTGGATTTTTGGGTCAAGTCACCAAGTAACTTGCGATCGCTACTATAAATACGCTCAATCTGACGGCGGCGATCGGCAAACTGATTGAGATCGCGGCTACTGAGCAATGTCACCCACCATCTTTGCAATTGTTGTCTTTGCAAATAGCGCAACCTTGCTGAAGTTGCATCGCGTTTTTTATTGAGGTCGTACTCTAGGTCTTGCAGCTTTGTATTTAGAGTTTGTAATTGCGTTTTAGCTTGACGAATTTTTTTCTCATTGTCTTTAATCTGAGCATCGGTGACACGCACATTTCGTTTCAGAGCCTCAAGGCGCGACTGAGCAGGTTTAGCGATCGCATTAATTTGTTCTTGTTGCTTTTGAATAATTTGCCGCTGCTGATCGACAAAGTTTTGATAGTTTTTTAGCTCATCCACCGATTGAGCTTGCACTGATTGAAGCTGTCCTAGAGCCAAGCAACCGATCGCGATCGCCACAAGGCAAGCCACCCAAGAGAAACTTAGCCAAGGCTTGCTAGTTATATTTTGCCAAAAATGGCGATCGCGCATTCAGTTCACCAAATATCTACAAACTAGGGCAAAATTTTAACCGTATTTTGCCATGCAAACTAGCAATTTCTCTATGAGTTTTCAGCACTGCCTACTACATCAATCACAAAGCCATAACCACTTACTTTCTGACCCGCCCGAATCTTACAACCTTTGCGTAGTTCGATCTGACCATCCACCTCAACATCACCATCGATGATCATTAATTTAGCCACGCCGCCAGTATCCGCAATGCCGCATACCTTTAATAAGTTGCACAAAGTAATATATTCGCCAGTTAATTCAAACTTTTCTTGGGTTAATTCTTGCATTATTTTTTGCTAAACACTTTAAGGGCGCTACTTTGCGGGACTCATCCTAACATTTATAACAATAGCTTTGGTTTATTTGCGCTAAAAAGTAAGCATAATAGATGCAGTGCTGTGGCGCACGCGGAGCGTGCGCCACAGCCTTTTGGGTTTTATTAAATTAATTCGTTAAAATTTCCATGAGTCAACTGTGGCAAGAGTTAGAGCGCGAAGTCGAGAGGCGACGCACCTTTGCAATTATTTCCCACCCCGATGCGGGGAAAACGACATTAACCGAAAAGTTATTGTTGTACGGAGGTGCGATTCACTTAGCGGGTGCGGTCAAAGCTAGAGCCGCGCAACGTCATGCCACATCGGATTGGATGGAATTAGAAAAACAACGTGGGATTTCGATTACTTCGACCGTGTTGCAATTTGACTATATGGGCTATTGCATTAATTTGCTGGATACCCCCGGTCACAAAGATTTTAGTGAAGATACTTATCGGACTCTTGCCGCCGCCGACAATGCAGTGATGTTAGTTGATGGCGCAAAGGGCTTAGAGCCACAAACTCGCAAATTGTTTGAAGTTTGTCGGATGCGATCGCTGCCTATTTTTACGTTCATCAACAAAATGGATCGCCCCACCCGCGAGCCGTTGGAACTATTAGATGAAATCGAAAAAGAATTAGGAATCACGCCCTATGTGATGAATTGGGCGATCGGTACAGGCGATCAATTTAAAGGTGTCTACGATCGCGCTAGTAAGACCGTACATTTATTTCAGCGCAGTTCGCACGGACAGCGTGAAGCTGATGTCAAAATCTATAACTTGGACGATCCGCAAGTAATTAAATTTGTGGGCAAGGATCTCTATAATCAGCTTCTCGAAGATTTAGAAGTTATTGAGGCTGCGGGTGCAGAATGGAATACGCAGGATTTGCATCGCGGTAAACTCACACCGATTTTCTTCGGTAGTGCGATGACCAATTTTGGTGTAGAACTATTCTTAAAATCTTTCCTTGAATGTGGCTTAACTCCCACGGTTCACGATAGCTCAAGCGGCGAAGTCTCGCCCACCGATGAAGATTTCTCGGCGTTTGTGTTCAAGCTGCAAGCAAATATGGACCCCCGCCATCGCGATCGCATTGCCTTTGTGCGTGTTTGCTCTGGCAAATTTGAGAAAGATATGAGCGTTACCCATCTCCGCAGTGGCAAAAGTATTCGGCTATCCCATGCTCAGAAGTTATTTGGTCAAGATCGTGAGGCGATCGATGTTGCCTACGCGGGTGATGTGATTGGCTTGAATAACCCTGGCATGTTCGCGATCGGTGACACGATTTACATGGGCAAAAAGCGCCAGTATGCGGGTATTCCCTCTTTCTCACCAGAATTATTTTGTACCCTTCGCAATCCTAATCCTTCTAAGTTCAAACAATTCCGTAAAGGCATATCAGAGCTTCAAGAAGAAGGCGCAATTCAAATCATGTATTCTGTCGATGAAGCCAAGCGCGATCCAATTCTTGCGGCTGTCGGGCAGTTGCAATTTGAAGTCGCTCAATATCGGCTCCAAAGTGAATACAACGTTGAAACTATTCTGGAATCAATGCCCTATTCTGTCGCTCGATGGGTTGGCGATGGTTGGGATGCTCTTGAAGCAGTTGGCAGACTTTTCAACACAATGGTCGTCAAAGATAGCTTCAATCGTCCTGTTTTGTTATTTAAGAACCAATGGAACTTAAATCAAGTGGAAGCCGATCATCCGAAGTTAAAATTAAAGGCGATCGCGCCGCTTGCCGAGATACCCAAAGTTTAAAGCAACAATTACTATTTTTTAGTATTATGGTCATAACTCTTTACCCGTAAATATCGATGGCAATCGAGACAAAAGATCTCACTCCTGCCCCTCCCGTAGCCCTTTGGCATACCTTCACTGCCGATCGCGCACTGGAATTACTCGAAAGCGATCCCAGTCAGGGGCTTAATAGTCAAGAAATAGCGACAAGATTTGATCGCTATGGCGCTAATGAACTAGTCGAAAAAGTTGGGCGATCGCGTCTGCGAATTTTTGCTGATCAGTTTACGAATATCATGCTAGTCATGCTGATGGCAGTGGCTGTGGTCTCAGGCTTTCTGGCACTTAGTAAACCAATACCAGAATTTCCTAAAGATGCCGTGGCGATCCTTTCGATTGTCTTGCTCAATGGCATTCTTGGTTTTATGCAAGAGACTAATGCTGAAAAAGCTCTTGCAGCCCTAAAACGCATGTCTTCACCAAAAGTGCGGGTAGTTCGCAATGGTGAAATCATCGAAATCAATGGCAAAGAACTCGTACCTGGCGACATTATGCTCTTGGAAGCGGGTGTGCAAATCGCTGCGGATGGTAGATTACTCGATGAGCAAAATCTCCAAGTACGGGAATCGGCGCTGACTGGAGAAGCAGAAGCGGTCAGTAAAGAGGCGAAATTAATTTTAGAAGCTGATGCGAGTTTGGGCGATCGCCTAAATTGCGTGTATCAGGGTACTGAAGTTGTACAAGGACGCGCCAAAGTTCTCGTCACCAAGATCGGGATGCAGACTGAACTAGGAAAAATCGCCGCCCTGATTCAAGATGTCGAAACCGAAGATACACCCCTACAAAAACGCATGAACGAGTTAGGGAATGTCCTCGTAACGGGTTCTCTCGCATTAGTCGGCTTAGTCGTCTTAGTAGGACTGCTGAATAAAGGCAACTTTGGCGAACTTCTCGAAACATCCCTGAGTATGGCAGTGGCTGTCGTCCCTGAAGGATTGCCTGCGGTGGTGACTGTCACCCTCGCCCTAGGTACTCAACGCATGGTCAGACGCAACGCCCTAATTCGGCGCTTACCAGCCGTGGAAACACTTGGCTCTGTCACCACGATTTGTTCTGACAAGACAGGTACGCTCACCCAAAATAAAATGGTGGTGCAGGGAATTCGCACAGGATTGCACACCCTCCAAGTTACAGGCGACGGCTATGCGCCGATCGGTGAGTTTAATATTTTAGGAGATGAACAAGAAGATTCCCGATTCGCGGTTAACAACATTCCTGAAGTTCAGCAATTGTTAATGGCTTGCGTATTTTGTAATGATGCAATCTTGCAGCAAAAAAATAGTGAATGGATGATCATCGGTGATCCTACTGAGGGCGCTTTGCTAGTCCTTGCCAGTAAAGGCGGCTGTGAATCTGCCGAATGGCAACATCGGATGCCGCGTGTATCTGAAGTTCCCTTTTCCTCTGAACGTAAACGCATGAGCGTACTTGTACAGGGTGAACATGGCGGCAATGTACTTTTTTGCAAAGGCTCTCCAGAGTTGACCTTAGAATGCTGTACCCACATTCAAATCGGCGATCAGATTCATGAAATTGCTGATTTCCAACGCCAACATGTCCTCGCGCAAAATAACGAACTCGCCAGCCGTGGCTTGCGTGTACTCGGTTTTGCCTATCGCAATTTTGCTGAATTACCTGAAGGTGGTATTACCGAACAAGATGAGAGTAATTTAGTCTGGATCGGCTTAGTGGGAATGCTTGATGCGCCGCGTCCAGAAGTGCGCGAAGCTGTGAATCTTTGTCGTGAAGCGGGTATTCGACCCATGATGATCACGGGCGATCATCAACTCACTGCCAAGGCGATCGCCGAAGATTTAGGAATTGCCAATTCAGGCGATCGCGTCCTTACTGGCAAAGAGTTAGAACTGATGAGTAGCGAAGACTTAGATCGCGAAGTTGAGATGGTCAGCGTCTATGCTCGTGTTTCACCTGAGCATAAACTGCGAATCGTCCAAGCATTGCAAAGAAACCATCACTTTGTGGCGATGACAGGCGATGGCGTTAATGATGCCCCTGCACTCAAGCAAGCCGATATCGGTATCGCGATGGGGATCACTGGTACTGACGTATCCAAGGAAGCCAGCGACATGATCTTGCTGGATGATAACTTTGCTACGATTGTCGCCGCCACCGAGGAAGGTCGTGTCGTTTATACAAATATTCGCCGCTTCATCAAATATATTCTTGGCAGCAACATAGGCGAGGTGATCACGATCGCTGCTGCTCCCATACTAGGTTTATCAGTCCCTCTGATTCCTCTACAAATCCTATGGATGAATCTCGTCACCGACGGCTTACCCGCCCTTGCCCTTGCCGTCGAGCCAGCCGAACCAAATGTGATGAAACGTCCGCCTATTGACCCTCGCGAAAATATTTTTGCCAGAGGAATGGGACTGTATATGGTCAGAATCGGGATCGTCTTGGCGATTATCACTATTTCGATGATGGCTTGGGCGCATGGCTACACGACAGCAAACACGTTTAATGATACCTATTCACCTAACCGATGGGAAACTATGGTGTTTACAACGCTGTGTTTAGCGCAAATGGGACATGCGATCGCTATTCGTTCTAATACTCAACTGACGATCGAACTCGATCCGCGCACCAATCCTTATATTTGGGGATCGGTGATCATGACTACGGTTTTGCAATTAGTGCTAATTTACGTCGAGCCATTTCGTATTTTCTTTGGTACATATCTTATTACCCCAACCGAATTAGCAGTTTGCTTTGGTTTCAGTGCCTTGATGTTTGTCTGGATAGAATTGGAGAAACTCGTGATTCGTTGGTGGGCGTGGCAACGTCAGTCCTAAAACCCAAAAACAGTGAAGTGGCGCGATGCGCCACTTCACTGTTTTTGGAGCTATAGCGATATTCTGAGGACATTCAACCTGAGTAGCAATCTCAAAAAGTATGTTAGGCTACAAATTTGGGTATCCGTTCAAGTGTATTAAAGTTGAAGAATCAGTGGAGGAGTTAATTTGAAAAAGGTTGAAGCAATCATTCGTCCCTTTAAACTAGACGAAGTCAAAATTGCCTTAGTAAATGCTGGCGTAGTCGGTATGACTGTATCAGAAGTACGCGGTTTTGGTCGCCAGAAAGGGCAAACAGAGCGCTATCGTGGCTCTGAGTACACGGTTGAGTTTCTGCAAAAGCTCAAAATTGAGATTGTTGTCGAAGATGACCAAGTTGAGATGGTAGTAGATAAAGTTATTAATGCTGCTCGCACTGGCGAAATTGGCGATGGTAAAATTTTCGTATCTCCTGTAGAGCGAATTATCCGCATTCGTACTGGTGAAAAAGATTTAGACGCAGTTTAAATCTTTTTCAAAACCATAATAAAAGGGGCTGCACTTCGTGCAGCCCCTTTTATTATGGTTTTAATCTGTGGCGCACGCTGCGCGTGCGCCACAGATTAGCTACTTAGCAAAATTGACTCTACTATTTGGGCAATAATTGCGCCGAGGATGGCGACCGTTACATATTTACCAATCATCGGATTTTTTCCCAGTGAATCATCTGTTTTGCAAGCCGTGAGAAATAGTGACCAAGCCTGTGTGGCATTTATAGTCTGAAACCGATTAAAACTAGGTGTAAAGATTAAACGCATATATTTTATAAACCTGCATACCATTCATAACCAAGATCTTCCCAATAGCCGCGCTTTTGACCTAACACACTCGTAAGCTGAATCCTTGTCACCCATTTACTGAGCTTATAGCCAAGCTTGACAGGTGAGGCAAGACGCAATGGCGCTCCATTTTCTGGTGTTAAAGGCTGACCATTTTTTTGATATGCCATCAAGGTTTGCGGATGCATCACTGAGTCAATATCCCAGCTTTCGTAATAGCCATCCGCCGAATAGAAATATACATACTTAACTTGAGCAGATGGCTGCGCGATCGCCAATAAATCTCGCAGTCTCACGCCACCCCACTGCACGATCGCCGCCCAACCCTCCACACATACATGACGAATCACCATGCTAGTTAAGGGGATTTTTTGTAAATCAGTCATGCTGAGATTTAAAGGATTATTCACTTCACCATCAATGGTGAGGCGATAAGTCTCTGGCGCGATCGCGGGAGTACCCCGAAAACTATTAATGATTAATTTATCTGGCTCGATCGCACTAATCGGAAACTCTGGCACTGGCTGTTGCGGTTTAAAAATCAATGACTCAACCTGTTGATTGAATGGCTCTGATAAACCCCCAACTATGCTTTCAGCAAGGCTGCCAAAGCCAATCGTCAGTAAACCAGCACCCGCCAAAGTCAAAAAGCGGCGGCGCGGCACTAAATCCGTATCATCAAACTCAGGTTCTTGTGACATAAATTAAATATAGCTAGTCCGTCCAAAACATTGAATCAGTCAAGCGATCGCCGCCCACTTTTCGACCTAGTTGCGAATGAATGCCAGCCAATATCAGCGTAATAGGTATTGCCATAAAATGCGTAATCCGCAAAGCTTCCCACCCGCCAAAACTATCGACAATCCAATAAAACTGAGCAGGTTTATACATTCCCACTCCTGTAAAAATCGACAATAACAAAAGTGGAATCAGCAGTGTATAAGCCAACCGATGCCAAGCATAATTTTTACGTTTCTCATTTTGGCTAACGGCCAATGCTTTTAGATCCTTTCCACTTGCATAACGATGTTGCCAACGTCTTGTCCACAAAACGTAAACGCCGTACCACAACAAATTCAATACAAAAAGCCACATCATCGCAAAGTGCCAATGTCTACCACCTGCTAACCAACCTCCTAAGCCAAAAATTGCGGGAATATGGATACCACTACGTCCCCCAAATACTGGGTTGGCATTATAAATCTGTAAGCCACTGGTCATCATCAAAAATAAACTGACGAGACTTACCCAATGAAAAATCTTGGCGGGTAAAGCTTGATTGGGTTTTTGAGTAGTTTTTTGATTAGGCGATCGCATGACTATTCCTATAGACTTTTGCTTAGATTTTAGCCGAACCTCAACATAAAAGCCAAAAAAGAGGTAGCGCAAGGCGCTACCTCTTTTTTGGAGGGTTTAATTCAAAAGACTATTGAGGCTTTTTGGTTGCATCAGCAGGCTTAGCCATCGCATCAGGTTTAGCCATTGCATCAGGCTTAGCCATCGCATCAGGCTTAGCCATTGCATCAGGTTTAGGAGCGGCAGCCTTGTCTTTGGTTGCATCAGCAGGCTTAGCCATCGCATCAGGCTTAGCCATTGCATCAGGTTTAGGAGCAACAGCCTTGTCCTTAGTATCAATAACAGCAGGCTTTGCAGAAGGAACAGTAGTTTCGGGTGTTTCGGTAGCACAAGAAACTAGACCAGCAGATAAGCCGAGGCTTGCAACGATCAAAAGAGCTTTCAAGTTCATAGTTGTAATTTTTTCTGTTTAGTAATGGAGCTAACTAAGTTTGGGCGTAAGTAACTATATATAGTTTTTGTGGAGGAGCTTGCGTATAATTACTGACGCTGTTTATTCTATGTTAAATAATTGTTAATTAATAGCTTAATTTTTGTAAATTTGTAATCTGTATAGCTGATTTATGGTAGCAATCATGCAAGAGCCTTATTGGATAAGGAGATGATCGAAAATATACCTATAAGAATTTTTGAACTCATAGTTCAAGGCGATCGCATATCCAATCTAGATCGTCAATTATTAGCGGATAATTTAAGGAAAAATAGTGATTGTTTTTGGTCGGCAAATATTGACACTACGGAATGTCCAGCAATTGAGGCAATAATTGATCAGCGATCGCACCTACTACAATTAGTTTATCCAGAAATTTTACAAACTCTAGCTCTTCACAATATTCAACTCGATCCGCCATCAGTAATATTTCCTCTGCTCTGGCATTATTGGCTACCTCTGGCTCAAAGTCTTGCAAACCAGCAAGAAAAAATTGGACGCACATTTATTCAAGGTTTACTCGGCGGACAAGGGACTGGGAAAACCACATTAGGAATCGTCTTAAATGTCTTGTTACGACATCTTGGCAAAACTTTTTTAAGCATTTCTCTTGACGATCTATATAAGACACACAGCGATCGTCAAAAATTACGCGATCGCCATCCCGATCTGATTTGGCGGGGACCACCTAGCACCCACGATGTTGATCTGGGTATTCAGGTTTTGCAGCAACTACGCGATCGCCAACTAAACCAATCGCAACCGATCGCCATTCCCCGTTTTGATAAGTCTCTACATAGTGGCGCAGGCGATCGCACCGAGCCAGAAATTTCCTATAGTGCCGATATTATTTTATTTGAAGGCTGGTTTGTGGGAATGCGACCTTTACCGATTTCAGAATTTCAGAATTTTGTGCCACCGATTTTGTCAGAAGGCGATCTCAAATTCGCGATCGCTTGCAACGCAAATTTATACAACTATCTACCGCTCTGGCAATATCTTGATCGCCTGATGGTGCTTGTACCTGAAGACTATACATATAGCTTGCAATGGCGCATCGAGGCTGAGCATAAGTTAATTGCTTTAGGAAAAATAGGGATGAGCGATCGCGAAATCACCGAATTTGTCGAATATTTCTGGAAAGCGCTACATCCTCAATTGTTTATGCCCCCCGTGATTGATCGCCATAGCGCCAAATCATGCGCTGATCTAGTCGTCGAAATATCGCGATCGCATGTACCAACAAGAATTTATAGTCCAGCAAGAACCTATACCAAAAAGTAGCGGTATGAGAAAGTATTGCGCTTACTTTTTAGGTTTTGTGACAGTCAATCGGAAGGAATAGACTACTATAATATTACGGATAAAATAATCATATTGATTTGAGACTTTAAAAAATATTTACTCACATAACTTTTAAGTATTTTGAGTAAATACCTAAGTCAGGATCAATTATCATAAATTAAAATTAAGAATCGTTAAGATCTTACTCACCATATAGATTAAGGAACATTTGCAATGGGATTACCCTGGTATCGAGTGCATACAGTTCTCCTGAATGACCCAGGAAGATTAATCGCCACGCACCTGATGCACACTGCTCTCGTAGCAGGGTGGGCAGGCTCGATGGCACTTTACGAATTAGCAATTTTTGACCCCAGTGACCCCGTCCTCAACCCCATGTGGCGACAAGGCATGTTTGTCATGCCATTCATGACCCGTCTTGGAATTACTAATTCTTGGAGCGGCTGGACGATCACTGGCGAACAAGTTGCCAACCCCGGTTTTTGGTCTTTTGAAGGTGTTGCACTGGCACACATCGTCCTTTCTGGTTTACTCTTCCTTGCTGCTATTTGGCATTGGGTTAACTGGGATCTCGAACTATTCAGAGATCCTCGCACAGGTGAGCCAGCCTTAGACTTGCCTAAAATGTTTGGTATTCATCTTTTCCTATCTGGCTTACTTTGCTTCGGCTTCGGCGCATTTCACCAAACAGGTTTATTTGGACCTGGCATGTGGGTATCTGATGCCTATGGCTTAACAGGTCACGTTGCACCCGTTGCACCTGAATGGGGACCGAATGGATTTAACCCCTTCAATGCTGGCGGGATTGTGGCTCACCACATCGCGGCTGGTATCGTTGGCATCGTTGCTGGTCTATTTCACCTGACTGTGCGTCCACCAGAGCGCTTATACAAAGCACTGCGTATGGGTAACATCGAAACCGTACTATCTAGCAGCATCGCCGCAGTATTTTTTGCTGCTTTCGTTGTCGCTGGAACTATGTGGTACGGCTCGGCAGCAACTCCAGTCGAATTGTTTGGCCCTACCCGCTATCAATGGGATAGCAGCTCCTTCCAACAAGAAATTTCTCGACGTGTGCAAACTGGCTTAAATGCTGGTTTGAGTTCTGAAGAAGCTTGGGCGAAAATTCCTGACAAACTCGCTTTCTATGACTACGTTGGTAACAGCCCTGCTAAAGGTGGCTTGTTCCGCGTTGGTCCAATGAACAATGGCGATGGTATTGCTCAAGGTTGGCAAGGACATCCAATTTTCAAAGATGGTGAAGGTCGTGAACTTAGTGTTCGTCGCCTGCCTAACTTCTTTGAAACTTTCCCTGTCGTTCTTCAAGACAAGGACGGTATAGTTAGAGCCGACATTCCTTTCCGTCGTGCTGAATCGAAATACAGCGTTGAGCAAACTGGCGTAACTGTCTCCTTTGTTGGTGGTCAGTTGAATGGTCAAGCTTTTGCTGATGCCCCAAATGTCAAGAAGTATGCACGTCAAGCTCAGCTAGGCGAAATCTTTGAATTCGATCAAGAAAAGAATAACTCTGACGGTGTGTTCCGTACTAGCCCTCGTGGTTGGTTTACCTTCGGTCACGCCGTATTTGCTCTATTCTTCTTCTTCGGTCACATTTGGCATGGCGCTCGTACCTTGTTCCGCGATGTGTTTGCTGGTGTTGATCCAGAAATGAGCGAAGACCAAGTTGAATGGGGCGCGTTCCAAAAACTTGGCGACAAAACCACTCGTATCATTGAGGCATAAAATCCGATGGAAGCTCTCACTTACACTTTCATTTTCGCTTGTTTGATTGGTTTATTTTTCTTTGCAATCTTCTTCCGTGAGCCTCCCAAGGTCATCACCAGAGACAAGAAGAAGTAATTTCTAAATAAAAAAGCCCGCCTAGGCGGGCTTTTTTATTTAGAAATTACGCTTGATAAAATCTATGGGCTGTCCTTGAAATATAAGGAGGAAAAGTTATGAAAACTATGACAAATTCATCACTGGCAAATCTGAGTCCTTTTTCGGCTGAAGGTAAGGCAATTCAACGTTTGCCTTTAGAAGCTGACAGTTCTCAGTGGTTAACAACCATTGAACGTGGCGAAGAAATTGATCTAGATGTGTTGCAGCAACAAATAAATATTTTTAAAGCTAGTGGGCAAAAACAAAAATCGAAAATCGAAATCTCTATACGCAATTCAGGAAAATCAATTAGTCATTCAACAGGATTTAATAAAGCTGCCATTGGAGTTACAGCATGTCTATCCCAGCCTGAAACAGCTTCTATCTACAAGTCCACTAAACACAAGCCATCACTTTCCAAGTCACGCATTAAAAGGGGATTTGGCAAATTATCGATCGCTAGAGATTGACTGGGGCGATCGCGTATATCGACTTATTTACAGAATAATTGAGTCTCCTTTTCCGAAGACTGTTCGGATTATTAGCTTTGATGAACATGATCCAGCATATGACGCTGCTAAACAAAGGCTAAAATCTTCCAAATCTAGATAGCGATCGCATATTATTTTTGATTGATATTACGATCGCTAAAAACAAAATGAAAATTTTGTGGCAATCAGAGAGTAACTAAATCATCTAGATATTTGTCAGGAAATCACTGGGGGTAATGATTTTAATATTTCTAAAAGGATTGAGGACTAATAAATCCTGATCGCCAGTAATGATCAGGTCGGCGTTGCCATTTACAGCAAGCTCTAGGAATTTATCATCTTTGCGATCGCGACAAGCTTGGATAGTCTCTTGGATTTCTACTATCTCTGCATCAGCAAAAAATTTAGAAATAAACTGAACACGTTCTTCCATGGAGAAATACTTCTCAAATTTCTTGCGCCCTAGTACTTCATCTAATTCAAGAATAATGGCTGTAGATGTTAGAAGATTTCCTGTTGAATATGCTAAATCAAAGGCTCTTCTAGGCAGGGACTGGGGGAACATCAAGGCGCTGATGGTTACGTTGGTATCAAAGACAAAGCGATCAGTTTTCATCAGCAAGAATTGATTCAAGAATTTCAGGGGTTAAGCCACGTTCTTGAGCTTTGGAGGCAATGTCATCCATAATTTGCAATAAAGAACGCTTATCTAGTTCCTGTTGTAACATGATACTAAACAACATTTCTAGCTTCTTCCGCCTAGATGGATTTATTTCCTGATAGGCTTTTGCAACTTCTGGGTTAACCTGAACTGTGATAGCTGCCATGATTTTTACAGGCTCAAAATTTTTCTGAATTGTAAATAGATTATAACAAGTCGTAAAATATCAGGGGAAATCCGTAGAAGGCTAATGGATTATATGTCTATAAAGTAGCGATCGCTGATTGTTTTTGGTTGATATTGCGATCGCAGTAAATCCCTACCTGAGAAAGTTTATGGGCTATGCTTAAAAAATAAGGAGGAAAAGTTATGACTATCAAAGAACAACTAATCCACGAGATCGAGCAAACGACTGAGGAATCGCTAGTTAAGTTTATGCAAGTGTGGCAAATTGTAAAGCAATCAGCTTTTAATACAGGTACTGAAGATTGGGATGAGACTCTATTTGTTTTGCAAAATACAGATCTCATGGAACAGGTGTCTCGCTCTATGGCAACTCATGAGCAGCATCAAGGCTATCAACCTAGCAAGAAAAAGTTGAATTAGATACTTGTGCGTGTAGTTGGGAATACCGCAGATTGTTTGTGATTGATATTGCGATCGCTAAAATGTGAAAAATTGTCCCACCTCAAGCGTAAGTAGAAAAATTTTAAAGTCAACTTCTCTCTAAATTTAGCTTGACTGCTAAATCAAATAATTGATCGATATTTGGTTGGGATTTGTCTAAACCAACTTTATCGAAATATTTATCAGCAGACATAATTTGATCAAAAGATGCAGAACGACTTTTAGGACTCCAGTAAGCAAGTGTTTTCACCGTCTGAAAGTCCGCGTCAAGAGCTAAATACACTCTACCGATCGCTGGCTTATTTGCATTATTGGGAAAGCGGTTGGGAACTGGTAGCCATAGATAGCATTCTATTCGATCAAATTGTCTTGTTTGACTTGGCAGAATCAGTTTTAACTGACAGCAAGGTTTAGTTTTGCCACGACCGTAAAATATACTTCTTCCTTCTTTTATTTCTTTTATGCGCTTTTCGGAGCCTAACATTTTTTCACGAAGTCTCAAAACCTCATTCTTTGCCAGAAGAGAAAGTGTATCTAAAGTATTGATTAACATCCTTGACGGTAATTCAATATTAATTTTAGACTTAGAAGGAAGTCCACCTAATCGGCTGTCAAGAAAAGGAATTGGCTTTTGAATGGTTAGCTCCTTTTCGCCTTCTAAATGAAAATGCAAATAGAAATTGTCAGATTGATTGAGAATTGAGAATCTTATAAATTCAAATTGCAATAAGTTATAGCGACGATCAATAAAGTTGTGTTTATGAAAGTCGGGCGCGATCGCAATTAGACGTATTGGCTGTGTGTAATCCACAAGACCATCAAATGCTTCACTTGTCCTAAGTCCGTGATAATAACGGGTAAGCTGATGGATGATATAGCGATCTTCCGTATTCTTAAGTTCTAATACAACCAGTTGATGGTTTTTTGTTCTTGCAAGAATATCGCAATACTCGCCACTAATGCCAAATTGACGCTTAATAGGAATCAAATCTAGATCGCTTTCTAAAGATCCCCAAATAAAGTCTTCTAGAATCCTTTCTTCTTCAAACATCCACCCCTGTCCAGTTTTTCTTAGCACAGTTCCTATTCCTCGGACTCGCTTTCATCTTCAATAAGTTCCATCTCTGATGCAACAGGATCGAATTTATCACTAAACTTTGTTTTAGAGTTGTACCAGCAAGAGTTCAGGTTTGCACTAGTAAATGATATATTGCGTAAATCAGCATCTGAAAAATCCGCCCCATCTGCTCTAAAGTCATGAAATTTGACCGAATTTAAATTAGCACCTAAAAACTTTGCTGCTCTAAAAACACCTTTTAATGTTGATCCTAAAAAATTAGCGCTTGTAAAATCTGAAGCCGTAAAGTCACTATCATAACTTGAATCGGTCAATTTTTGTAGGTTTGCTTTTATGAAGTCACAACCTCGACAAGAGCTTTGGGAAAAAATCACTCCACGTAAATCTGAATTACTAAAGTTGCATTGATTGAGCCTACACTGAGATAAATCAGCTAATCGTAGATCGCAATCTTGCAGATTAGCTCCAGACAAATCGACTCTAGCCTTGACGGTAGAATGTGAGCCAAATCCAACAGCGGCGAGATTTGATCCTCTGAGAATTATTTCTCGAAGATTAAGGTATGTAATTTCTTTGTCTAACACCTCTGTTTCTAACGTTTTTAGTGTTATGCCGCGTAAATCCGACCCAGAAAAATTTCGATGTCCCTGTTGATAGAGTTCGAGCAAAGCTTCAAACGTTCTCACGGGCTTTGCTGGTTGAGATTCTGGAGTATTTTGATTAGAGTTAATTATTTCCGTCATATCAATGTAAAACCAAAGATTTAAAACTATTCCCTAGCTAAAAACTATTTTACTGATTTTTAGTGTTGATTCCCTAAAAACATCATATTCTAAAAGAACGCTTCTTGATAGCCAATTTTGATGATTAATTTTGCGATCGCGCTAAAATAAATAGACAAGTAACATAACATCTTAGTTAAGGAGCTAATTGTTATGACATTAAAAGATCTTCTAACCGAAGCCAAAGACTTAGACATTCAAGAACAAATTCAACTAGCCACACAGCTATTGCAATGGGTAGAAGTAAGAATCAATCAAACATCTCAAACGATCACATCATCTAAAAAACTACGTCATGCAGGACTCGGTTTAGGCTCATGTATATTTGGCGATGATTTTGACGATCTACTTCCCGATGAATTTTGGTTGGGTGAAACATGAAACTACTAATGGATACCCATACCTTTATGTGGTGGCATAGCGAACCAGAGCGTATACCTAAAGAAACTTTAGCACTGCTTCAAAATCCCGATCACGAATTACTTCTCAGTGTAGTTAGCCTATGGGAAATGCAAATAAAGGTTCAGTTAGGGAAGCTTACACTTAGAGACGATCTGGAAATTATGCTCAAGATTCAACAAGAGCAAAACAATATCATTCTTATACCCGTAATATTTCCACATATTCTGGAACTAAGAAATTTACCATTGCATCACAAAGATCCCTTTGATCGTCTTCTAATCGCTCAATCTAAATCTGAAAATGCCACACTGGTTAGTCGAGACTCAGTTTTTAAAAACTATGACTGCAATGTAATTTGGCGATCGCCTTAACACCTACTTCTGATGATGGATTTAGGCGATCGCCATTTTGAGATGACAGGCGATCGCGCTAAAATAAATAGACATGCAACATAACATCTTAGTTAAGGAGCTAATTGTTATGACATTAAAAGATCTTCTAACCGAAGCCAAAGACTTAGACATTCAAGAACAAATTCAACTAGCCACACAGCTATTGCAATGGGTAGAAGTCAGAATCAATCAAACACCTCAAACCACATCATCTAAAAATCAAAGTAGATAAATGGTAGCTTCTTGTCTGGGCTGAGAAGACTTACCAAAAATAGGCTGACGGGAACTAGAAATAACTTTACTTGCCAGTTGAGTTGCCACTTAGCGCGATCGCATCGATAGGCAATCAGTGACAAACTGACTAGACCAAACATTAATAACGAAATTTGTCCCACCGTAATACCGAGAGATTCCACATAGATTTTTACGCCAAACTGGGGATCGCTCTCGTATCCCCAGAGTCTTTGTAAAAACATATTGGTATCGGCTAAATTGGGTAATCGGAATGGGATCCAACCCAAAAACACTACTAGCTGCGTGATTACAGTTGCTAAAATCTGCATTGGCAAGGGCTTCCAGATTTTATTTAAACCTTTAAATACGCTGCAAACCTCCATCCAAAGGCGATGTACTACTAACGCCATACCATGCCAAGCGCCCCAAATGATAAAGCCCCAGTTTGCACCATGCCAGATGCCAACGGCGAGCATGATTATCATCAGATTTAAGCAAGTCCGCCAGAGTCCACCGCGTGAACCACCGAGGGGAATATAAAGATAATTTCGCATCCATGCGCCGAGGGTCATATGCCAACGTCGCCAAAAATCGGAAATACTGGCGGAGAAATAGGGGAAATCAAAATTTTGAGGCAGCCTGAAACCTAATAACAAGGCGCTACCTCTCGCCATATCGATATAACCGCTAAAGTCGCAATAAATCTGAATACCATAGGCGAAAAGCGCCAGCCATAGATCAATACTGCCTGCGCGTTCAGTATTCCGAAAACTGAGATCGACCAGTCGTGCCATATTGTCGGCAACAATCCCTTTTTTGATGGCTCCAATGGCAAATAGCCAGATGCCTTCGACGATATCGGGCAGGATCGGACGCGATCGCGTTAATAGTTGGGGCGCAAATTCTTGATAGCGGGTAATTGGTCCCGATAGGAGTTTGGCAAAAAATAATTTATAAGTGGCAAAATTAAGAAAATCCTTAGCTGGAGTATTACCGTGATAAATATCAATTAAATAAGCAATTAATTCAAATACAAAAAAGCTTAAAGTGATCGGCGGCACAATATTTGTCTTTGCCCAAATTGCTAGCGAACTCCCCGCCGTTAGCCCCGTGATATTCCCGATCACCGTCGCTACAAAGGGAATATATTTAAATCCAAACAATAGTAACAAGTTGAAAAATATTCCTACAAACAGCAGCCACTGTTTTAAGAATTGATCGCCTTTACGAATTTCTTTTCCCAACCAAAAATTGATCGTCAACATTACGATCAGCAACCAGACATACTGTACCTGAAGCAATGAATAAAACATTAAACTTGCTGTCAAAAGAACCAACAAGCGCGTTTGCAGATGTGGGACTAGCCAGTAAATAATCGTTATACTAATCAGAAACGAGCCATATTCGAGGGAAAGAAAATCCATTGTTTAGGAGACTACTTCGGCTTCAGGTAAAGAAAGCACTGCCGATAGATCATCAAGTGGGTCATCATCAACTGATTTGATCGGAACCCAGCTTGGCAAGGTTGAGCTAGCTTCTTCTACCTGTAATTGGACACAGGGAATTGTATCCGAAAGTATGGAGCTTGCCATCATTCCTGAATGAATTTCAACATGTGCAGAGGAGATCGCTTCAAATATAAGATTTTGACCGGGGAATACCACTCGCTCAAAATACCACTGAGGAACATCGGTGATCCTTGCAATTTGAATTTTGCTGGTGGCATTTACATAGGAGCAGACAATTTTTTTGTCGTGCAAATCAGCAGGTAATGGATCGAATATGGACATAGTATTTTTATATAACGTTGTTTAAGCAAAAATTACAGGATGCTTTGAGATACAAACCAACCTAATTTAGTCGGAAATCCAAAAATATCTCTAGTTAAACCAAATAAACCCCACTGACGCATTTGGAATTAACTAAGGAAACCAATCCTGCTACTCAGCACGTACATAAAGCTAACACTCAACATGGATTAGGGTTTGTAAATACTACTACCAACTAATGATTCAGTATTCTGAGAAATGGCCCTTACTGCCCGAAACATCCCAAATCGACAAAGCCCTGTCCCGAAAGCAAGACGCATTAATAATAAGGTCGGAACCTCGCGCAGTGACTTAATAAAACCAGTTATCCCAAATTTGACTAAACCTGATGGGCGGATAATTCCTTGCCAAATCGAATCAATCCAAGAAGGCAAAGTCTCAACCGTCCAGTCTGCTGTCGTTACTGCACCTTTAGCTAAACTAGTTTCGCTAAGAATCTCCGCAAAGCCCTCGATACTAGCGAAGGCGGGATGTGACCATTGATCGAGCAGTTGCTTCATGATCAGTTTTTCAACAAAGTTAAGCGGTGTCTGGCGATCGTCGCGTTGATTCCAATCGGCAACTACAAGGATGCCATCAGGTTTTAGCACTCTCAATAATTCTTTGGCAAAAACTGCCTTGTCGGGCATATGTGGCCCCGCCTCAATACACCAAACCACATCAAAACTAGCGTCAGGAAATGATAGCGCCATCGCATCATCAACCTGAAATTTGGCTTTCATTTCAGGATGCGTAAGTTCTGTGGCTCTCTTGACCTGCTGCGGACTGATCGTTACGGCGGTAACATCAAAGCCATAGTCCCTTGCCAAAATACGGCTACTGCCGCCAATGCCACAGCCAACATCAAGTAACGTACTACCCTGAGCCACTTGATCTAAGCCGCCCCACTTCACCATCTCTCTAACAAAATCCACCTTGGCTTCCCGAAAATCTTTGGATTGGGTGGGAGTTCCATAATGTCCGAGATGAATATGATCACCCCAATAAAATTCTAAAAGCCCATCCTGTGTCCACTCATCATAGGAGCGAGCGACAGAGTCCGATGACTGGTAGGGACGAGATGCGATCGCATAAATTGCTATACCTAGCAATGACAAGCCTAGGGTTAGTTCTAAGATGGTTGAGAGATCCATGAATTATTAAAATTTTAATTGATATGTATAGCTTATTGATAGGGAGCATCTCATTTTGGAACATTGGACAGAGGCAAGGGGCTTAAGCCCCTTGTTCTAGGCTTTGCAAAATAGGGACTGCGCCAAAGTGAGATACAGCTTATTGATATTGGTGGCGGCGCTCCGCGCCGCCACCAATATCAATAAGCTGTATACATAAGTTTACTGTCTTCGATGAACTAACGTTAAGATATATGAAGATTTATTTATGAGAACTGCAAAATTTAAAAAACATATATTTTATCTATAACTAATTTTTAATTAACTTTTAACTTATTTTTCTTGAATTGATAAACCTATTATTCAAATACTATGCAAGCTCTAAGTTCTAACAACGAGAAGACAATCGCGACTAGTCATGTTAGCGATCGCATTCTTTATATTCGCCTCCCATGTAACCCAATTTTTCCGATTGGTGTCGTTTATTTATCCGACCATGTGCATAAGGTTGCGCCCGATGTGCAACAAAATATTTTTGACTTAGGCACAGTGCCACCTCTCGATTTTTATGCGGCACTGGATCGGGCGATCGACAAATTTCAGCCAGATTTATTGGTGTTTTCATGGCGCGATATTCAGATTTATGCTCCCGTAGGTGGACGCGGTGGTAATCCTCTACAAAATGCTTTTGAGTTTTACTATGCCAAAAATCCCTTTAGGAAATTACGTGGGGCAGTAAATGGGCTACGTCTCTTTACATCCTATTACAGCGAACTTTGGCGCAACTCAAACTTAATCAAACGGGGTTTAAGTCGAGCGCGGCGCTACCACCCCGAAGCTAGAGCCGTAATTGGCGGCGGTGCAGTCAGCGTGTTTTATGAACAGCTAGCAAGCATTTTACCTAAAGGAACGATTGTTTCGGTCGGTGAAGGCGAATCTTTGTTAGAGCGCTTAGTGCAGGGTCGAGAAATTGACAGCGATCGCTGCTATGTGGTCGGTGAGACGACACCACGCGATCGCCTGATCCATGAGCAACCTGCACCGATTGAAAAAAGTGCTTGCAATTACGAATATATCGAATCGATTTGGGAAGATTTTAATTACTATTTTCGCGATCGGGACTTTTATATCGGTGTGCAAACTAAGCGTGGATGTCCTCATAATTGCTGCTACTGCATCTATACCGTCATCGAAGGAAAGCAAGTTCGCATCAACCCGACTGACGAAGTAATCAAGGAAATGCGATCGCTTTACGATCGCGGCGTTCGCAATTTCTGGTTTACCGATGCTCAGTTTATTCCTGCCAAGAAATTTATTGATGATGCGGTGGAATTACTCGAAAAAGTTAAAGCGTCAGGCATGACCGATATCCATTGGGCAGCCTATATTCGGGCAGACAATCTCACACCTTATCTCTGTCAGCTAATGGTCGAGACAGGCATGAGCTATTTCGAGATCGGTATTACGAGCGGCTCTCAAGAACTAGTTCGCAAAATGCGAATGGGCTATAACCTCAAGTCGGTTTTACAAAACTGTCGCGATCTTCGAGCCGCAGGTTTCAATGAGTTAGTATCGGTCAATTATTCCTTTAATGTCATTGATGAAACCTTAGAAACAGTGCGTCAAACGATCGCCTATCATCGTGAATTGGAAGCTATCTTCGGTGCTGACAAAGTAGAACCTGCGATCTTCTTTATTGGCTTACAACCCCATACCCATTTAGAAGACTATGCTCTCAAAAACAACATTCTCAAGAAAGGCTATAACCCAATGAGCATGATGCCTTGGACAGCTAAAAAATTACTTTGGAATCCTGAACCTTTAGGTGCTTTCTTTGGAGAAGTTTGTCTAGAAGCATGGAAACGTGATGATGATGACTTTGGACGCACAGTGATGAACATTTTGGAGGAGCGTCTCGGACGCGCACCACTAGAAGAAGCTCTTGCGGCTCCCATGAAAGAACTCGTTAAGGTGTAACAAAAAAGCCCTGCTGAGCAGGGCTTTTTTGTTTAGATCAATTTGTACAAGAGCGCTTTGCACTCACTTTTTAAGATTTAGCTAATCCACTCAGGAATTGCTTCTTCTTTGGTGTTAGTACGACGTTCAAGGGTTTCACGCTCGAACTTCATGTGAATAGCCCGATTTTGCTCGCCATCTGCCGCAACTGCAAAAATCGGATAATCTTGGATACCATCTTGGAAAGAAGTATGGAATCTGAATGTCCCATCAGCATTGAGCTTGATAGGGCGACCACCAATTGTGACCGAAGCATCAGGTTCGGTTGCACCGTAAACGATCAATTCCGCATCAGCGACTAACCAGAACTGACGAGGACGGATTGGGGTTTCGCTAGAGAAGAAGCTGTAGCTGGACATGCCAATGCCAGAGTAATTAATACCGCTAGCACCTGCCGCGCCTATTTCACCTGCAAACAAGCCCGCGCCAGATGCAAAGGCGTAGGAACTAATCGACTCAGGAATCATGCCAATTCCCGACTGATTTTGCATGGAACCGTAGAGAGAACCAGAAATTCTTTGAATTTCGGCTTCACGGGCAATATTGAAGATTTCGTCGTAGGAGTCGGAGGAATCGGAGGAATTGTTATCGCTTGCGGTTTCTTCGGTCGCAGGGGCAACTTTCTTTTCAGGAGGAACCAAAGTGAAGAAGGTTTGACCTTTGAGCGTTTGATCCCAAGGCACAGTAATAAAGTTGTCTTCTACCCATTCCGAAGGGAATACGGGTGGAACATGCACAACTTTAGAACGGGTCAAGACTAACCAACGACCATCAGCGCAACGATAGCCAAGCTCCGCTACATAGTCGCGATCGCTAATGGGGATCGGTAAATACCATTCGCGAGCGAGTTCATCGCTGTTGTACTCCTGCAAGTTGTTGGGAGTTTGGTAGTCTAAGTTAACATCAGTGGCATCGTATAAACGTAGCGCCAACTGCTGTCCACCTTGGCGACGCAATTCTTCTTTCTGAGAGTTAGGCACATCCCAATATACGTAAGCCCATTGGGGATCACGAGGTAATAGGACAATGCGGCTCTCACCATAACCACTTGGTAATTCGCCAATACTTTTATCAATAGCGGCAAGCGGTTCTAGGTTTTCTTCTGTTTCTTCACTACCAACATTAAACTTTGATGCTTCCACGATTTCTTGAATCTCCGAGTTACTACGATCTGTTGGGTTTGAGGCAACACCTTGAGCCGAAAGAATAGTTTGAATATCAGCTAATAACTGAGATTTTCGCATTCGACTATAACGAAAAACCTCTAGCTCTGCTGCTACTTTGCGAAGTTGACGCAAGGTCATCTCTTCTAGGGGAGGACGTTCCCTCGCCATACAATTAGCCTCCAACTGCTTTTAATGATGTCTAAACTTAGTTTCACTCAACTAAGGAATTGGTCTGTAGCTGAATACATTCTGCCAAATTTTTGCAGAAGATCAATAACTGAAAGGCTTATCTTCTATTGGTTGCGATGAGTTTATCACCTATTTCAAGTATAAATACTTAGCTAAAACCAAATACCTGTAATTGTTGTGGCGATCGCGTTAGTAATTTTAAGTGGGGATCATAATGTCATAAAACCATGACATTACGATCCCTTTGGATAATGAGGGAGGTTGTCCGAAAAGTCATAAGATTACAGAGACAACAAATATGTATATGTATTTTTATTAATTTATAAATTATGAAGGCAGAATACGGGTCTTTACTTAAGTTCTTGAAAGCTTTACAAGTTTCTTTACAAGGCTTATTTCGTGCAGCGATCGCTTTTGCACTAGTGATATCGATCATAATTGGCGGTTTTACGCCAGATGCAAACGCTGCATTGTTTACTAAAAAAAGTGAAGCGTTATCCACGAAGGAAGTTCAATCACTTGTCAATGCAGGTTTGACAGGTAATTACATCGCTGACACTACCGATACGATCAAAACTTTGCGCGAAGCGATCAATCTGCCAGAAAATGCTGAGAATCGTTCTGCGGTAAAGACCTCAGCGAGATATAAGATCAATGCCTATATATCGCGCTATCGAGCTGATCGCGAAAAAAGTGGCTTGTATTCTTATACAACGATGTCCACAGCGTTAAATACTTTGGCAGGATACTATAACGGCTCGATGAAGCGTGTAGTTCCTGCAAAAACACTTAATCGCCTATTACAAGAGTTTGACCGTGCCGAAACTGCACTCGCCCAAGGTCGTTAATTTTGTTTTTAGGAAACTGCACTTCGTGTAGTTTCCTAAAAATCGTATCAGTAGCTTGAGGACGACGAACATTGGCGACAGCATTGGCAACAATATATGAGGCGCTGCATCAAGATCCGCAAACCTATGAGTTTGTCGAGGAGTTGTACCAAACCGATGCTAAAGAATTTTGGCATCGGGCGATCGCTGTGCTTCATCAATTTTCAATGCAAAGGCCGCTCAAAGGGCTATTGCTAACTCATCATCCTTACATTTTTGCAAAAGCCGCGTTTCGTCAAACAGAGTTGCAAACTTGGGTATTTACCACGAGTAAATCTTCGTTATTCCCAACTGAAACTTTACCGATTGGCGATACACAAGTTGTCTCGATCCCTAAATGCGATCTACTTAGTCAGGAGTGGATATGTCTTTTAATCACGGAGACTTTTAGCGTTTTAGTGGTCTCGTCTGTAAAAAATCATAGCTGTGTCTGGTCACTACATCCCCTAGCCATTCAAGCCGCGATCGCGGTACTTTTACCGCGCATTCGGCGCACTGAACAACAAGCTTTATTGCAAACTAAGCTGCAACAGTTTCCGCTAACCTTGCCCCCCTATCAAATCATGGCAAGATTTGGCGCGATTTTGATGGCGCAAAGTTCGATTCACCAAGAGTTGCCGATTCCTGAAATTCAAGAAGTTGATATTATCAAAGCGATTACCCATGAGGTACGCACACCGCTCACCACGATTCGGATGTTGGTGCGATCGCTAAAACGTCGCAAGGATATATCCGCAGAAGTAAAAACGCGATTGGATCGAGTTGATGCTGAATGTACAGAACAAATTGAAAGATTTAATTTGATTTTTGAAGCAGCCCAACTCGATAGTTATCCAATCATGTTGGAAGCAACTCAAATCGAAGAGATTTTGAGTGATGGATTTATGCGTTGGCAAGAACATGCAGGGCGGCGGCAAATTTCCTTAGAAATGATTTTACCGACGGAAATTCCTGCGATTTCCAGTAATGCTTCACTTCTATCTCAAATTCTCAATGGCTTAGTCGATCGCCTAGTCCGCAGTTTTCCGCCCGATAGTCATATTCAGCTAATTCTGACCAGTGCGGGTGAATATCTGAAATTACAGTTTCAATCGCAAGTGATGTGGCAAGGCGGCGGCGATTTGCCATTACTAAAAGCAGTCGGTCAATGGCTAATGCTCCAACCTGAAACAGGTACATTAAGCCTGAGCTTGCCAACTACAAAAACCTTGCTAAAAGCATTAGGCGGTAAACTTACGGTGAGGATGCATTCGACAAGTGCTGCATACGATGGCGAAATTCTGACTATTTTTTTACCATTCTATTGAGCTTGTCGCGCTTCTCGCATTATTTCCTACTCCCTTGCCAGTGAAAGATTAGACGGCGCTTCGCGCCGCACCGCCAATTCTTAGGTTTTAATGTCTATTTTTCTACTGGCAAGGGAGTATCATAAAGATTATAGTTAAAGCCATAGCAAAGAGTTTAAAGAAAATATGCAGCCAATCATTTTTCCAGGTTCTGCGGTGCGGGTTGTCAATGAAGGTGATACCTATTATGGATTTCAGGGGCAAGTGCAACGGTTAACCGATGACCGTGTTGCTGTGATTTTTAGCGGTGGCAACTGGGAAAAGCTTGTTTCATTTCGTGCATCTGAGTTAGAACTGATTGATACGACTGTCAGCTCTAAGGCAAAGAAAAAATAATTGTGGCAAATTTACCGACTCCAGATAAGTCAACAGGTAAATCTTCGTCGCCCTCTGGCGATTCTCGTCCAACGCAGCCTTTTGTTGTGACCTTAATTGTTCGCGGTGCGATTCTGGGTGTGAGCGCGATCGCGGGTATGTTTATAGGCTTAGCGATCGCCTTTATGCGACCAGACTTAGTATGGCAACCCTCCTTTAGCTTTCTAAATTATAAAAAGCAGCAGTTTACGCTCTCTGCTGATGCTTTGTTCGATCCAAATAAGGCAATTATTCGCCCCGAAAGTTTTCGATTGCTTGATGAAGTTGCCGCACAATTACCATTAGAAAAAGGTAAACGGGTAAGAATTAACGGTCACATGGATTTGAGCAATACGCGGGATGAGCTAACTTTGTCTTATTTACGCGCCTCGGCGGTTAAAGAATATTTGGCAAGACTGCGCGGCGAACAAACCTATTACTGGATGGTGATCGGTTATGGCGCTAGTCGTCCTTTAGCTAATAGTGCTGGTGACGGTAACAGCAAAAGTAACCGCCGCATTGAGATTTTTGTGGACGATTAAAATATGCAAATCACCTTTCTCGGTACTAGTTCGGGTGTGCCTACACGCGGGCGCAATGTTTCTAGTGTGGCGGTACGCTTACCTCAACGCGCCGAAGTTTGGCTGCTCGATTGTGGGGAGGCAACCCAGCACCAATTATTGCGAAGTGACGTAAAAATCAGCCAGATTACGAAAATTTTTATAACGCATATGCATGGCGATCACATTTTTGGTTTGCCAGGCTTACTCGCAAGTTGCGGGATGGCGGGGAATGTCAGCCATATTGATATTTATGGCCCAGTGGGTTTGGGTGACTATCTTGATGCTTGTTTACGCTATAGCGAAACCCGCCTTTCCTATTCGATCAAGGTGCATAAGGTCAAAGCGGGGCTAGTATGTGGGGATTCAGAATTTTATATGATGGCGGCTCCGCTTAAGCATAAGGTGACAGCCCATGGTTATCGATTGGTAGAACGCGATCGCGCTGGTAAGTTTGATGTCGATAAAGCGATCGCCATGAATATTCCCTCAGGCCCAATTTTTGGCGAACTAAAGCAGGGTAAAACGGTGACACTTCCTGATGGGCGCAAAATTGATGGTAAACAGTTTTGTGGCGCTCCCCAGATTGGGCGGAAGATTGCCTATTGCACGGATACGATTTTTTGTGATAGCTCGGTGGAACTGGCGCAAGATGTTGATGTGCTGATCCATGAGTCCACCTTTGCTCATAAAGACTCAGATATGGCTTTTCAGCGTTTGCATTCGACAAGCACGATGGCGGCGCAGGTAGCGCTATTAGCCAATGCAAAGCAATTAATCATGACCCATTTCAGTCCGCGCTATGCTCCCGGAAATCCGATTTTGTTAGAAGATTTAGTTAATGAAGCGAGAATGATTTTTGCAAATACCATTCCTGCTCACGACTTCATGACCTACGAAATTAATCCAAATCAAACATAAACAAAGCGCTGCTTTGTTTATGTTTGATTTGATTAACAAGGGGCTTAAGCCCCTTGTTCTTTTTTAACGAAATGGAATGATTTCCGCGCTTACACCTGATTTGGAAAGTTTCTGCACTAACTCATTGGCGGTGGGACGATCGCTATAGGCTCCAACTTGTAGCAGACTTCTCCCATTACGCAAGAGCCGAAAAGCATCTGGAACAATTGTTTTTACTTTTTGGGTAACTATTGTGGAAGTTGAAGGAACAATCACCCGATATTGAAAAGGCTTGCCTGTCATAGGATCGAGGGTTGTGACTGGTGGTAAAGCTGCAATCACTTGAGGCGACCTTACAGGACTGCTATAGTCGCGCTCAATAATGATTGTCGTTGGCGAATCGTTAGGATTGGTAGAGATAACAGGATTGGATAATTCTTTGCTAGGACTAGGCAGCTTTGCTGGCACAAATACTGTGGTCGGCGTAGGTCTAGAATTTGATTGAATGGGAATTGCTGTTCCTGTATTCGTTGATGATCTGGGAATCGATGGAAGTGGTGCGGGAGAAATCGAAGCGATCGGATTTGCGATCGCATTCGTAATTGGCGATCGCGAAGCCCTGAGATCGAGCAATCCCTTAACCCGTGATTGATTAATTTGATTGCCAACTGCCGCTAGAGGGATAGTCGTGGCATTGTTAATGTCAAATTCACGATTATTTCTAAAGGTATTATTTCCCTGCGAAATCGTCGTACCAAGGTCGGGGCGAGGAGAGCCATTAGCACTACTGAGAACGACTAGACCATTACGTTGATTATCGGCGATCGTATTCCCTCTCAGAGTTGGCTGAGCCGTGTTAGAAATAATAATTCCGTCAACATTTCGCGAGATATTATTGTTGGCTAGAACAACTTGAGACTGTTGTCCAATCGATAGTCCGAAACCTGTATTCTCAAATTTGTTATCGCGAATCTCGCCCGTACTTGTGCCAAGAGCAGAAATTCCACTACCTGTATTACCAGTAAATAGATTGTTGCCAATATAAGCATTAGTACGGCCTGTGAGGAAAATGCCATCGTGGGTACTGCGGACAAAACTATTGTTAGCAACAATTACATTGCGACTGGACTCTAGCCACAGTCCATAACCGCGAGGATTACTATTAGTGACCGTAATACCTTCTATGCGTGAGTTATTTGCGGCGGCGATCGCAATATTTTGGCTAGCAAAGGTAGGACTAACAAAGCGTCCACCACCACTAATGACCACACTATTTCCATTCGTACTAGGATTCCCGCGCAAAATTGCACCTTGGGGAAGCCGAATCGGAAAGTTTTCGCCAGTGGCAGCGCTATATGTACCATTGTTTAATTGAAAGATTGTACCTGCTTCAGGATTAGCTGCGATCGCGGCAGTCAGCGTCCTAAAAGTCTGATTTTGTGCGCCTGCACCAACAGTGTCAGCACCTTGAGGGGATATATAAACAATTTTTTGTGCAGCAGTTTGCGCCCAAGCAATGGAAGGGGCAGTGAGCGATAGTAAAAAAACTACATTAATAAGACTAGGACAGGGAAACTTATTCATATTGAGACACCAATAAGACATCTGGCAAACATGTCTAACTAGACTAGCAGCAAGTTGCTTTTGTTTCATCGGAATTCCTAATTGTTTAGTGTCACGAATTTTTCGTCACCTGTATTTTGAAATCTTGAAATACTTTTGCTGTGAGGCTTAACAAAATGAAATTCTGCTGGTGGCGAAAGAATCAAAGACACTAACCCCATTTAGATTGAGAGCGGCAATCGCATCCCAGACAAGACTAACGCGATATGCCCTGTTTAACGTCATCTAAGGAAAGTCCTAAAGCCTGTGATATTTGCTCTGCTGTCAATCCTAGTTTATAGAGATTAGCAACTGATTCTAGTTTTACTATTCTCTTCAAATTTTCTGGAGAATTGAGGTTTTCATCATCAACCATATTCGATTCTATTTGAGAATCTTCTGAATTTGATGATTGAGAACTATTAGGACAAAAATTAATACTTCCTATTCGATTACCATGAACTAGAAATGCAGAATTAGTTATAACATTCCGTTCTATCGTTGCGCGAAAGTTTGACTTATTGACATCTTCCCCTAAAGTCTTAGAGAGCTTTTGCCAAAGTTCATAAGCTTCATCTTTGATATGAGCCTCTGTACAATTACATTTTTCAGCAATCTGTGCGTATTTCTGATAATCAAATACCCCTTGTAAAATTGACATCTGCAAGCTATCTAGATGCCGTTGCGTCTGAACAAACCACAAGTCATCCACATATTTCAGCACTTCTTGCCAACTCATAACTAAAACCTTGCATGAATTTCTGCCATTATCTGTCACCTTCCGACCAGTGTAAAGATCGACTGTAGAATCGCCTACTAAATCCGACTTTCACCGACTTTTCATATCCAAACTTTTCTGTAATTATAATGTCCATGAGTATTTCTACTGACAAATAAATTATAAATCGGAGAGTCTTATGCGTAAGTTTTTATCGGGGGTTGTTCTTTCTGCGACCATTATCGCAGGAAATGCACCTTTAGTTTTGGCAAATCCAACAAATCTCAACGCTGGCAACGGCGTAACTGTAAATTCAGTTGCACCCAAATCTAGCCTAATTGAGTTCGGAGGTCGCACTTTGACCGATGCTGAAGCAGCTAAGGTTGAAGGTGAAATCGTTTGGACTCCAATCTTAGTAGGTGCAGGAACATCTCTTGCATTGACAACTTATAATTGTTATACATTTCCAGGAGCTAGATGTGGTTGGAAGCAGTATGGTAGCGCTGTGATCGTAGGAGCCGCAGCTCCTGCTGCTAAAGGCTTTTTAGCAGTTAAAGTAGCTAAACAAGCCCGTTTAACGTGGTTTATGCGACGCTAATTCCCTTTAAAAACACAGAATGTTTTTCTCTATTAAATTAATTCGGAAGCTGTATAGGCTGGAAAATTTTTCAGCCTATAGCTTTTTAACTGTAGGGTAACTTTAGTTTGAAAATATGTTTAGGTATTGTTTTTACTGTTATGTCTTTGGTCAGATAACTAGTTTTTTTATTTTAGTTCATCCCAGTTTTGCTAATCCTGTCAATTCATACCGATCGCTTCGCTATCAACAAACAATCGGACAAACAGACATATATACCTGCGGAGCCGCCGCAATTGCCACTCTATTCACTCACTTTTACAAACAACCAGTAGGCGAGTTGGAGGTGCTAGAAATAGCCGAAAAGGTAATGGCAGCAAGTGGTAAAAAACCACAAGAATCAGGATTGAATGCGTTGTCACTGAAGCAAGCGCTCATTAGCAAAAGCATTGATGCAGATGTCGAAGAAGGGACATTAGAGCAACTTAAAACATATTTTGAGCGAGGTGGTTTACCAATAGTTATTCATGTCACCATCCCTCAGCCCCATTACATTCTTGCAGTTGGCATATTAGAGGATTGGTTGATTGTCTCCGATCCCACGTTGGGTAGAGGCATGTTTCCATTAGAAAACCTCAATACCCAAAAAGGGTTTAGTGGCTTTGTGATCATGGCAAGACCATCAGAAGAAGTCATTCAAGTAGCAAAGCAACAACAGCAACTATCACAAGACTGGGCTGATGGAAGACTACAGAGATTTAATACGATGAAGAGGAATACTCTGTGAAAAAGTTTTTACCTGCTCTATGTGTACTGTGCATCACACCAGCCGCATACGCCCAAATCCCCATCGATCCATTACGGCGCTTGCAAGAAGTACAAGGGGCATACAATTACACATTGGGCATCACCTATACACCAAGCAGTCGTCAAGGACTAGATTTTGACACCGACTTTGATGGTAATATCTTTCCCAATAGATTTAATACCTTCAGCCAAAATGCCTCATTATCCCTATCAGGCGGTTATAGCTTTAATGAATACTTCGGTATAAATAGCTCAATTGACTGGGCATTTTCCGCAATTCGCGAAAACAGAGATTTTCTTGATTTAACTCGCCAAACTCTAAATAGAACAGACTCATCACTTGGCGGCAGCTTCGGTTTAGAATACAGAGCCGCCCCATCATCATTTCTTGACCCTCGGTTTTCCGTCAATATTGCCTATCCTTGGGTTGTTTCCACCCAAGCGCAAATCAGTCTAGTTCGAGATCCGATGATTCTCCTTGGTTCTGTTGGCTATTCACGCTCCTTACAAGGCATTGGTGAAAATGTTAGCTTAGGTATTGGTACAGGCTTTGTGGCTAATGACGTGATCAGTTTGAGTGGTTCTGCTAGTTATGCAATTCCCACCGATGGTGCTAGCTTACCAGTTACATCATTATCATTTCGTACAGGCTATAACCTCGATCCTAAAGGCAATCAAGAAATTGGCGTGAGAGCGACATTAAGTACCAGTGGCTCAGATACTAGGATAGGTATCGGTTTAGAATTTGGTGGACGTGGCGTAATCACTGCTCCAGCAAAGGATTCTGTAAACCAATCACCAACTAACGAAGCAACAGGAGTTTCTTTAGGTACTCAACAAACTGGTATCTTGCCAACCAGACCTACAACACCAGCCAATACAACAGCCTCTTCTGATAAACCTTCAAATGTAACCATAGACCAAAAGTTAGAATCTCTATCTCAAAATTTAACAACAAGAGAATCTCAACTCAAAGACTTGCAGCAACAGATACTAGAAATTAGAAAGGAGATTGAGGCTTTAAAAAATAGATGATTAGATAAGAGTCAACTTTTTTACTGTTTGGGGCTAAACTTAAAGTATCCAAAGTATAAGGTTTACCTTATACTTTGGATGCTTTAAGTTCTTTACTAAGCTGAAGTTACAGGCTCTTTAGCAAGAAACTTCTCAAGCTCACTAATTGCCTCCGCATCAACCTTCTCTTGCATAGGACAGAACTTCGGTCCACACATTGAGCAGAACTCTGCGGTTTTATAGATGTCCGCAGGTAAGGTTTCATCGTGATATTCCTTAGCACGTTCAGGATCGAGGGATAGCTCAAATTGCTTGTTCCAATCGAAGTTGTAACGAGCTATTGAAAGTTCATCATCGCGATCACGAGCATTAGGACGATGACGAGCAATATCCGCAGCGTGAGCAGCAATCTTGTAAGCAATCAAGCCATTACGCACATCTTCCGCATTAGGCAAACCAAGGTGTTCCTTTGGTGTGACATAGCAAAGCATAGCAGTACCATACCAACCAGCCATCGCTGCACCGATCGCCGAAGTAATATGATCGTAGCCGGGGGCAATGTCAGTTACGAGAGGACCAAGCACATAGAAAGGAGCTTCAGAGCATTCTTCCATTTGCTTACGCACGTTAAACTCGATCTGATCCATTGGCACATGTCCAGGTCCTTCCACCATGACTTGGATATCATGTTCCCAAGCACGACGGGTAAGTTGTCCAAGAGTCTTCAATTCAGCAAGTTGCGCTGCATCAGAGGCATCGTGCAAACAACCTGGACGAAGTGAATCGCCTAAGCTGAAAGATACATCATGCTTCTTGAAGATTTCGATGATGTCGTTAAAGTGGGTATAGAGAGGGTTTTGCTTATGGTGATGCAACATCCAACGCGCCAAAATACCGCCGCCACGAGAGACGATACCTGTCAAACGATCTTTGACAAGTGGAAGATGCTCGATCAAAATCCCTGCATGAATGGTTTGATAGTCCACACCTTGCTCAGCGTGCTTCTCAATAATATGCAAGAAGTCATCAGGAGTGAGGTTTTGCATCGTACCATGCACACTTTCAAGTGCTTGGTAAATGGGAACTGTACCAATGGGAACAGGCGAAGCATTAATGATCGCAGTACGGATCACATCTAGATCACCGCCACCTGTTGTCAAGTCCATGACCGTATCTGCGCCATACTTGACAGATAGATGTAGCTTCTCGATTTCTTCGTTAATGTCGGAACTGTTTGGCGATGCGCCGATGTTGGCATTAACCTTGCATCGGAAAGCAATCCCAATTCCCATCGGCTCAAGATTGGTGTGATTCTTGTTAGCGGGAATGATCGCTCGACCGCGTGCTACTTCAGCGCGTACCAGTTCGACTGGTAGATTTTCACGCCATGCTACATACTGCATCTCTTCAGTGATGATGCCTTGACGAGCGCAATGCATTTGCGTACCGCGATATTCTCCGCGCATTTTGGGCGCAGAGCTAGTCTTTAATCCAACTGTCATGTAAATTTCCTCAAATAATGTGCTTTCCTACGCCGATGTCAATCGGTTCAGGTTCTAAGGATCTGCTCTCAGTCTAGTATTTCTAGACACTCCCAGCGTCTTGCGATCATAGCATTGTAAAGCTAGAAACTGTCGCAAAACCAAAGAAGCTAGAGGCGGCGCTTCGCGCCGCCTCTAGCTTCTTTGGTAAGAATTTTTAGTTTCGGGCGCGAAAGCGCCGCACTACCAGTTCTTGTATAGGCTTATTCAAAATCAATATTGTCGTAAAGATCGGCTATTTGGATCTGCAAATCCAAGAATTTCAAAGAAAGAGTAACGGCTGGATCATCGTATTCTGAAAACAACCATTGATTGACGGCGGTTTTAACGTGATGTTCAACATGGATACGGTATTGATCAATCAAGAGATATTCCTGAAAAGTGTCGATAGTTCGATATGCAGCGAATTTTTCACTGCGATCGTAATTTTTTGTGGATCGAGATAAAACTTCCGCGATAAAGCAAGGATTTGTAATTGTGTCTTTGCGTCCAGTTTGCATTTCCAAAGGCTTAGCGGCAACCATTACATCAGGATAGGTATGTTGAGTGAAAGCGGGAATCCAAAGTCTTTGATCTGCCGAAAAAAGGCGGTAGGGCTTTCCTCGTAGCAATGGTTTGAGAAATGCCAATAGATTAACTGCAATTTCATTGTGATTTGGGGTTCCGCCAGTCATAGAAATAATTTCTCCATTACGATATTCACTGCGAGTTTCGGCATTTACCTCTAGCTCTAGGTATTCTTCGACGGTGTAAGTCTTCTTAGCAGTTGGAGGGGCAATTTGAGCAATCATAATCATTTAACGCCGATCGCGTCCTGATAGGATTTGTTTAAAGTATGGCTGGGTGGATTTGAGACATTCTTGCAGTTCGGGTGTGGTATCTGTTGCTGATTCACCATCACGTTTGTAGACAAGCCCTCCTTTGACAAATCGCCCGACTAGTTTACCGAAGGTGATTTTGTCGCGACTATAAGCATATTGTTGAATCGACAGATCTACTGAGTTGCCTTTTTTCGAGCCTTCCAAACTATAAACTTCATAGTCAATACCTGTCTGATAGCGAGGTATTACTAGCTTCAACGAAACAATCATCGAGCCATTGGGTGAAAATCCTTGATAACAAATGCGATCGCTGTCTTTATCACCTATGGGGCTAGTTTGCTTAGCAATGCGAATGTACCGCGAACCACCACCCCAATAAAGTCCGTCTTCGAGTGCTTGGACATCACTGGATATACTAAAGACGCTCAGGGCGATCGCGACAATACTATAAAAAACTTGCTTCATAATCTCTACTCAAAAATCTGAGATATCACACAAGCAAACTCTGGCAATAAAGGTGAAGTGAGCGTATCACTTGCAAATAAAGTCATCGCTAATTTAAGAATGCCATTTTCGCGACGATAAATTTGAATTTGCTTGGCTCGCCAATCCGCAATCCAATATTCCAATACGCCCCTTGATGAATAAAGTTTTAGCTTAACTTCGCGATCGCGTTTTTCATTTTCCGTCCCCGCCGATAGCACTTCAATCACCAGATCAGGCGCACCACGAAAATGTCCTGTATCATCAATCAGAGCAGCATATTTCTCTTTGGTCATCCACATGACATCAGGAATAACATCATCATTATCTCCAAAGATCAATCCTGCACCAGTCACGGTATATCCCAAGCCCGTTAATTTTGACCAAGCTTTGAGTTCGTAGCAGAAATTACCGCAGGTGTCTTGATGTTTGTTATGAGGCGCTCTGGTCACGTAAAGTTCTCCGTCAATGATCTCGTAACGGTTGTTGTTATCTGGTAATAGTTCTAAGTCAGCACTTGTCCACAGAAGTTGTGACTCTGGCTGAGAGATTGGGGCTTCAGGAGTAATGCTGGTGATTGAGGCTTCGGGGGGAGCGATCGCTTGAGTCATGATGGATGCCTAAAGATGCGCGATATGGTCATAGTATAGCAATTGTCAGAATTTAAATAAATCATGATTACTCTAGTTACAGGTGCAACTCGCTCAGGTAAAAGTGAATGGGCAGAACTGCTTGCCACGCGATCGCAAAATTCGGTAATCTATATCGCCACTGCAACTCGTTATCCCGATGATGCAGAATGGGAAGCACGTCTACAAAAACATTGCGATCGCCGTCCTGAAAATTGGCAGACTTTAGAAATTCCTGTTGAACTAGCAAAGAGCATTTTAGAGATTCAGAATGATTCTACTTATATTCTGGTAGATTCTCTTGGTACTTGGTTAGCGAATCTCTTAGAAGAAGATGAAGAATCTTGGGTAAAGATTGAGAAAGAATTGCTATCAACAATTCAAGCCTGTGAAGTTGATATTGCTTTTGTTTCGGAAGAAGTAGGTTGGGGAATCGTGCCAGCCTACGAATTAGGTCGAACATTTCGCGATCGCCTTGGTGGTCTGAGCCGTAAAATTGGCGCGATCGCAGATGCAGTCTATCTAGTCACAGGTGGCTATGCAGTGAATCTCACACAAATTGGGGAAAGGTTGCCATAAAGAGGCGATCGCTATCACAGTAATCAGTAAACTAAGTAGGTGGGCAGAAGAAACCGTAGTTCGCGCTCATTTAAGAAACCATACAAGCAGCATTTAATATGCCAAAACTTAGCGAAACTGCTCCCAAAAATATTCCATGTGACATTGTGCCATCTTGAATTCCGTAGGTAATTCCCTTGATGACTCGACGCACAACAACATAGGCAAGTAATTGAATAATCAACGATAGACCTCCCCATATTGTTAAGTCGATTAAATTCACACTATGGGCAATTACCGAAGCTAAAGCAATCACAAAACCTATCAATGAACCGCTTAAACTGACTGAGGCGGCAGAGTTTCCTTGACGAATTAATTCAATTTCCTTGTAAGGCGTAACTTTAATATATAAGGCAACAAAGATCCCAGTTAGAAATAATGACACAATCAAATAAGCCACAAAGAATGGGAAAGTGCTTAATGAAGAAAAAATATCTTTATTCATAATTAATCTTTAGGTACAAAGTAGTGAGGGACAAAACGAGATGTATTTTTAGTAATTAGAGAATTATCTTCGCGAATACCAAGCCCCGCAGGCTCGTTACCAATTATCCATACTCCAATCACTGGATAATTATTATCTCCAAATTTGGGTAAGGGAGCATAGGCTTGATAAATGTAACCTTCGGCTCCGTATACTCCTTCTGTCATCAAGGTATTCTCTGATGTATGAATAGATATATTCGATCCTTCTCTCGAAAGTAAGGGTTTTTTGACATATGACATGTTTAAGGGGAAAGAATTAAAATAAGCTGGCAGTAAATTGGGATGGTTGGGGTAAAGTTCCCAAAGTATTGGTAATATCCCTTTATTACTCAAGAGCATTTTCCAGCAAGGCTCAATCATATTTAATTTATTTGACAATATATACTTTCCAAACTCTTCTTGAATCATCCACTCCCACGGATAAAGTTTGAAAATTGAGTGGATCGGCTTTTCTTCTAGATCCACAAACACTTTTTTCAAAGCATCCCAACCAATATCTTCAATAAAGATCTTTGATGTAACTATGCCAGCCTGAGAAGCAGTATCACGAAGATATTCGACTGTAGAGTAATCTTCTTGACATTCATCTACACAAGAAAAATAAAGAGGTTCACGAATCCACCCCTGAGAGAGAATTTCTTTCCATCTATCTATAAGTTTTTCATGAATTGAGTTAAATTGATCCATTTCAGGCTTGGCTTCTTCCAACCAGAACCATTGGGCAATGCTTGCCTCGATTAGAGATGTTGGGGTATCTGCATTATATTCCAGTAATTTGGGAGGGTTAAACCCGTCATAACTAAGATCGAACCTTCCATAGACCGAAGGCTCTTGTTTTAGCCAAGATTGTTCGATGTATTTTTTAAATAGATCTGGAATCGCAAGATCTTTATATCGCTTGTTTGTAATGATATATTGAATTGCTTCAAGGCACATTTGATGTAGTTCTGCGGTAACTTCTTCCATCATGTCAATCTCTTCGACAGAGAAACAATAACATGCTGATTCTTCCCAATATTTTCCATCAATGCTATGAAAATCAAACCCTATGGCTTCCATCTTTTGTTGCCAGTTGTTTCGCTGGATTGTATTTTCTCTATACATCAGCTACGTCCTCCAGATTTTCCAAAAGAAGAGCCAAATCCACTCCGTTGAACGCTAGAAGCGCGAGTATTTAAACGTTGAGTTGTTGAACTATCTCTATAGATAAAACTTCTGCCACCTCCCGAACTAGAACCATTTTTTTCGCAATTCCTAACTCCCCATTCTGAGATACAGTCTGCTTTATTTAAATAATTGTAATCATTACTGGCACTGCATCCATTGGTAAAAATGAAAGCACCCACTAAAAGTAGTTTGATTTCAGAAGATCGTTTTCTATTCATATAATTTACCAAATATTGGCTACCACAATATTGACGGCTGAAGGACACTAGCATAGATGCAAACTCAGATCAACAAAGAGATCTATTACTGGTCGCTCCAGAGCAGAAATTTAGAGTTGTGTAGTATTTTAAGTATATAGTTGCGATCGCAACAACAATCATCTTCTTGAATTTTATAAAGGGCGATCGCAATTCCACTCAAAAACAAATATTCTCAAACGATTTGATATAGTTGTATCTAAAACGCTTTAACTCCTAATTTCCTCCTATCCAATTGCCTGCGTCATCAAAGTTCAATGTTTTCTCATGTCCGCAAGCATTCCAAATATTATCAAAAATTGGTTTCATAATTGCGAATAGATCACTATTGTAGTCCTCAAGAATAGCCACTGGCAGTAGTAGAGCATCCCTATCTATTGGATTTCCAAATCGACCAAATCCTGAATCGAATCCCATGACATATCCTTTAACCCCTAAAAAGCTAAGCATAATGAATAATGGTGATTGAACTCCAATATTCTCCTGAACTTTGATAAGTCTCTCGATTAATTTCAGAAGATCGCGCTCATATGCCCTGTATATGTATGATGATTTGCCTGTTTGTGATATTGTGTAATGAGTCTCAACAGCTTCAATAACGCCATTCCTGAAAATTTGCAGATATGTATTAGCAAAGAGTGGATTGCCAGACTGCTCAAATGTAACTTTTCCATCAAGATTAATTCGGTGATTCCAACCACTATATACATTCAAAGGCTGTAGCTCTTGTGTGCTAATGCTTATCACATCAAATTGAGAGCGGATATTAAAAGCTGAAATTGGAACAACATGCAGTATCAGTTTAGCTCCTTTCTCCATAGGGATTGGAGTTTGATTAGCAACAATTATACCCAATCGTTCAAGCCGAAAATTTCTAATGCGCTCTGCGGCACTCTCTGAGAGCAGAAAAGCCGATCTAATTTCATTAACATCCAGTTGGTATTTACCTGCTGAATTTCGAGAGTAGAATTTTGAGTAGTTCTTGAATGTCACCATATGCGGTAACGCCCAACTTCTGGGAATGTGTACGACAATTACGACATTTTTATTTTGAAGATTAATTGGTTTAATTGCTAGTCCGGGAATTCTGGGAGAAATACCATCTTGAATGCTACTTTCGATCCTTCTTATCTCGGCATCAGCATCAGTAATTGATAGTCCACAGATATTAGTCGGAATACCAGCAGATTCCTCAACCCCAAAAACTAAGTAGCCCCCCGAAGCATTCGCAAATGAAGAAACGTCAGCTAGAAGTTCTCGTTTGCTTTCATCATTACCACTCGGCAATTCTCGTTTATAATCAATAGATTTACCCTCAGCAACTTGGTTCACTATTAATGTCTGAAGGTCGGACTCCCGAATTTGCTCTATCGGCTTGTTATCAATTGTCATACTTTGAGCAAAGCTATAAAATTTTGCAGAATAATACCTTTTATACCAGATTTGAAGTTATCTCGCTAGTATCTAGAACTTCTAATGCCGCAATGCGATCGCATCAACAATCATCTTTTCAAGTTTGTAAGTGGCGATCGCTATCTCACCCAACCACAAATACTCTCAAATGATTTGATATGTTTTAAGGGGCGATCGCATAAACAATCATCTTCTCAAGTTTGTAAGAGGCGATCGCAATCTCACTCAACCACAAATATTCTTAAATGATTTGATGCGTTTTAGATTTGCGATCGCATATGCAGTTTATCTAGTCACAGACGGCTATGCAGTAAATCTCACGCAAATTGGTGAAAGGTTGCCATAAAGATGCGATCGCTTAACAAGCATTACTGTCAGGCTCCCAATTAGCACGATTCTCCTCGATTTCATGCAGATGTTCTTCAGCCCATAATTTGGCAACCTGTACTACAGGAAGCAAACTTATACCCAATTTTGTCAGTTGATATTCTACTTTTAATGGAAGCTTATCGGCGTACAAGGTTCGCCTTACTAAGCCATCACGCTCCAATTTACGTAAAGTCTGGGTGAGCATTTTTTGGGAAATTCCTTCACAAATTCTTTTGAGTTCGCCAAAACGGAGAGTTTTACGCTCCATTGCGCCAATGATCAGAGCCCCCCACTTTTCACCGATCAACGCCAAAACTTCCCTAGAGGGACAGATTGCCGCATAGACATTAGGTTTGAGATCTAGATTGCAATTGTTATCCATAGTAGTTACCTCAAGGTACCTAGTTTACATTAGATACCTAAATGGTTACATTGCCAATAGTCAATACCAAACTAAATGTCTAAACTCTGAGTCTATTTATGAAAATTGCAATTTTGGGCTTCGGGAATGTAGGAAAGCAATTTGCGGCTCTGTTTACCAAAGCTGGCTATGAAGTTATTATCGGGTTGCGTTCTCCCTTGCAAAAATTACCCTATGCTTCTGCTCCGTTTAAAGAAACTATTGAAAACTCGGATTGTGTTGCATTTGCGATCCCTTTTACAGTTTGTCTCAATCTCTTGCCAGAATTGGCTGAAGTGATGAAGGGTAAAATTGTCATTGATAGTACCAATCCACTGAATGATGACTGGTCGTCCAAATTACTAGGGCAAGAAAATTCGGCGGCGGAAGAAATCAGTCGGTTACTACCAGATGCTTATGTTGTCAGAGCTTTTAATACGATCTTTGCTGATGTGATGGATAAACCTGTCATGGGTGGACAAGCTATTACTGCGTTTATTGCGGGAGATCATGAGGCAGCAAAACAACAAATTATCGCTTTAGCTAGAAACATGGGTTATGCACCTCTAGACACTGGCTCCCTATCTACATCCCGCTATTTGGAAGCAATGGCACATCTCAATATTCAAATTGCAGTTGGTCAAGGTGGTGGCACAAATGCAGCATTTGTTTATCTACAAAATTTGACGGCTTAGTTTATATGTGGTGTTACGTGGAAATATGATCGCCCCTCATCCCTTCTTCATCAGGAAAAGGGGAGCAATTTTCTTGTTCTCCTGCGGAAGAGGAGCTAGGGGTGAGGATCTGAGGATTTTCTGCGTAAGGTGAGAGACATCAGATATTATTTATAAATTTCCAGTCAGGTCGAGTGGATTGTTGAATCTGAGAGACTGACGAAGTATACCAATCTCAATTTCTTGCTGCTGCATTACTATCTTGAGTCGTTGTCGAAATTCGCGGGCGACCGCCCATTGCTCAAGGGGTGCAGTTTGAACCCAAATACGGATGAGCATTCCTGAATGTTGGAGGTTGTCAATACCCAAAACTTCAGGTGTTTCAAGGATTTTGTTGTATCAAGGACTTTCCGAATAAATCTCTTGAGCTAATTTTTCTAAAACTGATAAGACTCGATCTGGATCATTATCATAGGAAACTTCAATTGAATAACCCGATCGTATCCTTAACCCTAATCATGAGAGTCATATTATCGATAGGCGAAGCTGTAAACCCACATTTCTCATAAAAAACTTTCGCATCTTCAGAAATCGCATGGACAAGAATAGCCCGTATCCCCGCAATTTCAGATGCTTGCAGAGTTCTTAAAATCGCATCCCTTAGCAACGCTCTCCCAAGTCCCTTTCCCTGCCAAATGCGATTAATCGCTAATCTTCCGATCACCATTACAGGAATCGGATCGGGCATATTGCGCCGCACTTTACCTGTAACAACAGATTGAAACACTGCTCCATTAGTAAGACAATAGAAACCAATCACAACATCAGCAGCACAGAGAATATAGGTGCGCGAAGCACCTTCAAGTTCATTTTTTAACGCTCTGTTCTTCAGCCAGCCATCTAGTTGACTATTGCCAGAATCAAATTCATTGATTTGGTGAAATGAATTGAGCTTTTCAGGCGATCGCAAATTATCTGGATTTATTCCCACGTAGATTTAGTTGTTAGTAACTTCTGTAACTTCTCATTTGGTTGAGGAACTTCATCCAACAATGTCGTAAATTCCTGATACTTTGATGCATCTAAGCCAAAGAAAGCCCAATTCAAAAGAACATCTTGTGCCTTCTGATATGCAGATTCAAGCATAAACTCAGAACGGGTTTTACCCTGTACTTCCGCAGCACGATCGATGATATTCCGTTGCTCTTGTTTGACACGGATGTTAATCGTCACATCACGATTTTGGCTAGAAGCGAGGTTATCTACTAAAGTAGACATAGAACTTTGCCTAGGACTAATACTTGATCATTGTAATACTTTGTATATACAATGTCAACACATTGTTGGGTTTCATGAAAGCATGGAGGAAACAGCGATCGCCTCTTCTAACCACAAATTAAGATCGCGATCGTACAGAGTTATTTTTTGTTCAGTCTGGGTCATAGGTTTATAGCGATGCGATACAGCATTTACAAAGTATATCTCAAACTCATAGAACAAGGGGCTTAAGCCCCTTGTCTGAATCTAATAATCTAGAAAAACTTCTCGTAGTCATCATGGCTACCAATCCAAAACCATGTCACCGTATCACCGTCTAGAATTCCTAGCGCACGATAATTTCTCGTTATTCTCACAGACCAAATCGATTCATCGGTATTAATGCACTTGAAATGTAAAGAAGGATGAAATGAATTATCAGCCCACAACCGATAAGTCTTTCTTGTGCTTTGCCTGATGTTCTCATTTAGTTTCCGATACTCAACCCAGAAAGAAGGTAAAGTGAGAGATTTCATAATTGCTCGTAGTCAAGAGCAACGGCTTTTCCCTCAGCAATTTCTTGTTTAGCAAGCCTTGCTGCTGCAACTAATTTCGATTGAGTCTTTGCAAACGAATTATCCCATTTAATCTCATCTTGCAAGTCGTTGATGTATTCCCTTAAATGATCTGTAACTTTCTCCTGCAAACTGACAGGTAAGGTTTCCATTATTTTAACTAGCGTTGTAATTGGTGGTGAAGACATACTTGTAATGCTCAACTAGAAGTTATAGGTATAAAGCTAACATATAGAACTTTACGATCACATTTTATTCATAAACATCGAGATCGGAAATAATCTCTCCGAACTCAAAAACAAAATCAATCATCATCTGAAATTTTTACAGCTTTTCCGATAAAAATTATCTTTAACACATTGTCCTCAAAGCTCTTGCGATGAAAATTAAACAATCGTAGCGTGTGTTAGCGTCAGCGTAACGCACTGATTTGTTAGTTAGCATTTAATGGGTGCGTTACATTTCATTAACGCACCCTACAATATCGGCGATCGCACTGAACGATTTACCCCTAATTATTGAGCGGATGCTATTCTACTTTGTATGCATTACACAAAGCTTCCAATAGTTTATATTTATTTTGTAACTGTAGTAAGAAAGAAACTTAGAAAGAATCAAGAAAATTTTCCCAATTCTCATTTGCAATTGATTGATCGTAGTCATCATAATACATGGTATTAGTGTCAGGAAATATATGCTCCATATCCTGAAGGGGTGACAAAGACAGCTAAGAGTTAGCCATAATAAGCTTCATAGCCCTCTCCCCGCGTTGGTAACAACATCGCTTATTAGGACTTAGTCTCAATAGAGCCTCAACTAACCGCCCACAATTACTCATGAAATCAA
>JBDNJN010000168.1:0-3931 GCA_041687725.1 Pseudanabaena sp.
AGTTGCTTCGATAGTGTGTCTATCAACTTTCTCTGCTCGACCACCAGCCTACGTAAACCTTCTACCTCCGTGACTGGGGTATTTGTTTCGACTAGGTTAGTATTGCTGTTGATACTCATCTCTTTGTTAAACCAGATTTTGACTCTTTTGGCAACCCCCTATTTTACCAGTGGTTATTGAGACGTTACTTGTCATACTAACGGACTTGTGTTTTGTTAGGGCATAATAGGCCTCTTGCAGAACTGATTTCATGGTAGAGTAATGGGTTTGGTTAATCTCAGCTATATCCAAGTCATAGTTGTAGATTGAGCCAATCAAGCAGCAGAAAAGCCTAAATCAAGCCAACTCATAACTGTATCACGTTTTGAGTTCTGCAAGAGGTCTAATGTGTATTCGTAGGTAGTTATAACAATATTTAATTTATTAAAAAGTAACGATACTGATATGAAAATTGTGTGTCTTGGCAACGTATATCGAACATCGAGATAGTCCTGAGTAGCGGAGATTGCTGTAAATAGGACGGGCATCGAGCCCACCGTATTTACGCGCTCACTGTTACTGAGCTTATCGAAGTATACCGTTGCTCACCAGAGTACAGTCAGAGCTCGGAGCTTTCGCTTAGTAGCTAAATCTTTCCCGCTATTTGCAGAAGCATTACTTCCCAAACCAGTCGTGGCTGGACATAACGCGCAATTAACTCCCTCGCTTTATCGAGATGCAGCAAAACTGACTTAGATCTTTGCTGTTCCCAAAAATAATTTTGTAAATAATCAATTAACCACAATTGCAAATCAACCTCTAGCTCTTTGGTGATTTGTTTGGCGATCGCCATCGCACTTTTGGCATCTTTAGGAATTTGACGCACTGAGGTTAACAACTCGGCGGGGATATTCTTGAAGCGATCGAAAGACTCGATCGCCTGTCCTGCCGATCCTTGAGCAAGCGCCACCACTTCGGGCGGAATTTCAGTATGACCTTCGCGAGTAAGGACTTCTTGCATCTGTTCTTGATTCAGTCTTGTAAATGGAATACGTTGGCAGCGCGAAACTAGGGTGGGCAAAATCGAGCCAGCATCAGGAACGATCAAAATAATCGTGGCATAAAGCGGCTCTTCGAGGGTTTTGAGCAAGCTATTGGCGGCTGATTCTGCCATCGATTGCGCTTCTTCGAGGATGACGACCGATCGCTTGCATTCAAGGGGCGATCGGCTGACAAATTCACTAATTTCGCGGACTTGCTCGATCCTAATCTGGGGTAGAGCGCGGCGCTTTAGTCCTGATGCCTCGGCTTCCTTTGCGGTGAGCATTTTGCCCTTATCTAAATAAGTCGGTTCTACCCATAGCAGATCGGGATGATTGCGATCGCTAATCCGATTCGCAGATTTGCGATCGCCTAATAAAACTTCGGCAAATGCCAAAGCCGTCTTGCTGCGTCCCACGCCACTCGTCCCTGCAAATAAATAAGCGGGGGCAATGCGATCGCGTTTGATCGCCGCCTTTAATAGTGCGATCGCCTGAGTCTGACCCAAGACCGTATCAAAAGCGCTCACCACTAATCATTCCAGCTTTGTTGTTGCACTCGCCAAGATTCACTGGAGCGCAAATTCTTACGATTATGGCTAATAGAATTGTCATCGACTAAACGACGACGCAACCACCAGCGAATAGCTTCATCCACAGCCGCCGTAGGATCGCTAGATATTTCTGTTAACTCAGCAAATAATTCTGGAGAAATTTCGATAGAAGGCTTGCTGACTAATATTGGTTGATGGGCGATCTCGGTCGGCTCAATAATCAAATCAGCTTCAGGTGATTGGGTCGCGATCGGGATCATCATCTCTCTATTAATTTCCCTACTTGGTGCATCCTCTGTGAATTCTTTATTTTCATTACTGCGGATGGTCGGCATAGTAGCGTTCTCTGCGTCATGAAATAGATTGAGTTTTAGGGCGATCAAGGTAACGGTAAGATTTATCGCGGCTAATACTAATAAGTTGACGGATGGCCCGAATATTAAAATTAAGGCAGCCGTAAGACTAATCAGTAATCCAGATACCAAGAGATTATAGCCAAAAATCCTCCTTGAGTTTGGCTTGACCGACTTTAACTTCGATTGGCTGCGGTTTCTGGAATTGCGGGGCTTGGGGCTAAAAATAAAAATCAGGGAGATAATGATGTGGATCATCCCCAATGCCAAAAAAAAGCCGTTGAGTAGCCAAAAATCTTGCATAAGTATCGTTTAGGCTTGGTTAATCATGAATTAATCGTTCCATTCGCCGCGTGGTGGCACAACTGGATTCATGGTGAGTGGACGTGAGCGATCAGATTCTTTAATGGCCCGACGTTGCAACCATTGACGGATCGCCATATCGATCGCCTGTTCAGGATCATTGGTTATTTCACCAAGTTCGGCAAGCAAAGCAGGGTCGATGTCTATACTTTTTAGTACCTCATTAAATACTGCTTCATTAGCCGATTGGCTTATTTGCGGTTGGTTAGCGTTATCTTCTGGCATAGGGAATATTTAAATTAACTGGCACTATCCAGATTTTACCTAGATTTGTTACCTTCTGAATGTACAGTGCGATCGCAATCGTGCTAAACCCAAAAAATAGGAGACGGTGCAAATTACCACCTCTCATTTTTAGGGTTCATAATAAGCTGGTCATCATTGGAAAAGTTTCATGGAGCCAATTACTATTGCAACAGCGATCGTCACGATATTTTTCACAAAAGCGTTAGAAAAGACGGGCGAGAAATTTGGCGAGGCGACGCTGACGAAAACGAGGGATGCGATCGCAAAAATCCGTGAGCATTCGCCTGAAATCGCTGGGCAATTAGAATCTGGCGATCGCGAGGTGTTGAGTTTGGGTAAGGCGGTATTGGAGTCACTACCTATCGATCCGATTTTTGCAGAAATGGCGGCGGCGGCTGATGCGGAGGAAAATGCCATATTAAAGGCGAAGATGAATGAGGAAAGCACTCGCAAGATCGTGCAGGTAATGGCGATCGATCTTGAGGGTAGTAGCCTAAAGGTTAAATCGATGAGACAAAAGGCTCCTGCGGGTAGCGGTAATGTGGAACAGACGATGCTGAAAAATGTGAAGATTACGGGTGATATTTATCTGGGTGATTTATCGCAGGAGGCTTAAAATATTCCAAGAACTCAAGTTCTTGGTTGTTTTGGGCTTTTGGCTATAAGCGATCGCAAGCTATGTTGCAACGACTTGGAAACGTAGACCGAGTGCTTGTAATACTTTGAGAACTGTTGCAAATTCTGGATTGCCTTCGATCGCGAGTGATTTATAGAGGCTTTCACGTCCAAGCCCTGTTTCACGAGCAATCTGGGTCATTCCTTTAGAACGAGCAATATCTCCTAGTGCGGCAACGATCAGGGCTGGATCGCCATCTTCGAGGGCAACTTGAAGATATGCAGCAATATCCTCTTTGGTTTCGAGGTGATCCGCAGCGTCCCAAGTGTAGGTTTGAAGTTTATTCATCATGATCTCCTATAAGTCTTGCGCTAAATCTAAAGCTGTTTGTATATCTCGATTTTGAGTGCGTTTGTCTCCACCCGCTAGCAAGACAACAAATGTATCTCCTCGTTGGATGAAATAGACTCGATAACCTGCGCCGTAGTCAATACGCAGTTCCGATACTCCTTTACCAACAGGTTTTACGTCTCCAGCATTGCCCATAGAGAGGCGACGAAGCCGAATGTCGATCCTCGCTCTGGCTTCACGATCGCGCAAAGAGTTAAACCATTTGGCATAGGTTTCGGTTTGGCGAATATGAACTACCCCACCCTGCTACGCGAGGATGCAGGGTGGTTTCATTTTCGGAAAGGGTTAGAGGGTAAAGATTGTAGAAAAAGGCAAGAGATAAATATTGGGAGAGAAAATAAGATTGAACTAAGGAGCAAAGATCAGGAA
>JBDNJN010000169.1:0-12656 GCA_041687725.1 Pseudanabaena sp.
GACTCGTTTTATTTGCTCAATCTGATAGAAATTAAGATCGCGAGAACCAACTAATTTCAATCTACCAATTTTGAAACCATCAGTTAAATTTAAGTATTTCCGATCTTCAGATAGTTTCCATCCAGATTGTTTATATTCAACTGAATTGCCACGTTTCTTAAATTTAGGAAATCCTTTTTTACCTGATACTTTCTTTTTGCAGTTATCATAGAACCGAGAAATAGCTGACCATGCTCTTTCCGCACTTGATTGCCTTGCTTGAGAGCCAAGCTTGTGCGCGAAGTCAAACTCTTTAGCAAGCACTGCACACTGTACGGAAAGGTCGCTTTTTCCTACGCCCTTGTTATCCATCCAGTATCTCAAAGCTTTATTACGCACAAACAGAGCAGTACGAATTGCCTCATCAATGAGTGCATACTGCTCTGTTTTGCCCTTTAACTTTGCTTCGAGAACTAACATGGTTAATTTAATTCTTATCCTTTCTATTCTAAAGTAAGGCTTACAATAATTGACTGACAATATAGAAAGATTAAAGGGAATAAATTCCCTCGTCCGATTTTCATCTCAGGTCTGAAGACACTGAGCTTTCAATCTCTCGTACTTTTCTGTAAGCTAATTGTAGCTGTCCCATTTATAAAATTTTATAAAATTTTTGTTAAGAGTGTTGCAAAGTAACACTCTTAACAAAAATTTTGGGTTTTATTACAGGGTTTTAAGCTATGAGCCTTAATTAGCTGTGGAATGGAAATGATCGTAAATATGCTGAGCTAACTTTTTACCGATACCATCGGTTTCCGCAATCTGCTCGACTGTCGCTTGACGAATATAATCGACAGAATGGAACTTCTCTAGCAGAACCTTTTGGCGATGATGTCCCAAACCGATAATTTGATCGAGATGCGATCGCTGCATCCTTTGACTACGTTTTTTACGATGGAACGTAATCGCAAAACGGTGCGCCTCATCACGCAAACGCCGCAAAAGCTGAACTCCTGAACGTTCAGGATCGTAATCGTTAATCGGCTCAGATTGCTCTGGCAAGAAAATCTCCTCGCGCTTTTTGGCTAAGCTAATCACAGTAAGGCGATCGCGCAATCCCAACTTATCAATAATCTTCATCACTGCCGAAAGCTGTCCCTTCCCGCCATCAATCATTACCACATCAGGAAAGTCATCATTACTCTTACTCCCCCCTTCAACAGAAAGACGACAGTCTTTCTCAATCTTGCTCCCCTCTCCTACGGGAGAGGGGCTGGGGGTGAGGGCATCTTCCGCAAAACTCGAATACTTCCTAAACCTCCTCGCGATTACCTCGGCAAGACTGGCAAAGTCATCAGAATGCCCAGTCTGAATATCAGGATTTTGGATCTTGTAATGGCGATAGTGCTGCTTCGCAGGAATACCATCAATAAACACAACTTGACTCGCAACTGCATCCGAGCCTTGAATGTGCGAAATATCATAACCCTCAATCCGATGTGGCAAACTATCCAGATTAAGGATTTTCGCCAAGTCTTCCAATCCTTGCAAATTACGATCGCTTTGTCTTTGAATCCTTGCTAACTCATACTGAGCATTGCGCTCCACCATTTCGATTAGTTCAGCTTTGAGTTGACGTTGGGGAGTCGCGATCGCCACTTTGCGCCCCTTGCGATCGGTTAGCCAAGCTTGCAAAATCTCGACTTCAGGAAGTTCCAATTGTGTATGTACTTCATTCGGGATTTCGACAGGATCGCAATTTTGATAATGGGCTTCTAAAGTAGTCTGCAAAATAGTTTCGGGCGTATTGCTTTGACTATCTGCTAGAAAGGCAAGCCGCCCGACCAGTCGCCCTGCCCTGATTTGAAAAAGCTGAATACAAGTATGCTGCTCGTCATAGGCTAAAGCGATCGCATCACGGGAAACTGTGTCATCGGGCAGAGATACTTTTTGATTAGCGCCAAGATTTTTGAGAACTTGAATGCGATCGCGCAGATCGGCAGCTTTCTCAAATTCTAGATCTTCCGCAAACCCTTCCATTTTCTCAGTAAACATATCCACTAATTCACTAGATCGCCCTTGGAAAATCATGGCAACCCGCACCATTGTTTTGTGATAATCTTCTGGCGAAATCAACTCCTGACAGACCCCAGGACATAAGCCCATGTCATAATTTAAGCAGGGACGATCTTTAAACATGGGGATCGGTCGCTGACGCAATGGAAAGGCGCGTTTAATAATTCCCAATGTGCGTTTGAGATTAAAAACATCCACATATGGCCCATAATACTTATCCTTTGTGCCGCCCATCTTGCGTTTGCGGGTAATAAAAATACGCGGATAGTCCTCTGACCAAGTAATGCAGACGTAAGGATATTTTTTATCGTCTTTGAGCAGGACGTTGTAATAGGGTTGATATTGCTTAATCAGGTTCGATTCAAGAGCGAGGGCTTCAGCTTCAGAATCCGTGACAATAAACTCGATCTCATGGATCAACTGCACCATCATCGCGATGCGCGGCGATAAATCTTGACTACTGCGAAAGTACGATCGCACCCGATTGCGTAACGCCTTAGATTTGCCAATATAAATTACGCCATCATGGCGATCGCGCATAAAATACACCCCAGCTTCAAGGGGGATTTCCTTTAATCGCGCCTGTAATTTTTCAGGATTTTGTAGTAACGGCTCAGTCATAGATTAGTCGTAGAATTGTTAAGACACGCTTTGCGTGTTTTAATGCGATATTGCTACATAAACAACGGAAATCATGGCAGTAGATCTGACTCGCGTTCAACCACCTCTCACAGTTTATCCGCCTAAGTCCAACCAGTTCATATTGCAGATCATACGGATGTTAACGCCATTTTGGTTGCGGTGGCAATGTGGCATCAAGCAGATCGAAACCCGCTATATTGATCGCCTTGTCGCTGCCACTAAAAAGTTTCAAGATGGCAAATCCCGCTATATTCTTGCTTTTCGGCATCCCAGCACAGACGATCCCTTCGCGATGTTGTACTTGCTTGCCTATGCAGTGCCAGAGCAAGCGCGAGAAATGGGCATCAAGTTAACGATGCTGCCCCATAGTGGTTTTGTATACGATCGCGGCATTTCTCTATGGGCGGGCGACTATGTGAATTGGCTATTTCCAGCACTGGGTGGGATTTCCACATTTCGAGCCAAGCTCGATCGCATCGCCTTAAATCGGATGCGTAAGCAAATTACTCATGGCGATGTACCTCTAGCGATGGCTCCTGAAGGTGGTACAAATGGCAAAAGTGAAACCGTTGCCGAGCTAGAACCAGGCATTGCTCAAATTGGCTTTTGGGCAGCCGAAGATCTCCAAAAAGAAGGGCGCACCGAGGAAATGTTAATTATTCCTGTGGGGATTCAGTACGAATATTCGAGCGCTGCTTGGGGCAAAATCGATCAGGCGATCGTCACAATTGAAAAAGAATGTGGAATTACTGGGTCAGCAATTACCCCCGCAACTCGCTATCAACGTTTTTATGCTTTGGGTAGTTACTTAGTGAAATGGGTCAGCGACTATTACAAAACTTTATATGGCAACTATGTCAAAGGTGATGGGGGTAGCGGCGAAAATGCTAATTCTGATGATTTAGGGAGCCACTTACAGGATTTAGCCGATCGCATTTTGAGCGTTGCCGAAATGAATTTTGGCATTAAACCAAAGGGTTCACCGATTGATCGCTGTCGCCGACTTGAACAATTAGGCTGGGATCGGATTTTTCGTAACGATATTAAAAATATTGAGCAGTTATCGCAAATGGAGCGCGGTTTCGCAAATCAGGTAGCCCTCGAAGCTACCTATAGCAACTGGCATATGCGAATTGCCGAAAGCCTTGTCGGTGTGACAAGCGACTATGTGCGCCAACATCCTAGCCCTAGCCGCTATATCGAAGTTATTAAATTAATGTGGAGTGTATTGCAGCGTGTGACCGAAACTAATCAAGACTCAGTTTTTAAGGAAGAACTAAAATTTGGCGATCGCAAATTGACCATTTCCGTTGCTGAGCCAGTCTCAGTTTCCGATCACCTAGCCGAATATCAGTCTAGTCGCGCCGCCTCAAAAGAATGCAATCGTAAGCTCACCGAAGAAATCCATACTGCGATGGAGAAATTGGTGATTCCATCGGTTATTTAATAAAAATACGACGCTTCGCGTCGTATTTGGCACTGGCTTATTAACGGGTGACGGTTTTTAGCCATCTATCACCCCCTTAAAGACCAGTACCCTAGTGTGTAAACGCTAGCTATCTTTTTCGAGATAGAATATATAAAGAAATGTAAATAGTGGCAAAAACGATGGAGTGGAAGCAAATCGAAGAAAACTGGGTGCTGACACCGCCCAAGCCCAAAGGCGTAATTCACTTTTTGGGTGGTGCATTTTTTGCGGCTGCGCCCCATGTTGCCTATGGTCGCGTTTTAGAACAACTAGCTCATAATCATTATGCGATCGTTGCCACGCCATTTTTAAATAACACTTTCGACCATCGCCAAATTGCCCGTGAAGTTAATACTTCATTTCGGAAAGCGCGTAGCAAATTATTTCTGGATTATTTTCCTGTGTTCGGTATGGGGCATAGCATGGGTTGCAAAATCCATCTATTAATCAATAGCCTGTACAAGCCCACCCGCGCTGGCAATATTTACATCGCCTACAACAACTACAGCGCCGATCGCTCGATTCCTTTTTTTAAAGAACTCACTGGTAGGATTCCCGAAATGTCTTCAATGGATTTCACTCCCACCCCCAAAGAAACCGAGCAGCTAATCACCGCCAATTATGAGACTGCTAATAATTTACTCGTTAAATTTGTTGACGATGGTATAGATGAAATTTCTAGTCTTGCCAAGCTACTTAATCAGAAATTTCCTAAAACAATTAGTTTAGAAACCCTCGAAGGCACTCACATCACCTCAATGGGTATTGATATGAAATGGCAAGTGGGTTCTAGCTTTTCGGCGATCGATGCGATCGCGCAATGGGTCAAGCAAGAAATGCACAAAAATAATCAGAGTTTAGAATTAGTTTTATTGAACTGGTTGTCCAAACATTAATTAATATCAATCAACCAAAAACATGAAACCCTCTCAAAATCCCTGCCCCGATCCACCATCTTATCAAGTTCATTTTGCGGTGATTACCGTCAGTGACACTCGTACTCCCGAAACCGACAAAAGCGGTCAATTTATCAAGCAGTCGATGACTAATGCTGGTCACTTGCTTGATTACTACAGCCTAGTCAAAGATGAACCTGATGAAATTCGTGAGCAGATGTATAAGTTAGCCGCGATCGCCGATCTTGACGCGATTATTCTCAATGGTGGCACGGGAATTGCACCGCGAGATACGACTTACGATGCGATCGCCGCTTTACTCGAAAAGACACTTCCCGGATTTGGCGAGATGTTTCGTTATTTGAGTTGGCAAGAGGTTGGCTCAAGGGCGATCGCCTCGCGATCGGAGGCAGGAATTTATCAAGGGAAGTTAGTCTTTTCGCTTCCTGGTTCGAGTAATGCGGTGAAATTGGCGATCGAGCAGCTAATTTTGCCAGAAATTATTCATCTTGTGCGTCAGTTAAAAGGTTTGCACTAGATATCAATAAAGGGGGCGCTTCGCGCCCCCTTTATTTGTAAAAACCACCTAACTTGAGAACCTTCCCCGCTTCTGTTTTGCGCCCCATGCTTCAGGATCATCGGGCAATCCACGTAATTCTAGTGGTTCATCAAAAATCCACTAAGCGATCGGCTCTAGAGATTTAACTGGAAAAATCAGGATTTTACTGAGGTTTGCCAGAGTAGGTATACTTTTGCAATTTAAACAAATCTTTAAAACCCATTACAAAGTCAGGTTTTTAGCCGATGTTGATAAGTATTTTTAACTAAACCTTAACTATCTCAAAGGAGCGAAATATAATGTGGTTAATTTAACAAATTTTCTTATTTTCGGAGCTTAAATGAGCAGACAGCCTCTTGTTGATAATCCAGCTAAAAATCCGCAAGATTTTACCAGTAAATCGGTTCCGACTCTAGCAAATATTTGGGCAAAGAAGTATCTTCAAAATCTGCAATCAGATTCTCCTAGACAAGATATCAAGTTGAACAATTTATCGGAAATCTTGTCATCAGAGAGACGTGTGGCTACTGCGGCAAATTTGTTAAAGTCTTTGCGGTTTTCTAGCGCTCAGGCTTGGGCTAAGACTGAGAATCTATTGATGGGGCAGTTGCAAGCGCATAGCATTTCCGCAGACTTAATCGATCCTTGGCAAATTGCTACAGATTCTCGCTTTTTATTGGAACAGGCTTTACAGGTTTATACACAAGACGCTGACATTCGGCTTGTGGAGCTAAACTTGTCGGCTGATGGGCAGGATCTGAAGCTAGAATGCTACAGCCAACTACCGACGATTGGCCAACTGTCTGTAGCGATCGCCCAGAGTGTTGGCAAAATTCGCAAAAAATATACATTAGTCGATCCGCGTGCGATCGGCTTTGTGAGTATGCAGTTTCATTACAGTGGGCAGATGCTCTTAGATTCACTGCCGCCACTAGAGCAATTGATGGTCAACTCTTACTTCAAAGTCATTGACGATCATCTCTACATGCCATTGCAAAGATGCTATGAAGCGGCGGGAAATTTGGAATATGATGACATCGCCTTGGAATCTGTGCGTCATCTGCTACGGCTAACCAGTGAAATTGCGCGGCAGGTTTCTCAAAAGACTTTGATCATGCACTCTGACTATCAATGTCATAGCGGCGTATTGGGTTCGCCTCAAGTGCGGATTTCGAGTTTGCGCGATATTGAAATGTTCCAAGTTTATCTCTGTCTGTGTGTGCTAGAAAAAAGCGTCGCTTCGATTCAGCAAGAGCTTTTCCCTCTCTGTGTCATGCTTTATCCCCCTTTAAAAGTTAGTTGGGAATTGGTGCGGACTTTGTTGAGATTGCTATCTCAAGAAATGCATAGTCATCTTGACGAAAGATATATTTTAGAGTTTGAGCCATATCTGACAACTTTAAATGAAATGTTTGGTGATGATGTACTGCCTGAAGCCTGATATATTAAGCCTATAGAGTTGATCTGAAAGCCACGCAAAGTGTGGCTTTCAGATCAAGTTTAGGTTTCAGCTAAGAACAGAAAAAATTAAGCATGACATGCATTTGTACGATTAGCCAAGCGATCGCCATTACGTCGGCAACAGTTGCCAATATTGACGAAAACACGCAAAAAAACACAGAAATAAGGGGCGTTATTTCCGATAGTCGCAAGCTCAAAGCTGGCGAATTATTTGTGGCTTTAACTGGCGAAAATTTTGATGGTCATGGTTTTGTGGCAACTGCGATCGCTCAAGGAGCAGTGGCAGCGATCGTTAGTCGTGCATGGGCAAACTCAGCCGCAGCATCAGGCTTGCCATTACTGATCGTTGATGACACGCTTACGGCTTATCAAGATCTAGCGCGTTGGTGGCGATCGCAGTTTATGCGACCAGTCATAGCGATTACTGGCTCAGTCGGCAAAACCACCACTAAAGAAATTATTGCGAGTATGTTGGCTTGTTACGTTGCGCCTGATAAGCAAGTTCATAAGAGCCAAGCTAATCACAATAATGATATTGGTGTGGCGCAAACTCTATTGGCGATCGCCCCTACACAGGCTGATTTTGTGGTCGTGGAGATGGGAATGCGTGGTTTAGGCGAAATTGAACGTCTTGCCAAAACGGCTATGCCGACGGTGAGCGTGATTACTAATGTTGGTACGGCGCATATTGGTAGGTTGGGATCACGAGAGGCGATCGCCCAAGCTAAATGCGAACTGCTTGCCGAGACTCCTCCCAATGGCATAGCAATTTTAAACGCAAGTAATCCGCTTCTATTAGAAACTGCTCGCCAAGTTTGGCAAGGCAAAACGATCACCTATGGCTTAGGAGTTGGTGATGTCAATGGTGAGCTAATCGGTGACAAGTTACATGTGGAAGGTTTGACATGGGATTTGCCCTTAACAGGGCTTCACAATGCTCTAAATTTTTTGGCAGGATTAGCCGTTCTTAAAGCCCTAAATCTTGATTGGACTCAAATAACTCAAGGTATTGGCAAACTCGATCTTCCTTTTGGCAGAGCGCAGTTATACGAATTGCCTCAAGATGTGACAATTCTCGATGAGACTTATAATGCTTCTCCTGAAGGAATGCTTGCTGCGTTGCGTCAATTAGCAGATATGCCAGCCAAGCGCCATTGGGCAGTATTAGGCACGATGAAGGAATTGGGAGAGATGTCTACTCAATTACATCGTCAAGTTGGTGAAGCGATTAGTAAGTTGGGAATCGAAGGTGCGATCATTTTAACCGATGGTGAGGCGGATGCGATTCTATCGGGTGCAAATGGTTCGCTAAAATATGCGATCGCTTGTCAGTCCTATGATGAAATCACGCAGACACTTTTACAAAAAGTCGAAAGTGGCGATCGGATTCTATTTAAAGCTTCGCGATCGGTTGGGATGGATCAAGTGGTCAAAGCATTTCGACAAACTTGGCAATAAAATCCTTAAGAGCGTGTTGGAGAAGTTGGAGATCCCCCCAGATTCCCTTAAAAAGCCTACCGTGGGTACTGGTCAGCTAAGTAAGAAGCTACCTGCATCACTACTGATCACTACCCAATTCTTAAATGGATTGATTCTAAAACTCGATCCCTGCTTGAGCTTTGACACCTTGTTCTCGAAAAGGGTGTTTAACCAGTTCCATTCTTGTTACTAAATCAGCAACTTCAATCAGTTCGGCGGGTGCGCCTCGACCAGTGAGAATGACATGAGAATCAGCAGGTTTCTCTTTTAGTCCCGCAATTACAGTCTCGACATCGAGATAGCCCAGTTTTAGAGCAATATTCACTTCGTCAAGTAGAACTAATTTGTATTCAGGATCTTTGATATAACTAAGTCCCACTTCCCATGCTTCTTTAGTCTTGGCGATATCGCGATCGCGGTCTTGAGTTTCCCATGTAAAGCCTTCACCCAATGCTTGAAAAGCCAGTTGCTCTTGCCACATGGCAAATACTTTCTTTTCCGCAGGTTCCCACGCACCTTTGATGAACTGGACGATCGCCACTTTATATCCATGCCCTAGCGATCGCAGCACCATCCCCAGTGCCGCCGTGGTTTTGCCCTTACCGTCACCTGTATTAACAATGATTAATCCTTTTTCGAGGTTACGCTCTGCGACTCTTTGATGCTGCACCTCTTGGCGGCGTTGCATTTTGGCGCGATGTTGTTCGGTAGTAAGTTCAGTCATGGGTATTTACAATAAAGTGGCGGCGAATACATTTTGCTTAGGTATAGCATTTTTTACAGCGCTTTGCGCTCAAACCAGAACCAGTAAAAAATTTGAAAGGGTTGCGAAGCAACCCTTTCAAATTTTTTACTATGGTTCATTTGATAAGCGAAATAAAACTTTAAAGCCCAAAAAAGCTGTAGCGCACGCACAGTGTGCGCTACAGCTTTTTTGGCTTTTCACAAGAGTGCTTGCAGGATATAGCTCAAACCTGCACTCGATAAAGGAACTGAGAGATTATCTGTGCCACCTGGGGAGAAAGCTTCAAGTACGGCAGCGATCGCCGCAATCGGAATGGCAATACCAATATCCTTGAGCCGAAATCCATTAGCCATTGCCAAAATGCCAACTATCACGATTAGACTCGTCACAAACATGGCAAATGAGCCTTCGAGACTACGCTTGTTGCCCAAATGGATAAAAGTATGTTTGCCAAAACGCTTGCCAATTAGCGCCGCCATGCCATCGCCCCAAGACATCACCATTACGCCGATCGCGGCATATTGTGGATACTGCTCCCATAAAACAGTAACTAAAATCGTGATGCTGAGCGCGTAATAAAACACCCCGTAGGTCTTGCGCCCCACATCATTGAGCATCGATAAAATATTTATATTGTGAGAAGCTAAGGCGATCGCACTAAATATTACTCCTGCACTGATACATATCCATGTCGGTATATGTAACCACCACGCAATTAGTACTACATTACCAGTGCCAATATGGACAACTTTGCGAACTAATTCTGGGTCTTGGTTAAAGCGATGCAAAATTTCTGAAACCCCAAAAACTAGACTTAGCCAGACTGCGACCGCGCTAATTTGAGTGATTAAACTTGTTGTCGGAAAACTTTCGCTAATTATAGGCATTTAACAAGTTAGAGCAGAAATACTCTTGCGCTTTTGATTTTAACTGTGATTTTAATCTTGATTTTCAGTTATTGCTATACTAGCCGCACAAAGTGCATCCTGACCAAATTTTAACTACATTTTAATCACATTTGGCGATCGCAAACCTCCGAGCCAACTCTAAGCAACCCCCAATATCAAAAATGTCTAATGATTCTCAGCCCCATCCTTTAACTCGTCTGCTTCGCTATACCCGTGATTATCGTCAACAAATTTGGATTGCGACGACTTGTTCAATTTTGAATAAGTTCTTCGATCTCGCTCCACCTGTTTTAATTGGCGCGGCGATCGATCTGGTATTACAAAAAGATAACTTTTGGGCAAATCCTTTGGGAGTGGAAGGATTAGCCGCACAGTTGTTTGTGCTTTCCGCAATTAGTGGTGTGATTTGGGGTTTGGAATCAATTTTTGAATATGCTTATGCGCTCCAGTGGCGGAACCTTGCTCAAACCGTGCAGCATGACCTGCGCCTTGATGCTTATCAACATTTGCAAGAATTGGAAATGGCTTATTTTGAAGAGCGCAGTTCGGGCGGATTGATGTCGATTTTGAGTGATGATGTTAATCAATTGGAACGATTCCTTGATGGTGGTGCGAATGAAGTCATTCAAGTTTCGGCAACGATTATTTTAATCGGTGGTGCGTTTTTTGTGATTACGCCGAATGTGGCTTGGTTAGCGATGTTGCCGATGCCATTTATTTTATGGGGTTCGATTTGGTTTCAGAAATTCCTTGCGCCGCGCTATGCCGAAGTTCGGGAGAAGGTGGGTTTACTCAATGGTCAGTTATCTAATAATATCGGTGGAATCACCACGATTAAAGCATTTGTCACCGAAAGTTATGAGCGCAAACGAATTGAGAAAGAGAGCGATCGCTATCGGCAAAGTAATCGTAAGGCGATCGCCTACAGTGCCGCTTTTGTTCCCTTAATTCGGGTGCTGATCTTCGTGGGATTTATCGCAATCTTGTATTACGGTGGATTGGAAGTACAAGCACAAAAGCTATCTGTCGGCAATTACTCGGTGATGATTTATCTAATTCAGCGCTTGTTATGGCCATTAACGCGCTTGGGCGAAACCCTCGATCAATACCAAAGAGCGATGGCTTCGACTAATCGGATTCTCGATTTATTAGATACGCCGATCACGATCCATTCGGGTTCTCAAGTTTTGCAACCACAAGTCAAGATTCAAGGAGACATTCAATTAAAAAATGTCACCTTTGGCTATGCTGCCAACTTCCCAATTATTGAGGATCTCTCCTTAGAAATTATTGCCAATAAAACTACGGCGATCGTCGGGGCAACAGGTTCAGGCAAAAGCACTTTAGTAAAATTACTTTTGCGTTTATACGAAATTCAATCGGGAAATATATTTCTTGATCGCATTGATATTCGCGACTTAGAGTTGCGATCGCTACGTTCTTGTATGGGCTGGGTCAGTCAAGATGTATTTCTATTTCATGGTTCCGTTTTAGAAAATGTTGCCTACGGTTCCTTTGATGCAACAGTGGAGCAAATTGTCGAAGCTGCGAAGATTGCTGAAGCCCATGAATTTATTGAAGCTCTGCCCAATGGTTACGATACGATTGTGGGAGAGCGTGGTCAAAAGCTTTCGGGTGGACAGCGACAAAGAATTGCGATCGCACGAGCAGTGTTACGCAATTCGCCGATCTTAATTCTCGATGAGGCGACTTCGGCAGTTGACAATGAAACGGAAGCGGCGATTCAGAAATCTTTAGATTTAATTACCAAAAATCGCACAACGATCGCGATCGCCCATCGTCTATCAACAATTCGTAACGCTGATCGCATTTATGTGATGGATCATGGCAAGGTGGTAGAGACGGGAACTCATGATGAGTTAGTTGCGATTAATGAAGTTTATGCAGGTTTATGGAATTTGCAGACAGGGCAAACTCATAACGATTAAAAAACAAATGCGGCGCATTGCGCCGCATTTGTTTTTTAATGCTGATCTTAGAAAGAAAAATGCACCTCATCCCCCAACCCCTTCTCCTTGCAAAGGAGAAGGGGAGCCAGAACTTTTTCTTGTTCCCCTCTCCTTTGCAAGGAGAGCAGGGTGGTTTCATTTTCGGAAAGGGTTAGAGGGTAAGAACTTTCAGGTTGCGCCAGAGGAAATGAATGGAGAGAAATCAGGAAGAGCAGGAGAGAGTAGCAAACGCTTGATGAACCTGATTAGCGTGAACACGTTGCGCCTGAGGAAGAGTGCGATAACCAAGACGGCGAACAGCCGAAATAACAAAACAGTTAAAAATTGCCCAAGCAGTAGGAGCATTGCCGCCACGGCGCAAGCCTTCATCTTCCTGAAAAAGAACATCACGCACCCAATGAAGACGATTTTCAATACCCCAATGGAGACGAATCGGATCGATAAACTGAGCCGCCTTAAGAGATAAATTAGAA
>JBDNJN010000170.1:0-11376 GCA_041687725.1 Pseudanabaena sp.
GTTCGCTGTTTATTATTGAGTTTTAGTTGCGTTTTAAATCCTAATAACATCAGAATTACTTAAATTATTTATTTATTCTATCGACTTTTCACTAATCAGGCTATCCATAGATTTTATCAGATTTATATGGCTTAAATCTAAATATAGCTAGGTATTATGTCAACTGTTGATAACCCTAAAAGCGCGATCGCCACTTAAATCCCCATTAAATCAAAGCGCGATCGCCTTTTGCAAAAGCTATTCAGCGATCGCGCCATACCTACAAGTGACATAAAAGTTGTACAATACAACTGTTTGCGTGACTAATTCACGTATGTCCACCTTTTAAGTAAAAAATTATGCTATTAGACTTTACTGTAGAAAACTTTCGCTCGATTAAGGGTGTAGAAACCCTCAGTGCTGTGGCGGCAAGCAAAAGTAAGGGCAAGCCCAGTAATAGCGAGAGTCGCCGTCGGATTAAGTCTGATGATGAAATTGCTCAACCTTTTCATATTGAGGGTTGGGATATAGATGTTTTGCCAGTTATCGCAATTTTTGGCGCGAATGCCTCAGGCAAGAGTAATGTCTTAAAAGCTCTTAACTACCTACTCAAGTTTATGGCTGAAGGAAATTATGACCGTGGATCAGAATTAGTCCCTTTTAAACTAGATAAAAAAACGAGAGAAAGTCCAACTTATTTCAATCTTCGTACTGCTTTTGATGGAACTATATATACTTATTCTTTAGTTTTGAATGGTACTAGGATACTTTTGGAAAAGCTAGAGTATGTATTGGTGTCCACAAAACGAGATCGTCTCTTATATTCTCGAACTTGGAATGAAGAACACAAAAAATTTGATTGGAAGAACGGTTCAGATTTCTCTGGATCTCATACTCAACTCGAAAAAAAATTACATGAACGAGAGCCTTTCACAAGTCTTTTCTCAAAGCTAGAAATTGAAGCAGTCAATCCTTTTGCCTACTGGATCGCAGCGAGTAATCTTACAGGTATTTTTTTCGATCTCGAAAATATACATCATGAAAGATATATACATATCAACACACTATGGAATCTTAGTCAAACTCAGTATCCAAAACTTGCTATGACATTAGAAAGTGCAAAAAAACTTTTGCTTAAATTTGATACAGGTTTACATGATATTCAAATCAAAAAGACTGAGGATAATCAAGTAGATATCCAAGCTTTTCATAAGACAGAGCAAGGAGAAATTCTTTCTTGGAAATTTGAAGAAGAATCTACAGGTACTCAATATCTATTCAGTTTGGCTTGCCGCATACAACTTATGTTCAATGGAAAACACTTAATAATAGTTGACGAATTGGGTTCTAGTATCCACCCTAATATAATTCGTGAGATCGTAAAACTTTTTCAGAACCCAAAAACTAATCCTAATCGTACTCAATTAATATTTACCAGTCATGATAATACTTTACAGAGAAATAACTTACTGAGACGCGATCAGATTTGGTTTACTCAGAAGCGACGTGATCAGAGTACAGAGCTATACTCACTTAGTGATTTTAAAGTGCGTAACGATCTTGCAATTGACAAAGCATATTTAGATGGAAGATTTGGGGCGGTTCCATTTATATCTGATGAAGATGACTTGATGCCAAGTGGTGATGACAATGGCTAAACATTCATTAAAAAGAGATGCCCCGACTAAAATAGTTGGCAAGAAAATCTTGATTGCTTGCGAAGGAAAACATACAGAGCCGAAATACTTCAATGCTATACGTCAAGATTTACGACTAACTACAGGACTGGTTGACGTGCTGCCTCATGATGGAACAGATCCGCTCAGTGTAGTTAATAATGTCTTGGAAGAAAGACAAGATAGAAAACGGGACAAGACTTGGGGAAAAGAAGATTCGGCTTGGGCTGTCTTTGATGGTGACGAGCATATAGAAAATAATCCTGCGAACTGGCATCAAGCCGTTCAAAAAGCTAAAAGTCAAAAAGTCAATCTAGCCATCACAAACCCTAGTATTGAGTTTTGGTATCTCATCCATTTTCAAGATCACCATCCTAATATTTCACGAGATAAAGCTAAGGAACGTTTGAAGCAGCATATTCCCAATTACGACAAATCGATCTGCTACTATCCAGAGCGACTTAAGCCAAAGACAGAAGAGGCGATCGCCAGAGCAGATAATCTTGAACGTAACGCTAAGCAAAACAAACTTCCTGAATACGCAAATCCTTGCTGTAGCGGTATATCCCAATTGGTGCAGATGCTTTTGAATTTGGGCGATCGCTAACATTTCCTCACCGAACTAAACCGCGATCGCCTTTTGCATTTAGCCAAAAGCGCGATCGCCAAAGAATTAACCACGTAGATCGGCGATCGCGCTTAGCGCCACACTCGCGATCGCACTATCAGTTGCTTTCGGTAAATGGTAATACTTCCCACCTGCGGCGGCGGCGAGTTCCTTCGCAAAACCTGTCGAGACAAATTTATTTTCTGTATCGATTACCAATAAGCCCAAATTCAAGGCGCGAACTTTACGACAAATATCGATTAGTTCGGCTTTAATATCAGGCTTATTTTCAGGATCAATTGGTTCACCCATCGATCGCGCTAATGGCACATTACCGCGCCCGTCCGTAATCGCCACAATCGTCACCGAGCCAACATCGCCCGACTGTCTGGCATTTATGGCAACCCGCACCGCTTGAGTCAAACCATGCGCCAACGGCGACCCACCACCGCAGGGCATCGTATCCAGACGACGACGCGCTGCCTCAATGGAACGAGTGGGCGGTAACAATACATCTGCTTTTTCGCCGCGAAAGGGAATTAGCGCAATTTGGTCGCGGTTTTGATAGCTATCGGTCAACATTCGTAAAGCTGCACCCTTAGCCGATTGCATCCGATTGAGAGCCATCGATCCAGACGCATCCACTAAAAATATAGTCAAAGCTCCCGCCTTACGCGCTAGCTTTTTCGCTCTGATATCGACATCTTCGACGATCACTTTGCGATGCGGTTGGCGTAATCTTCTCGCTTTTTGATAGGGAGCCGAAGCGCGGAGTGTGGCATCAATCGCAATGCGATCGCTTTTTCCTTGAGGCAAAACTGGCTTGATATATCGTCCCCGTTCTTGGGAATAAATCACATTGCGCGTTCCCGATCGCCCTTGCTTTTGCATTGACTGAGCAAAGAATAGAACTTCAGGATCGAGAATTACACCTTCAGGATCGAAGACAAATTCTTCAGGGATTTCAGGTACTTCATTCTCTTGTTCAGGTTCATTTTCTTGATCTTCCTGATCTTGATCCTGCTCCTCTTCGCCTTCATCCTGATTTTGCGGCGGCGGTGGCGCTTGCTGCTGCTGTTGCTGTTCGGGTTGTTGTTGTTCGGGTTGTAAAGGCGATCGCGGCACAATTACCAATTCCACAGCCTGACGCAGATCATCAGCATTAACCTGAGTGCGACTTTCGAGAGCCGCCGCCGCCTTCGCCACCCGCAAAGCAAATAACTCAGCCCGATGTCCTTGTACCCCACCCCGCACTGCCTCGGCAACCAAATATTGAATCTGCGCCCTAGAAACCGTCACATCTGTGAGCCATTCTCGCGCCAAAATAATCTGTGTCCGCAAATCATCAATATCCGAGTCATATCCTTTCAAAAATGCTTCAGGAGAATTGGCATAGCCCAACACCATATCCACCGCTTCTACTCGTTGATCGAGAGATAAAACTGCGTCAGCAGAGAGATTAATCGCAATCCGATCCATCAAATGCTCGCCTAATATTCCCTCTTCGGGGTTATAAGTCGCAATTAGCAAAGGTTGGCAAGGATGTTGATAACTAATACCTTCGCGTTCGACTTGGTTATAGCCTGTAGAGAGAACCGAAAGCAGCAAATTAGAAATCTGGGGATCGAGTAAATTAATTTCATCAATATAAAGGACACCGCGATGCGCCTCAGCCAAAATTCCTGCTTGAAATATGGTCTTTCCTTCGCGTACCGACCGACTGACATCGACAGAACCAATCAGCCGATCTTCAGTAATTCCTAATGGAATTTGAATAAAAGGTGCAGGAATAACTTTAGTCTCAATTTCGCTAGGATCTTTACCTGCCATGACCTTGACTAATGCGTCATCCCATGTGTCGGGCTTGGTCGGATCGCAATTACTGAGGGATTCCACGGCGATCTCAATGGGAGGCAGCAGGGCATGGATACCCCGCGCTAGAACTGATTTAGCAGTACCGCGTCTACCTGCGAGAGCGATGCCACCGATATTCGGATCGATCGCGGCTAGCAGTAAGGCGGTTTTAATTGCTTCTTGTCCAACGACAGCCGCAAGGGGAAATGTGATGGGTGTAGTGGAGATATTTGTAGTGAGGCTAGCGGGCGAAGATACCATTTATAGAGTTATGTGATAAGGAATATAAGATTTTGAGAGAGTGAAATTTTAAGCTTTGGGTCTAATTATAGCGTTTACGACTATATTCGTGATTCGGGCTTGCACGAAATAGTCTTTGTGCAGAGAATGACTCTGTGTAGTTGTTGACACATTTATTAAAACAAAACCCAAAAGATGGAAGGCGGCGCTCCGCGCCGCCTTCCATCTTTTGGGTTTTGGGTTTTGTTTTTTAATGCACTTGACGATAGCTATATAAGGCGATCGCGTCAAAAACAAATCAAAAACAAATAAAATATAAAATTATGTCCAAACTTAAAAAATATACGCTAAGATATAAATCGTAAGGTAAAAGTATTTATCGGTTGTAGTAATTGTTTTCTGTACTGACAGTTTTTTTCTGTTTCATCGTGACAAGCTTCTCTCCGACATCTCTAATCTCTACATACTCATTGAATTCTTGGAGAAAGCATAATGTCTATTTACGTTGGTAACTTGTCCTATGAAGTTACTCAAGATCATTTAAAGCCAGTTTTTGAAGACTACGGCAAGGTCACTCGCGTTCATTTCCCTACCGACCGCGAAACTGGTCGCGCTCGTGGCTTTGCATTCGTTGAAATGAGTGCAGACGCTGAAGAAGATGCAGCCATCACAGCATTAGACGGAGCTGAATGGATGGGTCGCGTACTCAAGGTTAACAAGGCTAAGCCTCGCGAAAGCAGTGACTCCTTCGGCGGCGGCGGCGGTGGAAACCGTGGCGGCGGCGGCGGCGGCGGTGGTCGTGGCGGCTACAACAAAGGCGCTGGCGGCGGCGGTGGCGGCGGTCGTTACTAAACCAGTAATGATCACCATATTTGACACTTAGTGTTGAATATAAAAAGCATATAAAAAATAGAGAGAGCGCTTAGCGCTCTCTCTATTTTTTTGGTATGCTGAACTTAAATATGCGGCAGGTTTTGCATGGATTCATTGCAACCATTAGGCATTGTTGTTCAAGGATCGTTAAGCGATGGTTTAGAAGTGCGGCTAAATGGCGAAATTTCTGTTGAAGATATGCGCGTTGGCAAATTTTTAGTGGTGCATGGTCGGCATACCCGCTTTTTTTGCATCCTCACCGATGTCACTCTTGGTACGGCTAGCCCTCGCATTCTCATGAATCCGCCCGATCCTGAAAATACCTTTTTAACTGAAATTTTGGCAGGCACAGGAACTTTCGGAACGATTAATTTAACGCCAATGTTAATGTTTGTTCCTGCAAATCCTTTTGATTTGATTGCTCAAAAGGTAAGTCAAAATAGCGATCGCCTAAAAAAAGCAAAAAGCAAAAAATCACCAGTTTACGAAGCTGTCGAAGAAATAAGTGATTTTCAACTCCTGCCAGTGAAAACGATCCCCAGTCATTTTTCGCAAGTATTTGATGCGACTGAGCGCGATTTTCGGATTGTGTTTGGTTGGGAAGATGACCCACATAAACGTAACTTTGCGATCGGGCAACCGATTGATATGCCCGTACCAATTTGCCTCGATCTCGATCGCTTTGTGGAGCGCAGTAACGGCGTATTTGGTAAATCGGGGACGGGAAAATCTTTTTTGACACGGCTATTACTATCGGGGATCATCCGTAAGCAAGCGGCAGTGAACTTGATTTTTGATATGCATTCAGAATATGGATGGGAAGCGGCGACTGAAGGTAAAAGATTTAGCACAGTTAAAGGGCTAAGGCAGTTATTTCCTGCACAGGTGCAGATTTACACCCTTGATCCCGACTCAACCAAGCGGCGGGGTGTGCGCGATGCACAGGAGCTTTACATTAGCTATGACCAAATTGATGTCGAAGATTTGATGCTAATTCGTGAGGAGTTAAATCTCTCGGAAGCTAGTTTAGAAAATGCGATTATTTTACGGAATGAATTTGGAAAGGGCTGGATTTCGCGGTTGTTAGCAATGACTAATTCGGAAATCCAAGAATTTTGCGAACAGAAAATGGGGAGTAAGTCTTCGATCATGGCGCTACAGCGCAAACTCACGCGCCTTGACGATCTCAAATATTTACGCCCAACCTGCCCCGAAGATTACATTAAGCGGATTCTTGATTTGATCGCGGCGGGAAAACATATTGTGATTGAGTTCGGTTCGCAATCAAATCTGCTCTCTTATATGTTGGCGACGAATATCATCACGCGGCGGATTCATCATGCTTATGTGCAGAAAGCTGAAAAGTTTTTGCAGACTAAAAATATTAGCGATCGCCCGCAGCAGTTGACAATCACAATCGAAGAAGCGCATCGATTTCTGGCTCCGAATACGGCTAGGCAGACTATTTTTGGGACGATCGCCCGTGAGATGCGAAAATATTTTGTGACTTTGCTAATTGTCGATCAGCGTCCTTCAGGAATTGATAATGAAGTAATGTCGCAAATTGGCACAAGAATTACGGCTTTGCTCAATGACGAGAAAGATATTGATGCAATTTTTACGGGTGTGGCTGGCAGTGGTAATTTGCGAACGATTTTATCGAAATTAGACTCGAAGCAGCAAGCCCTCGTTTTGGGTCATGCCGTGCCGATGCCTGTGGTGGTGCAAACTCGTCCCTATGATGAGACTTTTTATCGCGAGATCGGTGAAGTGCCTTGGGAAGAAATTTCTACGCCAGAAGTTTTGCGGGTTGCGGAAGCTGCAAAAGCTGATTTAGGGTTTTAGGCAATAAAAATTGGCTCAATAAGCGTTTCGGAGAGGTATCAGCTTTATTTGCATGATGTGGAAGTTCTGAAGCAGGAGTTAAGGCGGCTTTTGGATGAGAGCGATCGCTAATGTTATGATTAATTTCATCCAAGCTATAGAAATATACTTATGTCAGATCCCATAACGGCTTCACTACTGGTAGGTTTGGCTGTTCAGAAGTTTGTGGAGTCGAGCGCGGGAGAACTCGCTAAGAAATTTACGACTGAGGCGATCGCAAAAATTCCTGAGCTATGGCAGCAAATCAAAAATAAGTTACAGGGTAGATCTGCCAAGGTTGATGAGGCTTTGGTGAAGTTGGAATCGAGCGATCAATCTGGTATTGATACTGTGACAAAAAATCTTGATGTGGTGTTGGATGAAGATGAGGCTTTTGCGGAACTGTTACAAAAATTGGCAAAAGAAATCAATGCAGGGCAAATTTTGCAGGTGGGTTTGGAGGGAATAACGGCGAGTCGGGTCGCAGCAGATATTGTACAGGATGCTAAGGGCGATCGCGTAAAGCAGATTGGTGCTAGAGATGTTAATGCTACTGGCGATGCTGTTTTTAAAGTTAAGCAAACCACAGATTAGGCTGCGAAGCTAGAGGTTGAAGGTATGGAAGAATTGTTAGAATTACGGACATTGCTGATTGGTGGCAATATCTCCGATGCTTTGTTGTTGGTGGAGGAGATGACTGAGATGAGCAAGGATGACAAGCTGAATAAAATTTATAGCTTTGCTAAGGTCTTGCTACTACATCTCATCAAACAACAGGCGGAAAATCGCACAACAAGGTCATGGAATCTGTCGATCAAAAATGCGGTAAGAGAAATTCAGCGCACCAATCAACGACGTAAGGCTAAAGGAAATTATTGCGAACCTTCAGAGCTACGAGAGACTTTGGAAGATGCCTATGACATTGCGTTAGATGCTGCTGCGGGTGAAGCTTTTGAGGGAAAATATGAGCCGTCTAAGTTGGGCGAAATGGTCGCTCGTGATCGCATAATTCTGAAGGCGATCGCTCTGATATTGGATGGCGATCGGTAACATCAAATCTATGACGACAAAAATCCGCGATTTGATTAAATTGCTTGAGTTTGACGGGTGGTTTTTGGTTGATACTGTGGGTAGCCATCGACAGTACAAGCATCCTACAAAATCAGGAAAAGTGACTGTGGCGGGTAAATTGAGCGATGATATACGCAAAGGGACGCTGGCAAGTATTCTCAGACAGGCAAGTTTAAAATGATCGACCAATATTTAATCGTCTTGGAAAAGAGTGAGACTGGGTTCTCGGCATATTCGCCTGATGTGGTGGGATGTATCGCGACAGGTGAGACTTTGGAAGCAACTACAGCCCTGATGCGATCGGCGTTAGTTTTGCATTTGGCGGATATGGATGAGTTACCAAAACCGCGTGGAATTGATGCTTATTTGGATGCCTTGCGCGATTCGGAAGGTGAGGAGTTTTATTTGACGCATATCGCTGTTGCTAGTTTGCAAAGCAAGTTGGAGCAACGAGCTTAAAAGTGAAAGGTAAGATTGTAAATAGAGTGGCACATTCTAAATATTTATACTCATGCTCACTATATTTTTTGGTATCCTACAGGGCAAGTTAAAATGCTAAGAATATGAATAAATTAGTTCGCAATTGTCTTTTGACAATCATTCTAATTTCATATATATTTTTTGCAAGTAGGCAGGCACAATTAAACCCAAAACCAAAAAAGCTGTAGCGCAAGCGCAGCGTGCGCTACAGCTTTTTTGGTTTTAATGTTTCTTTTACTCACCTAATTAATGCACTCACTAAATTTATAGGTTTGTATATGGACGCAAGTACCCCCAAATTGCAAATTACTCCCGCCAAAACATTGGAGGAAATTTATCAAACACTTCAACCTGAACCATTGGAAACGCTAGAACAACTCAAGGCGTTTTATCGAGATGAAATGAATCAAGTGCGCGGTGGTGACAAAATGGAGCGTATCAAGCTAGGGCTAACTCGCGCCTATAAAAGTCGAACTTACTTCAAAGCCTGTTTTATGGGGCATCGAGGGGTGGGGAAGTCTACGGAATTAAGCCGATTAATTAATGAAGTACAAACTCAGTTTCATACGATTAGATTTAGTGCGGTGAGTACGCTCGATCCGAATAACTTCCGCCCTTTGGATGTGGTGCTGATGATGATGGCAGATGTTGCCGATCGCACTGCGAAACCAATTAAGGAAGGTGGTGCAGGCAAACGTCCACCCGAAGCGAGATTGCAAGAAATTTGGGACTGGTTTGCGTCGGAAAAAGATATACATGAGCAGTCCAATGCGATCGCGGCGAGTCTTGAGGCTGGGGCTGGAGTTAAGGAAGATTCTTTATGGAATCAGGTTTTAGGTTTATTTGCCACTATTAAGGGCGAGATTAAGTTTGCATCGACGCGCAAAACCGAAGTAGTAGAGCATCGCGTTAGTCGTTTGACCACGTTGATTGAGGTGGCAAATCGGTTGTTAGACGACTGCAATGACCTACTGCGTAGGGCTTCTGGACATGAGTGGCTATATGTAGGCGAAGATTTTGATCGCGCAGGAATTCCCAATGCAAGGATTGAAGACTTGTTTATCACCTATGCCAATATTTTTCGGGAACTCCGCACCCATTTGATTTTTAATCTTCCCATTGGTTTGTTTTATTCTAGTAAAGCGCCACAGTTGCCTTTTTCCAATGATTGTAGTTTTGTGTTGCCCGATACACCTGTATTTCAGCAAGACCATAGCTCTAATGTCAAAGGCAGAAAGGCTCTAGAAGTGGTTTTAGAAGCGCGGATGTCCTTAGATTTATTTGAACCTGAGCAAATGACAAGACTAATTATTGCTTCGGGTGGGAATCTGCGAGATTTGTTTGCGTTGGTAAACTATGCGGCAGACACAGCGACCTTACGAGCATCGGACAAGATCGGGGCGGGGGATGCAACGGCGGCGATCGTGAATCTCCGCAGTGATTATCAAGGTCGTCTCGGACAAAGCCCCTACGATCCTGAAACGGTGAAATATGAGGATAAAGCCGATCGCCTACTCAAAATTTATGATAGTGATAAAGTGGCGGATATTCCCGATGCGGTGCTTTATTCTTTGCTGAATGCAAGGGCAGTACAGGAGTTTAATGGACAGCGATGGTTTGGGGTGCATCCATTGGTAGTGGATATTTTGGCTAAGCAAAGACGATTAGTCCGCACAGAGTCGGGGGAGTTGCTAGGTGGAACTCAATAATCCTTTCGCTACGGGTAGTATTGATGACATCAGAGAGCGCTTGCTATTGTGGGCAAGGCGATCGCCTAGAGGTTTAGCGCGGGTGGAGTTTGCCTCGGATATTTCGCGGCAACGGGTAATCGCTGAGATGAGTTCGCAACTTGCGGCAAGGGGGATTCCATTTCATGAGATTGTGTTGCTCAGTCAGCAAGAGCCTGTAAAGGTGGTGGCGGCGCTTTTGGAGTCGTTGGGTCAAATCACTGAGGGCGTAGTTTCGATTACGGGATTTGCGTCAGCTTTTACGCATCGGGTTCCATTAGAGGAGTCATTGCGAATTTTGAATTTTAATCGCGATCGCATTATTGCCCAATCCCTAAAACAAATTTGGTGGATCACGCCTTCTTTTTTGCAAACTTCGATCCATGCGATGCCCGACATCAATAGCTGGTTTAGTTTGCGGTTGCAGCTAACCGAAATGATCCGCATCGATCCGCCTCAGATTGACCAATCTCTTTCTGAAAATCAAGTTCTCAAATCTGGCTCATATACCAAGAGTGATGATGCCCGTCGCCGCGCTCATAATCTCTTACAAAGATTTGAAGAGTCCAAAGCCGCAGGTACTGATGATCAAGAGCTGCTGACTACTTATCTAATCCCCGCGCTAGCAGCGATCGCCGATATTGGCGCACTCCATGAATTGCAGGACTTGACGATGCAGTTTGAGGGGCTGTTGGGGCAGTTAAAATTAGTTAATTCGCCAGATGTTGCAGCTAGTTTAAACCGCATAGCAAGACTATATCAATTACAAGGACGCTACAGCGAAGCTGAACCTCTCTATCGGCGATCTCTAGAAATCAGTGAAAGACAACTAGGAGCATACCATCCCGATGTCGCCATCAGCCTCAACAATCTCGCAGCACTATACGAATCGCAAGGACGCTACAGCGAAGCCGAACCCCTCTATATGCGTTCGCTAGAAATCAGGGAAAGACAACTAGGAGCAGACCATCCTGATGTCGCTCAAAGTCTCAACAATCTCGCAGAA
>JBDNJN010000021.1:0-3647 GCA_041687725.1 Pseudanabaena sp.
GGTCAGATGTTGCTAACTATTTGTTTATCTACTATGAATCTAACAAATAGTATTGTTAAAAATGCGCTGGAAACAATTAGTTTTGCTGATGTTGAGGCCTGGTTAGCTGAAGCTTTTGGTCAATCTATGCTGTCGAAAAGGAAAACCTTATTTTCGGACTTACTTGACGACATAGAAGTTGTATGAGCCAAAATAGCCTAAAAAGGCACAAAGTCAACAGCCTAGGCTTAAGCCCCTTGTTAAACGCAGGTGGATCTGTAGAGGAGGCAAGGGGCTTAAGCCCCTTGTTACTCATCAATAAGCAACTATGGTTTGTCACTTTTGTGACGCATAACTCCCGAATCTCTGAGCGAATGGTTACTTACGGAGTAACAGTTGGTGAACCATTGATTTTTTCTGCCGAAGATCAAATTTTTATTGCAGAGAAAATTGTCGAAGCTACCAAACGCTATGAAACAGCGATCGCTGCTCTCAATGTGCTTCCTGACCACGTTCACATGGTTATTGCTGCTGAAACAGATAAAGAACTCACCGAAAAAATCCGCAAAATCAAAGGGTTTAGCTCTCACGAATTTCAAAAATCACGCAATTGGGATAAAGGTCAACACGTTTGGGCGCAAAAGTTTAATCGACAACCTATTGAGGATGAAGACGCTCTTACGAATATTCTGGATTATGTATCGAACAACCACATTAAACATTCCGAGCGTTGGGGCAAAGAATTAATCTCCACTTGGGAAAATGGAATACCCGAAAAAGGATTAAGACCAATTTCCGAAATTGTCCAACACATCTCCACCGAAAGAACAAGGGGCTTAAGCCCCTTGCCTCCCTTGCCTGATGACATAAATAGCAACAAAGAAACAATGGGCTTAAGCCCCTTGCCTCCCTTGCCTGATGATATACATAGCAACAAAGAAACAATGGGCTTAAGCCCATTGCCTGAGAAAACCATCACCAAACTCGACATCTTCCATTACACCTACGCAGTCCTCCACCATCCCGCCTACCGCACCAAATACGAACTCAACCTCAAACGCGAATTTCCCCGACTCCCATTTTACGAAGACTTCCATCAATGGGTCTTTTGGGGCAAATCCCTAATGGACTTACATCTCAACTATGAAACCATTCAACCCTACGGACTGCAACAAGTAGAAATAGACAACAAAGCAAACCCCAAAGCCAAACTCAAAGCCGACAAAACTAATGGTGTGATTATTTTAGATGAGAATACGCAGTTGATTGGAGTAGAGGCGATCGCATGGGAATACAAACTTGGCAACCGATCAGCACTGGAATGGATACTCGACCAATACAAAGAAAAGAAACCTAAAGATCCCACGATCGCTAAACTTTTCAACACCTATAAATTTGCTGATTATAAATCTCAAGTTATCGACTTACTGCAAAGAGTCTGCACCGTCAGCGTCAAAACTATGGCGATCGTTGAAGAAATGCGATCGCCCAAAATATGATAATTCAAGGATTAGCCGATCGCTATTAAATAGCCAGAAATCTAGCAAAGCCCATCCTTTGCAGCAAACAGCTAAAATAGTAAAGATCAAGTCAAAATTAAAATTAAATAACTTCATGTTCGGTTTTCTCAAACGTAAATTCCGCAAAAAAATCGCACGCATCGAAATCACAGGGGCGATCGGCTCTGGTACGAGAACGCGAGTTCTTGAAGCCCTTGAATTTGTGGAAGAACAAAAATTTCCTGCTCTATTACTCCGCATCGATAGCCCTGGCGGAACTGTTGGCGATTCTCAAGAAATCTATGCAGCACTCAAGCGACTACGCGAAAAAGTAAAAGTCGTTGCTAGTTTTGGTAATATTTCTGCCAGTGGTGGCGTATATATTGGCGTTGGCGCAGATTATATCGTTTCCAATGCTGGCACAATTACAGGCAGCATCGGCGTAATTTTGCGCGGTAACAATATCGAAAAACTGCTCGATAAAATCGGTGTTTCTTTTAAAACGATCAAATCTGGTACTTACAAAGATATTCTCTCTTTTGATCGCGAAATTACTACCGAAGAAAGAGTAATTTTACAATCGTTAATCGATAGCAGCTATAACCAGTTTGTGGAAACTGTTGCTGAAGGTCGCAAGCTTAGCCCTGCGACAGTGCGATCGTTCGCGGATGGACGAGTATTTACAGGCGAGCAAGCACTTACGCTCGGTTTAGTCGATCGCATTGGCACTGAAGAGGATGCCAGAATTTGGGCGGCTGAATTAGTCGGACTCGATCCCAAAACTACTAAAGTCTTTACGATCAAGCCACCAAAATCTTTTGCTAGCAAATTCTTGCCAGTTGGATCGGATAGTGCGATCGCGCGTCTGCAATTTGAAGCGGAAACTAGTGGAATGCCTCTCTGGATGTGGCAATAACAAAAAAAGGAACGCAAAGCGTTCTCTTTTTTTATCAAAAATTATTAACATTTGCCATCAACATTTGTACTTATGAGCCGTTATCCTAAGCGCGATCGCCAAATTGAAACTCCAGAACAAATATCCCGCGATTCGACTAAAGAGAGAATCGAGATGTTCTTTTGTTTAGTTCCTGTATTTGGGTTGATTCCTTCAGCGATCGCCTTAGTCCGCCAGAGAAGCAGTCGCAAAGTTCGTGATGTTAGTCAAGTAGCGATCTCGTTGATGTTGACTTGGGCGATCGCCTATGGCGTGATGGGTGGCGTGCCAACGGAGGGCGAAACTTTGCAAGTTACTACAGAACTAATTAAAGCTACCTTTAGTTCGGGCTATTTTGCATTTTGTATGTATCTAATGTATCGGCTGTATCGTGATCAGGCGATCGCCTTGCCTTGGTTAAAAGATATTACTGAAAGTAAACAATCTCAATCAGCAAAACGCGATCAAAAGCATGATCAGTAAACTCTCAATAGGCTGTTCAGCCTATTGAGAGTTTGAGTAATACAGATAATTTTTTGAAAGTGCCGCTTCGCGGCACTTTCAAAAAATTATCTGGGTTCTATAGACCGCAGTAATTAAATCTAACTTTAAAAAGAATATTTTATGACCATACAAAATGGTAGACGCGCGGCTGGAGGCTTTATAAAAGACTTCCACAAATTCATTTTAAAAGGCAATGTAATCGACTTAGCCGTTGCTGTGATCATCGGTAGTGCGTTTGGCAAAATTATCACATCTTTAATTGAAGACATCATCACCCCTGTATTACTAAATCCTGCGCTCAAAGCTGCCAAGGTGGAAGATTTGGCAAAGCTGCAAATCAATGGGATTAAATATGGTCTATTTCTTGCCTCAGTGATTAATTTTCTAGTCATCGCTTTTGTGATCTTCGTGATCATTCGTTCTTTTGAAGCAGCAAAACGTAAAGAAATTCGTGAAGAAATTGCGGCTGGAGTCAAACCCGATCCTCAAGAACGTCTGACGTTAGCGGTTGAACGTTTAGCAGAAGTGATGGAATCAAAATAGAATGTAACAAAGACCGCCCTCACCCCCCAGCCCCCTCTCCCTAGGGGCGAGGGCAGGGTGGTTTCATTTTCGGAAAGGGTTAGAGGGTAAAGATTGTAGAAAAAGGCAAGAGATAAATATTGGGAGAGAAAATAAGATTGAACTAAGGAGCAAAGATCAGGAAAAATGGTCTGATTAAAGCAAAAGCA
>JBDNJN010000171.1:0-13203 GCA_041687725.1 Pseudanabaena sp.
CCTTTATCTGATACTCCTTGAAGGCAATCAAATCATTACCCAGTATAACTTTCATCGAATCTCTCTAGAAATCATGTACTCCATCTGATAACGCCAGAACGCTTACGCAGTAAGGCGTTATCAGGTAGAGGTCGCACCCGTTTGCAGTAAGATGAAGAAATCGTGACATAAGATCATTCTAACAGATGTTTATGCGCCCTTATGCTTTCCATATTGCAATTAATTCATTGACAAGCTCTAGAAGTTGCTTCGTTGGTTCGATAAGATTAGGAGTTTGGTATCCATGTGCAATGCGATCGCATAAAACAGTGCATGGCGATCGTAACCGTCATTAGCTTTTCTCCTGTATCGCTCCAAAGTGACGCTCAAATTTTGAGCGTTTGGTCGCTTTCTCCGAATCAGTCTGCAAGAGCCTAAAAATTTGAGAAAACTTTTGTTCTAGAAGTTCTGCGGCTAAACTTTCTGGGGGAATGCCAATAGTTGCAGCTTGCCGATTAATAGCTGCAAGTGTTTGATCATTTAACTCAAGAGTCAATATTTGGTTCATAACACAACGCACTATGACTAGACATTAAATCTATTATATTCTCAAAAGTCTCAAAATCAGGCGATCGCAATTTGCATGTAATAATGCGGTTGTCCTACAAATTGTAATAGACCAAAATGGTAGACTTACACAAAATATCCAGAGATTTGTAATATTTACCATAGTACAGTTCCCTCAATATCTGCTAAAACGATTTTTATTTTTTTAGTCATTTTTAGCTCACACTGTAGTTGTGCAAATATGTGCTTTAGACGATAAAAATTCTCCTCGTTATATCGAAATCCAATTACTATCTTTGTCGCTTGGCTTAGCAGCATAGCCTTTATGATATGGTCGTCTTTTTTGTCTTGAAAAGAGCATCCAAATGTAAAAATAGTACCTTCACATTTCTTAATTCGCTCGTATGCAAAAAGAAGATACGAATTAGATTTAATTGCCTCTAGTTTTTGCTCACCTGTACCCTCAGAAATGCACATAGGGAATCTTCCATTCCTAATATTGCTTTTAACTCTTTTCAGTATAGGATTACTCTTAGGAATGAGAATTAAATAACTTATGCATTTGGTTGCTATGGTGTATAGCCCCTAATCTAAGCGATTATGATTTGCCTAAGTTATTTATTTTTCATTCCTTAGTAGTACTTGATTTTACTGCGCTCCTACCATCTCTATACAAGAACAATGCGCCATGTGGGAAAAGATAACTGGCTTCTTCGTCACGCGAGAAAACCAGTTTACCCTCTATTTTCTTAAATGAATCCCTTCCAAGAGAAGATCTGAAACATCTTACCCAATACAAGAGAAGATCGTAGTTGAGAGAAAAAAAACAATCAAACTGATTAAGAAAATTCCTGCAAGTTGTCACCATTTTCTCAATCTTTTCGTCTTCTTTGCCTTTTTCTCCAGATTGTCTCCTGAATGAAGATGGATGAGATTTCGCAACAGCTTTTATTAACTGATCCTTAAGATACTGTACCTGCTCTTGAAATCTTGAAATAAGTTCATTCTTAGGGTCATATTCAGATATGACATCAACTACATTATTAAGCTTCTGATGAGCTAATTCAAAATCAAAATTACACTGCTCTAACAATTTATAAATATGTGTATTTTGCTCTATATCGCATAGGTCAAGTAGAGTAGTCCATTTGAAGTTATCTCCTCCAGAAGCAATATCATATGAGAGTCCAAATCCATTTCCTAAAATAATTGATTTTTCACCTTTGCATATAGAAATTTCATCATGCAATTTTGCTATTTCAGACATCTTTATAAGCCCAACTAATTATCGACGGAAAATTTGTTTGTTCGATCCATTAGTAGAAAATAGGTGTAATTACCCCATTTGAATAGCTGAAACCCTTATTCTCTCCTTACCCTTTAAATGTTAACATAAAGGCAGGATTCAGCTTATAAAATTATATTGAGACGATATCGACTGATCGTTTTGTTTCAATAGCATGAGAAAAAACTTCAAAAAGTATTGCGAATAAATCTCTTCCAGTACTTGATATAAAATAATTAGCCATTGATGTAATATCTGTACTTATATTGCTTCCCCAAGGGGGGCTACTTGTCAGATTTTCTGTATCCCAAATGACAGCACTTGGAGGATGTTTTGATAATTCTTCTTGAATAGACTGTAATTCAATAACTGCTTGCTCAAGGTTTTCAACAGAAATACGTCCTTGATAAAACTCTAAAGAAATTACAGGATAGCGAGAGCCTCGTACATTGTTCTCCAATAATCCTACAAGCGTAGAAAAAAATGAATTGAGAAAGCTAGACGATCCCAATTCATCAACAATTGATCCTAATTTAATGCCAACGGACATAGTAATTACCTTAAGAATCTAATGTTTTCTTGTTTAATTAAACCCTTGGACTCTTTAGCAATTTTTTCTGTAATACTCTCAAGGGTATTTCTGTCAATTTGCTGCCCACGAACATCAACATACAATGACTGAACTGTACCCTCTGATAACTCGTTAGATCTCTTAACAGCCTGCTGAGTAACATTCTCTATCAGGCTTTTTTGTTTTACAACAGTTTGAAGATCATAATTTTTAATTTCTATACTACTTCCTTCTTTATACCAATCTGGACGAGTACTACCTTTGGTTCCATACACTACCTGCTTTCCATCTTTAAATGATATTTGCTCTGTATAACCTTCATCAAGAAATTTTTGACCGATATCTTTTTCGCTCTGCCGCCAATTTGGTCGTTCAGTTATGGATTCGATACTTTTAGATACATCTATCTTTTTAGTCGTAGGAACTTCTTCGGCAACCTTTTCAGCAGTTTGTCCCCTACTAAGAGGAAGCTTTGGCGCTTCTTTCAAATCTTTGAGTCCTATTTTAGAGACTCCATTAGCCTCACTTGCCATAGCTTTTGGCAGCATCATCCAACCATATTTAGGAACTAGCAAGCTTCCCTCTTTTGCGGCTGTTCCGACTATTTTCACGCCAGAAATACTAAGGGGGATAAGAACTGCTGCTATAAATGCTTCTGGCTTAAAAGTAGATCGCTCACTTAGCTTGATAAATACAAAAGAAGCAGCACCCAACAGCAAGATAAAAAGGATAATATCCATCCAGATTGGAAGATTCAAAATAACAGAAATAATTCCAAATGCGGCTTGAAAAACAGCGAAGTAAAAAATTGCGTTAATCCAACCAAACAACGCTAATGTTACGCCCATTACTCGCATTTGTCCCCAAGAGGGTTTGCCCATAAAGGCTGTCACAATACTAATAAAAATTAAGATTGCGGAAGCAATACCTAAAACGTAAAAGGCTGTAGTTATCCAATTTATCATTAGTTTATCAGCTACTTATCGGAATAACCTAACGATGACATACACACGGCGTTTTCGTCTAGCCCTTCAAATGTATGTAACCGTTCAGAGGGTGTTAGATTTTTACGATCCTAGCAGCCTGTCGGACAAATAGAATTTTCGGAAAACTCAATGTCTTGTCAGGTGCTTAAACGGCAGCCTAACGTATTGTTAGAGGGCAGGCGGTAAGTTATGCTATGGCTAAAACGCTATACAAGAGTCGTTTTTGGTTTCTCCGACAGGCTGCTAGTAAGTATAGTAATTCTAAACTATAAATGGACTAATATTTCACTAAAAATTGTACGTTGTAAATTTTGAAATTAAGGAAATAAAGGGAATTTGCGTGAGGAAGTAGTAGAACTATTCACCTCTGCGAGAGAGCATGATTTCCAAAATATTGAATATCAGTTCCATTCAACTGTAGAAAATGGATATGGACGAATTGAAACTCGACGTTATTGGACGATGGGTAACACTGAATATTTAACAGGTGCAGAGAAGTGGGCAAATTTAAAAAGTATTGGTATGGTTGAGTCTCAACGTAAAACTAATGATTCTATCTCTATAGAAAGGCGGTACTATATTCTCAGCATTGATAGTAATATCCAACGATTTGCTGAAAGCGTTAGAAAACTTAGCTGTTATTCGTCATGTTGCTTTTAATTTGTTGTCACGGGACAAAAAGACTAAGGTGAGAACCAAGACTAAAAAACGACTCAAGGCTGTTAGGTATCTCAAGAGCGTTCTTACTGCCTTGAATATAGTCACTGCTTAGGTTATGCTATTTACTAAGGATTACATCTTGTTTGTTAAGAAACGTATACGGTTGCCCTATATTTCTAGATATAACTACCCACAGACTAAAAATTAGTCGTAAAATAGACAGTCAGATAGGTATTTAAACTGCAATTTATCCACAAAATCCTTTAGTTAGCACTTAAGAAACACAGCATATGGTAGCTACTCCTTCTAAACCCGATGTAAGCCAGTCAAACCAAAAGGTTAACGGGACTGGTAGACGCGAATCGATCCTGACTCCACGCTTCTACACCACAGACTTTGAAGCGATGGCAAACATGGAAATCTTCGATCTGAAACCAGATTACGAAGCTATTCTCGAAGAATTTAAATTTGACTATAACCGTCGTCACTTTGTTCGTACTGCTGATTTCAATCAAGATTGGAATCAGATCGATCCTAAAGTGAGAGAGCATTTCCGCGTTTTCCTTGAAGGATCTTGCACTTCAGAATTTTCGGGCTTTCTGCTTTACAAAGAGATCGCCGTTAAAATCAAAGACAAGAACCCATTGATGGCAGAAATTTTCAGCTTAATGAGCCGTGATGAAGCGCGTCATGCTGGTTTCTTGAACAAGGCGATGCCCGACTTCGATCTGCAACTCGATCTTTCGACATTATCGAAAACCAAGAAATATACATACTTCGCGCCGAAGTTCATTTTTTACGCTACTTACTTATCTGAAAAAATCGGTTACTGGCGCTATATCAAGATTCACCACCATTTCCTTGCTCATCCTGAATATCGTTTGTATCCAATCTTCAATTTCTTTGAGAATTGGTGTCAAGACGAGAGCCGTCACGGTGATTTCTGTAGCTTGCTTCTCCGCAGCGATCGCAAAAATATCAATGGTATTAAGGCTAATCTCTGGAGCAAGTTCTTCTTGCTATCGGTATTTGCGACCATGTATTTAAACGATATCTGTATTCGTAATGAGTTCTATGAATCTATCGGCATGGATACTAGAAAGTATGTCGATGAAGTTCTCCGCGAAACCAATCGCGATGCAGCGAAGGCTTTCCCGCTCATTCTCGATTTGGAAAATCCTAAGTTCTGGAATTGTCTGAAGAAATGCGAAGAGAACAATGCTAAGCTGGTACAGATTGATAATTCTAATTCGCCTGAATGGTTGAAGAAGATTCAAAAACTGCCTTACCTTGTTAATAATGGGGTGCAGTTCTTGACGATGTATTTACAGCCTTCTATTCCTACCCCCAAGAATGTAGTTCTCTAGGTTGACAAAAAGAAGAGGGAGGGCATCGCCCTCCCTCTTCTTTTTGATTGGTTTTAGAGATATATCGCGCTTTGCGCTCAAACTAAAGGCTACGCTCTAAAGCCCTTTCTCCACCCCAAGCTTCAACGATCGCATCGTCATATTTATCAGCAGTTTGTAGCACCGAAGATACGGAAGTTTGCAATTCTTCGCGATCGCAGGTTGAGCCAACTAAGGTTGTATGAAAACGAATGTCGCCATCATCATCAATACTAAAAACGCCAAGTTGTAACTCAGAATTTGCTGTAAGTAAGAATTTCATTAAATCCTGCGTGATTTCTGCGCCCGTAACTACATAAGACCAAGTAGAAATTATGGCTTCGGTGTTTCCCCAAGGTAAAACCTGAACCGTTGCGGTTGCAGAGCCAAGGGGTAGCACAAAGACAGGGAGATCGTAGGGAGGAGAATAAACATTCTCGTATAAGTCATGCAACCAAGGCTGGATCTTTTCGTAACAAGCTTGTTGTGTGGGTGTCTCAAATTTCATTTGCTTACCTAGAATTTTTAATTTTAGTTTTATTCATTCAGTTATGGTGAAAACTTATTATTTTTATGTATTTAATTTTAGATTTATTTAATTATTTTGTTACGATCGCGTAATATCTTCAGTGTTCCATGCTACTTACTGAAGATATTAGAGCGATCGGGATCAAATTTCACGCCGTCAAAAAAAGTTTCGATACCGCGTGAAGTCGAAATGGGAATATTTGTATCGGGAACACCGATCGCCTTTGCCGCATTTTTCCAAAGATCTTCGCGATTTACCGCATCGATTGTCTCTTTAAGCTCAAAATCATTATCTAAAAGTCCCCATCGGCGATATTCCATAAGAAACCAAAGATCATGACTTTTGTATGGATAAGAAACCGAAATTCCATCATTTGACCAATACTTGATCGGAAAGTTAATAAAATTAGGACTATCTATTTTCAGAGTTCCCTTTTTTCCATTGGGGCTATTTTTAAAAAGTTGGGAAAACATTGCGATCGGTTCAGAAATAATATTGCGACTATTTGTAAAACTTAAGGCTAAAAGTGTGTTTAATTCTTGAGCATTTGCAGGATCATCACACCATATCTGTGCTTCCATAATTGCTTGGATCAGAGCTTGAGTGGCGATCGGATATTTATCAACCCAATCTGCACGCATCGCCAAAATTTCTCCTGGATGATTGCGCCAAATCTCGCCTGTGGCGATCGTGGGAGTGGCGAGATTAGCCTCAATTAATTTGAGCGTGCGCCAACTATCGACACAAAGTAAGTCGGCTTTTTGCTGTTTGACTTGAGGAATGATCTGGTCTAATGAAATTTCGAGAATATTGACATTTTGCTTAGCATTAATCTGCATCGATGCTAGCCAATATCTTAACCAGAGGTCATAATTACTACCTGTTTCCGCGATCGCGCAGTTGATCGGCTTCCCAAATAAACGTGCCACATTTTGCCAAGATGAAAATGTGGCGCGTTTCAGTTGAATTCCTAAAGGTTTGAGACGTTTAGAGACAACAATATATCCGCCATGAGTATGCAGTCGCATCAGCACATACATGGCAGTTTTGCGATTATTAATTAGTCCTTCATTCATCAATTCTGGTAAAGGACTATAAAAATGTCCGCCATCAATACCATCATTATTTGCGCCTAGTTCTGTTCCTATTTCGGTGCGATCGCCGATTTCTTGCCATGACTTAAATGGAGTCAGTTCCACATCAGTCATGCCATACTTCGCGAATAGTTTTTTGTTTTGAGCAACTAAAAGTGGCGCAACTTCAATCGATGAAATAATGCCAAGGCGTGCCGACTGTACTTCGGGAATGTCAGAAATTGTGGCGTAAGGATTAATCTGAAATGGCTGATTAGACAAAGGTTTGGACGCGCAGTTATTTAGCAATAATGTACTTGCCGCCACGCCAAAAGTTGTCAAGAGCTTACGTCTAGAAAGTTGCATAACGCTTGGTAGTTTGCCCAAAGTGCAATCTACTCCTAAGCTAAAAATGAATGAACTATATCGAGAATACGCTGACTAGATTTGCCATCGCCAAAGGGATTGGCTATATTTGCCATCTGCTCATAGGCAGCGCGATCGCTTAATAATTTCGCTGCCGCCGTCACAATATCCACCGTTGCAGTGCCAACAAGTTTGCTCGTACCTGCGGCGATCGCCTCTGGACGCTCAGTGGTAGAACGCAATACCATCACAGGTTTACCAAGGCTCGGTGCTTCTTCTTGCAAGCCGCCAGAGTCACTCATGATCAAATAGCATCGCTGCATCGCGCCCACTAGTTGCTCATAATCGAGAGGTTCAACTAAGAAGATGCGCGGATGATCGCTTAATTTTGCAATTAAAGGCTCGCGTACCACAGGATTTAGATGCATTGGCAATACTAACGCCACATCAGGAAAATCTGTCAAGATCTGCAACCATGCTTGGATAATTTGCTCTAGCGGTTCTCCCCAATTTTCGCGACGATGCACTGTCGCTAAGATGACGCGATGGGCTGACCAGTCCAAGTCTTTAATCTCGCATTGAGGCGATCGCCCTGAAACATATAAAAGCGCATCAATTACAGTATTGCCCGTGTGATGAATACCCGTTTTCACACCAGAAGCTTGAAGATTGTCCACTGAGGCAAGGGTGGGCGCAAAATGAAGCTGTGCGATTTGCGAAACTAAGCGGCGATTTGCTTCTTCAGGAAATGGATTAAATAGATTATCTGTCCGTAGCCCAGCTTCCACATGCCCGACAGGAATTTGCTGATAAAAAGCAGCTAGAGCCGCCGCAAAGGCTGTGGTCGTATCACCTTGGACTAAAACAATATTCGGCTGAATTTCTTTGTATAACTTCTCTAAACCGATCAAACTATTACAAGTAATTTCAGTGAGAGTTTGCTTTGGGCGCATAATTCCCAAGTCATAATCTGCCTTGAGTTCAAACAATTGCATCACCTGAGCTACCATTTCTCGATGCTGTCCAGTCAAGATCACCGAGGTTTGGCAATGAGGATTATTCCTAAACAGATGAATAATCGGCGCAAGTTTAATTGCTTCGGGACGAGTTCCTAACGTGATGCAGACATGAAATTGAGTTGACAAGGGAATCCTCGCAAAATTATTTACTTTTCAAAACCCCAAAGAGGGTGGCGGAGCGCCGCCACCCTCTTTGGGGTTTTATGCTTTAACAAGACTGGCGACAGCTATAGATGATGCTTTGGGAACCTTACTACCACCAAAAGCAGTATGAATTCCTCTCAATGCGACAATAATAATTACACAAACAACCATATATTGAGCAAGTTGAAGTGCAAAAATTGGCGTTTTTAGTAAAGTTTGCCAAGAAAAAGTTTGCCCAGAAGCATTACTAGCTGGAGATGTCGTCTCAGACTGAAAATCTCTAATATTTGTGGCATCAGGAATGGAAAAACCATCAGGAAAAAACAACAAATCTGAATCTTGGGAAGAACTTGGATTTTCTAAATCCGCATTTAAATTATTTGTTAAATTAATATTTGGTAAAGGTTCAGGAGATTCTATTCCTCCGAACATTTCATCTAAGTCTGGACTATCAGGTTGATTTTTTTCGCTGTGGGCGCGATCGCCTAAATCATTTCGCTCTAGCATAGATTTCTGAGGAAAAACTGGTAAAGGAGGTATTTTAGGTGGTGATGGTGGCTCTATGATTCCGCCATTTTCACGAACAATCGCAGTCTCGCGATCGCCTAAATTAATTTCTTCTGTCCATGCAGGTTCATCGGAACCTGTTTGTTGCCATGAAATAGTAATGCTAGAGACTGTTTTGACTTCGAGAGTCATAAACCATTTTCTGAGCATCCCGACTAATACTTGTCGCTTAGGAATTCGCATTTCATCATCGAGCGATCGTAAATCGGACTCGATTAAAATTGCTAAGCGATCGCCATCGCGTTCGACATTTGCTAGCATTCCTTGAGATTTGAGCAAACGATTCATTAACGAAGCGATCGCATTAATATTGCCCTGTTTGGCCTGTTCAACTAACGGATTTTGTGACATATTAGCAACCAGAATTTTCAACCTATTTACTGCTTGGCAAACTAAGCCAAATGTATCAGATTTTTGCAATAACAAATAAATATAAAGTAAGGCGGCGCATCGCGCCGCCTTACTTTACTATACGAGTCTAACTAGCTTGGCGCTCAAGTCCCACAAGCGTTCGGCTCTAGCATCATCACGCGCTTGAGGCGATACAGTTTGCACAAAAGACTTACCATCTTTTTTCTGACGATTGCCCCAACTCCAATAAGCTCCCGATTGCTTGTATTCAGGATCAGCAATCACCGCCGCGACTCTTTCACCTGATAGCTCTTGACTTACATAGCCCTTCGTAATGTTCTTTTGGAACAGTGGGAATAGCTTTTGGAAAAGAGGGTAGTGATTGCGGAAGAGTGGCGTATCAGCGACACAGCCAGGATAGAGCGAAGTAAAAGTGATCCCTGTGGAATCGTGGTAGCGGCGGTGCAATTCTCGCATGGTGAGGATATTGCAAACTTTGCTCTCTTTATAAGCGCGGACAGGTTCAAATTTTTTGCCATTTGCCATTGAGATTGGGGGTTTAAAACCTTTTTCAAATCCTTCCAAATTACCGAGATCGGGCTGGGGTGGAATCTTGCCGCCGAGTTCGTCAGGGTTATGGGTAACGGTTCCCAAAATGACCATGCGGCGATCGGGATGGGTAGATTTTTTCATGTCTTCTAGCAATAAATTGCAGAGCAAGAAATGGCTAAGATGATTGGTGGTCATCGTCAGCTCGAAACCTTCGGGCGATCGCAAGGGTTCTTTAATCAGGGGTAGATAGATCGCCGCGTTGCACAAAAGGGCATCAAGGGGCATTCCTGTCGCACGGAACTTAGCCACAAATTCGCGGACACTGACCAAAGAACCGAGATCAACTGGAATGATCGTGTAGCTATCTTTGGAAATGCCAACAGATTCGGCGGCTTGCTCGGTTTTTGGGACATTGCGACAAGCCATGACGATATGCCAACCTTTGGCTGCCATCGCCTTGGCTGACCATAGTCCAACGCCTGAAGATGTGCCTGTGATAATAACTGTAGGCTTATGATGCTGAGACATTTTTAGAAATAAACCGATTAACTTTGCTTAGAATTTTACAGCGATTTGGCTTGCCTTGAAAAACATCACAGACAAGGGGCTTAAGCCCCTTGTTCAACTCACTAATCAAAAAGGGAGCGCGAAGCGCTCCCTTTTGATTAAACAGATCGCGTCATTTGGACACGATAACGCTCTTTTTTGGTAATCATGATTTCGCCCACGGTGAGTCGTCCTTTGCCACGGATGGCGATGAGGTCACCCGATTTGAGTTGATAGTTTGGCTGAGTGACTGGCTTCCAATTAACGCGCACATCATCGCCGTTGATCAAATCCACCATTTTGCTGCGCGACATCCCAAAACCAAAAGAGGCGATCGCATCTAGTCTCAAAGATGCTTCGGTTGAAGTAAGTTCTTTGGTGACAGCAACGCGAATTTTCAGATCTTCAAAGGCGATCGCATTCACCTTAACGGGAACTGTCCGCACTTGATTGAAGTGCAATTGCAAATATTCCAGTAGTTCTGGCACGATCATTGCCTGTGCGCCTTTTTCACCCAAGACATTTACATCGCCAACCTTCTGGCGCTCGATCCCACATCCTAGGATCGCGCCCAAAAAATCGCGATGGGTTGCTGTATCAAATAAGAAATTTCCAGCGATCGAGATCGGCGTGAGGCTTACCATTGATGGATCAAGGGGCAACTCCGCACGGGCGATCGCCAATCTTTGACGTTCAGCTTGTTCATAACCGCCCCATGCTAAGCAATGGATTTCGGTCATTTTGCCAAATACGCGCAGACCCTCAATAATTTCGGGCGGCGACAAAAAATCACTGCACACGACATCCCAAGTCTGGATCGCGCGATCGCCTAAATCCAGCAGACGGCTGAGAGTTTCTCGATTTTCAACATGATTGAGTAGGTCACGGGGTAGCATTAAATTTCGTCAAATTCCTCTTCGGGAATGCGTTGTTTGGACTTTTCAGGAATTTTGGTTTCGCCCCAAGCATCACGGATTTGTTGCTGGGTTTCGTTACGAAAATTAGTTTTTGGTGAATCTAAGTAGTCATCCTCAAAATCATCATACTCGTCATCGTAGTTATCAGGTGCTGGTGATGTAGCGATCGGGCGCGATGGCTCAGGACGGACTTCGGCGCGAGCTTGACGGCGTTGTTGTTGCGGTGGATTTACAGGCACGCGCTCTTCTGCCCAATTATCACCATCATCCCATGATTGCTCTTGGCGATAGACAGGGCGTTGTTGCTGCGGTGGTGGAGAATAGGTGCTTCTTGTGCCTGAAGATAAAGCATTATCGCGAATGCTAGTCGATGGCGGCATGTAGTCATCTTCAAAGTCGTCTTCCCAAGGGGCTTTACCGAGTCCCAGACGTTCGAGTAAGCCTTTGCTGAGTTGGGTCATGCGATCTTCCATGCCTTCGGTGACAATAATGCGATCGCGCCCAACGGCAATGATTTCGTTTACATCAAGCTCGTAAGTGCTGATCAAACTAGCAGGAATAATTGGATTACCAATTGAGGCAACAATTAAAAACAATAAATTGCCCGTCTCAGGATCGAATTTAAAGTCGCGGACTTTGCCCAGTGGCTCACCTGACTCGGTGACGACTTCATTATTAATCAGGGAAGTATAGCGCTCAGTAATCAAAATATCTTCAAGTACAGACTCGTCATCCACCAAGATGGCATCTGGCCCTAACAAATCAATATTGTCTAGGGACATAAAAAATGTGTCGCCAATCCCGATCGGTGTGCCGGGGATAAAGCGCTCGGCGACAGTCACACCCGTGACGCGGCGTTGATCGACATCTAGCCAGATTTGGGTGACGATGCCAAGCCGAATCGCTGAACGCTTGCTAAAAACTTGCAAACCCAATACGGCGGCACGTTGACGAAGATTTTCCGATTGCATCATGGTGGTGACGTGGCTCTAAAAGGATTCCCAAACTATCCCCAACAGGTGGGGCATGAACTTAAGCTGGAGGGTAAATAGCTAGCCCTGATTCTAGCAGACTAGATCCCCTCAATAGTCAGCGACATCTAGAGCAATCAAGTCCAAGGGGCTTAAGCCCCTTGTCTGTAGTATTATCTGTAACAAATCAAGCCGTAACTACCTCTTTGTGTAGGCAAAGCTGAACAAGCAAACATGTCTTTAGCTAGATTCACGCCTTGAAGTATTTTGTTACAGTTCTTAACATAAGGAAGTAACAAAACAGGACAAAGCAATGAGTAACAGTTATAGAGTTGATGAGCGCGGTGTTCTTAATAACTTTGCGGTCGAGCCGAAGATGTACGTTGAAGATACTGATAAAGCTGGCTTTACTCCATACGCTGAATTATTGAATGGCAGGCTCGCTATGATTGGCTTTGTATCTCTGTTAATCCTTGAAGTTTCTACGGGGCATGGTTTGGCTTGGTGGCTTGGCAACTTCTAGCCTATGAATTTTCCGATCAAAATGTTTGAGACAAAATAAAAACGATTAATGATTATTTAAACCTACCTTTTGGGTAAGACCTCAATAAACGCTGAGAGCAAAAAATATGGCTATGACAAAGCCCGTCAATGAATATACGCATCAAGATATTTTCCCAAAAAAGGCTAGGTGGGAGCGGGAATCTTCTTAGCCGCTTTAGCCCGAATTAGATC
>JBDNJN010000172.1:0-25504 GCA_041687725.1 Pseudanabaena sp.
TACTCATGGTCAATCTTTTGCGAATGTCTCATTTCCATGGGCAGAATCACTCTTTCTAACGCTTGAATACCTGTCATCTCATCCGTGCTGATTACATGTGTACCTTGAGCGTGAAGTTGCGGCGCTTCTTCGTATAATTTACATACAGCTTTTACCTGCTGGTTTAATTCCGCTAAATTCTCAACGTCAGGATTCAGCCATCGCTGATATCGGGCTGGCTTCAAGCTACCCTCATTTTTAAAAAACGACCGACACTCCTTGTCGATATCTCATCTACGATCTCCCGTTTGATCACTTCCTGTCGCAATTCCCTTGGTGTCCAATGGCTCACTGGTCTACCACTTTCTTCGGGTTCTTCCTGCGCTACTAATAAAATCTTCAGGATTGTCTCTACTTCAAACTTCGCGGGACAACCTGACCTCGCTCGGTCATCTAGTAGTCCCTCAATCTGTTTTGACTCTTCTTTGACGCTTATTCCTTCTTGTTCTTGCTTCTCTAGCTCTCCTTGCACCTCTGACCATCGTTTGCGCCATACCCATACTCGGCTCCGACTCAACTCGAGCCTCTCGCCGATTTCTTTGCCACTCACCTGCTCTGAACCGAGCAAAATGATTTTTGCCCGTTCCACCAGTCTGCACGCTTTCGTCCGACTCTTACTTATCTCTTCGAGAATTTCTTTCTGCTGTTTGCTGACTTTGATCTTTATTGTTTTCGGGACTGACATCTCTTTTTCTTCCTACTCACTCTCCCTCTATTATCGCCTGTTTTTTCTTGCTTTTCTTCTAATCTTTACGTTTTGTTATTTCAGCCACCGTGTACTAGCGTCAGCTTTATTCCTGATGGTAATACTTTAGCTTCCTCAGATACAAATCGCAATGTTGTGCTTTGGCAGTTAAGATCGATTAAGTCGCTTGAACTTACTCTTGATCAAGGTTGCAATTGGATACGAGACTATCTCAAAACTAATCCAAATATGAGTGAAAGCGATCGCCATCTTTGCGATCGCTAATTATGTGAGGTGTAGGAATCTCGATGTACAGTAACTGCTGTATGGCTAAATCAATATCGTCTGTTGTTCTAACTTTGGAATATTCGCGATCGCTTTATGAAATAAGCCTAGTACACGCTAGCAGAAGTGACAAGACGACTAAATTGCCAAAGAATTTATTTGAATGACTTATACAAGAACTAATCTTTCCTTGTGCATGTGTTTTGTTACTTTAGCCAGCCTGTACTAGTGCCGACATATTGCAAAGGTTCTAACTGTTCTGTGACCAATCATTGAGGCTTTGCAAAATATGCTCAACCAATTTATAAACATGAGTACCTAATTGTGATGGAATGTTTTCATTAGGATTGATATCTATCTTTCGCGCGCGATTAATTGCATCTTGAATATAAGGCTTATATTTAGGCAGATCCAAATTACTCTCATTGTAACTACTCAAAATAGTTCTCAATCTTTTTTTGAAATGCCTAGGGGTTTTATCTTTAGAATCTAACTCTTGAAAGTGTAGGCATAACCAAACTTCAAAACATCGATTACTGACAGCCAAATAGTAGCCTTTCTCTCTAGCTTCAGCACAGACTGACTTTAAATTATGCCAACGGTCTACATCAACAACAAGCCAGAACATATCATCTTCTTTTATGTCATCTTCCTCTTTAAAAGAGTTTAACCTTTCGATTACGTGTTGTGGTGATGAGTGTCCATTTTTCCCAGTGGGCAAAAATTTTAACTTGATTTTACTACTTTCAAACAATCCAAAATATTGACTCTCAGTTTTTTCACCTTCAGTTGCAATTACAAATAGTTTAGAGCTTCTTGAATCTTGTTTGCGTTCTAATATTTCAGTACGATTGATTTTGCTCATTACTTTTCACTGGTTTCACTCGACACATCAGCTAAGCAGTCCAGCCATCCGAGACTTTCGATATTGCCAAAAAATGGAATAGCTCCAAAACGTCCATTTAGATAGCCTCTTTCAATTTTAAGATCTGGTCTAATCTTAAATTCTGCTAAAGAGTAACAACTAGATGAACCTTGTTGATTTTTTTCAACAAACCAAATCTCATCTCGACGCAATAAATCTAAATCGAGTAAATTAGTGTCATGGGTTGTAAAAATGAGCTGATTATTTTTATTCCTGCAACCTAGTTCAACCTCTACAAAGCGCCTAGAAAGTTGAGGATGTAAACGTCTATCAAGTTCATCTAGAAAGACAACTTTTTCCGAGTCTTGTTTTAAAAGAAAAAGAGATGGAAGAAGATGTATCAATCGTTGAGTTCCTTCTGATTCTTCATTTAAAGAAAAATCAATAAGCTTGCCATCTTCACTCAGATGCCTAGTTCTTAATTCAGTTACACTTACTCGATCCTCTGAGTTTTTGGACACGATCATCCGACCGCCTTTATTGGTTTCTATAATTGCCGCCGAATTTTTATCCAAATCTTCAATTTGTTGCGAAATTTTTTCTCTCATTGATTCAGGTAGAGATGGAAAGTGTCGATCAAAATTTAGATCAACTTTTTCTGTCAATATTGAATCAATTCCTGTCCCAGCAAACTGAAGAAACTTACTCAAGAAATCAGTAAAAGCTTCATCATTACGCAATCTCATCTCTAACCCGATATAACTGGCTTCTGCTGAAATTATGGTTAATACCTTTTTAAACCAGTCAGTAACTGGCTCAAGAGATTGTACATTCCGATCAACTGCCTCTGTTAAAAAAAGCTGATTATGCCGAGTCCCCTCAGCAATGAATTCTAAACGTTGTTGGTTTGTGATTTTATCCTTTAACCTTGCACCATATTCAACAGTAGTTTCTCTTATAGTAGAAGTTGTCCTTTCAAAATACATGACTTCTCTTTTCCTTTTTTTAGGAATTCCATAAAGCCATTCTTCTAGGATTTGATCTCTGTTTAACCTAAATCCATAGGAATATTGACTACCTGCATAGGTAAAAATAAGCTCAAATTTACTGGGGTGGCTACTATAGTTACCTAGCTTAAACGTAGAAACAGGAATACTTTGTCCACTTCGAGTACCCCTGACCACTAAGTCTTGAACAAAACTCATAGCTTTTATAAGATTTGATTTGCCTGCGGCATTGGCTCCATAAATGGCAGCAATTGGTAATACCGAGCGACCATCTCCCGCTTCATTCTGAGCGAGATGATCGCTATGCTGACTATCACTATTAACCCCCACCATACTAAAAGTCACTTCATCTCTGAAGGACAAAAAGTTTTCTACGGTGAATTGAATCAGCATTTTTTAATCAGGTTTATTTGAAAATTTTGCTTGATTATAGTTTATACAGACACTCAAAATGGCAATCTGGGAGAGAAAATCTCGTAAATTATAATTTTTAGCAACATTTATCAGCAAATAGGTATGCGTGAACCTTAAAACTAAAAAGTTATGGCGCACACTTCGCGTGCGCCATAACTTTTTGATTTAAGGTTTTACAATCAAAATGCCGTATGCATCAGGATTGAGATATTTGCGAACGGAGGCTTGAATATCTTCTTTGGTGATGGACTTAATGCGATCGGGATAGTTGAGTGCGTGATCTAATGAGCCGACAATGCGATCGTAATAGCCGTAAATTCCTGCGCGTTCTCTGGGTGACTCATTGCCGAAGATAAAGCGATTGCTTACTTGAGTGCGAATCTTGGCTAGCTCCTCATCGGTGACAAAAGTTTCATGCAATTGGAGAATATGCTCGCGAATTGCTTGCTCAACGATCGCCACATCTTCCACATTTAACTTCGCGAAAACTTGAAAAGTACCTTGCCAACGCATTGCCGAATTGCTGACCGAAATGCGATCGCAAATCCGTCTATTTTCGCGCAAGTCTTGCACCATCCGCGAGGTGCGTCCACCGCCAAGGATATTCGCGAGAATACTTAAAGGATAGGTCTCTTCGATTTCGGCAAGTCCCGATACTCGCCATGTCATGCTCAGTCGCGCTTGTTTGAGGCTGCTATCGACAACTTCGCGGCGGACAACTTCGGTAAAAGGCTTTTCGGGAGTGAAGCTATGGGCTTTTGGTTTAGCCGCGATCGCATCGCCATCAAAATAATCCGCAATCACGCCAATCATTTCGCTGACAGGCAGATTACCAACCACGGCGATCGTCATGTTTTGCGGCGCATACCATTTGCGATGAAACGATCGCATTTGCTCAGAAGTAACCTTTTCGATTACTTCAACTGGTCCCAACACTGCACGGCGATAGGGTAATTGCTCATAGACCATTTCGGAAATATGGCGATAAATGCGGCGATCGGGATTATCTTCACTACGGCGAATTTCTTCTAAAACGACATGCCGTTCGCGCTGAAATTCCTCATCGGGAATGCTTGCTTTGAGGACAATATCTAATTGCAAAGGCGCAAGCTTGGCAAAATCCTTGGGTGCGACATTGATATAAAAATGCGTGTAGTCTTGACTGGTTGCCGCATTGGTATTGCCACCATGGGACTCGATCGCCTGTTCAAATTCTCCTAATGCAAGGCGATCGCTACCCTTAAACACCATGTGTTCTAGGAAATGCGCCATGCCGTTAATCTCATCGCTCTCAACCGCAGAGCCGACATCAACCCAAATACTGAGATTAACTGCATCAACAGGAACTTGCTCGGCAATGATTTTAATGCCATTGGCGAGAATATGTTGTGTGGGTGCAGTGGCGATATTTGTAGCTAGATCACTGGTAGCTAAGTCGGGAGCAGCTACATCTAACCGACGCGGAATGACGATCGCTGGCATGGCAATATAATTTTTTACTAAAGTTTTAAAATAAAAAGCGTTTTATATTTATTTTGATAGGGTGAAGCGTTGCGCTATTCCATCAAAACTACATTTTTTCTAGCGCTTGCAACTTGTAATAAGCTTCTCGCAATGGCAAGCTAGAACCTTCTTCTAGCATAGCAGCAAAATCATAGGATTCTTGGTAAGCAGCGCGTGCTTTTGGCAGATTTCCAAAAGATAAGTACAAATCACCGAGATATCGCTGCACGATCGCCGCCGTTTCCCGATCGCCCATCACTAAAGCAAGGCTAGATCGATTTTGCAATAAATCTTCGATGCGATAAAAGTTCGGAACTTCGAGATAGGCAGCAATCAGGCGATCGCTCGCCACTGACATCAACTTGTAATTGCGATATTGACGGGCGATCGTGAGCGCCATGCCATAGTCGGTGATCGCGGCTTTGTAATTATCCAAAGACATCAGACTATCGCCGCTATTGACATAGGTATAGCCCTCACCGATCGCTTCACGGATTGGGTGTTTTTTAATTGATGCGTAATACTGCTTGATGGCTGCCATCTGATCGCCATAACGCGCCGCGATTAAACCTTTATTGTTCAAGGCGATCGCCGTATTCAGCCTTTGATCGTTCTGCACAGACAGATCGAGCGTGGCTTTGTTCAGTTTTGCGGCGGATTCTAATTTATTTTGAGCAATCTCAAAACTGACCAAATTATTCGAGCTTTCTAACTTTGCGCCATTGTCTTGCAAAGTATTGGCATAGCGAATCCTTTGACGAGTCAAGTCTTGAGCCGCATTAGCCGCACCCATCAGTTCATAGGTATCGCTCACCCGCGCCAAAGTGTAGGCGATCGCAGGTTGATCGTTAACGCGGCGGTAATAACCGATCGCATAGAGCCAAGTTTTAATCGCCTCGCGGGGTTTGCCATCTTTGAGTTGATCATAGCCGCGATCGAGTAGGCGATCGGCTTCATCGCGCACCGCCCGATTTTGGGGATTGACAGTTGCTTGTTGAGCCTGAGTTGGCATCGGTACAACGATCCCCCCTACAAGAGCCGCTAAAATTGTAGCGCTGATATTAACAACCGACATTTTCTGACGCTTTCTATACATATCCCTACATCCTCACCAAAAAGGTGAACACATTGTAGCGACATCAAAGCAATTTTTTCTAGAAGTTTTCTGACATTATCTGACAAAACCCTAAAAAAAAGGCAATGCGAAGCATTGCCTTTTTTTTAGGATCGTATTTAATTAGTCAATTATCACGCTAAAAGTTTGGACAATCAGATCTACAAACTTCCCCCTTTGAATATTCATAGCAATTCTTGCCCAGTCGGTGCGCTCTCAATAAAGTTAGTCACATCATTTGCGTACTGAAAATTTGGGGGGATAGAAGATAATAATTCGTCAAGGGTTATTACTAGAGTTCCTTTTGATTCAGCGATCTCTACGGTTGAGTTTTTATTAAAATTTAAGCTTTTGGCAAGCTTGTGAGGAATTAGCAAACCAAGGCTATTCCCCCATTTTTTTAATTTGATATTCATAAAAGACAGAGAAAACTCAATAGCTACACAATGTATAACATCTTCTCTGCCGATACTTTAGGTAGCTTGTAAAAACAAGTTATTCACAACGGCAATTTTCAATATCTTTAACAAGGGGCTTAAGCCCCTTGTCTGTTCAAGGTGTTTTACAAGCTGCTTTAGTCAACGCTCAAAACTAAGCCTTTCAAATAAGCACCTTCAGCGTGAAAAATACTCGTTGGATGATCGGCAGGATGATTTAACTGATGCAAAACCTTGATATTTCGACCTGACTCGATTGCCGCCGCCGTCACTGCTCCCGTAAAGTTTTCCAAATTCACAACTTGCGAACAAGAAAAAGTAAATAACAAACCGCCACTTTTTATTTTAGAAAGTGCCTGTAAATTTAACTTTTTATAACCCTGCATCGCTGCATGTCGCGCCGACAAGTTTTTTGCAAAAGCAGGGGGATCAAGCACGATCGCATCGTAATCAGCATCACATTGCCGCAGAAAATCAAACACATCGCCTGTGAAAGAAGTATGTTTCGCCTGATTCTCCATATCAAAATTTGCAGCAATATTGCGATCCGTCCATTCCATCGCCTTCACCGAGCTATCGATCGAATGAACTTCTCGCGCCCCACCCGCCACTGCATAAACTGAAAATCCGCCCGAATAGCAGAAAGTGTTTAAAACTTTTTTGCCTGTCGCGTACTGTCCAAACAAGCGACGATTTTCGCGTTGATCCAAGAAAAAACCCGTTTTCTGCCCTCTTTCCCAATCGACAATAAACCGATGTCCATATTCTAAAACTTCGCCGCCATCAACAGATTTTTCGCCGATCAATAAACCATCCTCAAACTGACTATGTGGTTTACGCGAAAGTGTCGCTGCACTTTTGTTGTACACAGCTTGTAAGCGATCGCCATAAATCCCCATCAGAGCTTCGGCAATTTCCATCCGATAGCGATATGTCCCTAAAGAATGGCATTGCAAAACCGCCGTACTGCCATAAATATCAATAATTAATCCCGCTAAACCATCGCCTTCAGAATTAATCAATCGATAGCAATTTGTTTCAGGATTATCAATCAATCCCATTTGGTTTCTGAGGACAAATGCAGTTGTCAGGCGATCGCCTAATAACTCCTCCATTGACTCGACAGGCTGAAACGATAACACTTTGATCGCAATGCTGCCCAATCCCCACAGCCCGATTGCTAAAAATTTACCATCTTCACTATAGGCTTCTACCAAGTCACCATCCTTGACATCACCATGCATTTTGGCGATCGCGCCTGAAAAAATCCAAGGGTGAAAACGCTGAACCGCATCGACTTTTTTACGATGGATAATCGCACGGGGCAACGTTGACATGGCTAATAACTTCTATATGAGAGTGGCTGACAACCATATCATAATTTAAGACGCTCAAACCCGAAGAGTAAGGGCGGCGCAACGCGCCGCCCTTACTCTTCGGGTTTGAACGAATATTCCTTTTATGCTATTCTCAAGAAACAAGCGTTATTGATAATGCCATGACTTCTGCGGACACAACCTATTCACCTGAATCCCTCAAGGCTGAACTCAACTCAAAGGGTTGTCGTATGACACCGCAGCGTGAGGTGATTCTAAGTACATTTCAGACATTACCTGAAGGCGAGCATCTCAGCGCTGAAGATTTGTGCGATCGCTTAAAAGCACAAGGCGAAAATATTAGTCTTTCGACAATTTATCGGACTGTAAAAATGATGGCGCGAATGGGAATTTTGCGTGAATTAGAACTTACCGAAGATCATAAACATTACGAAATTAATCAGCCTAAACCCCATCACCATCATCATTTAGTTTGTGTAAAAACTAATCGTGTTATCGAGTTTAAAAATGATCAAATCCTCACAATCAGCAAAAAAGTTGCTGATAAATATGGCTTCTCAGTCTTAGATTGCCAACTCACGATTATTGGTGTCAGTCCTGAAGGACAGCGATCAATCTTTTAACATCTTCAACAATGGGCTTAAGCCCATTGCCTGTTGGATTATTGTACTAATCGGTCTTAGCAAAACCCGCTTCAGAATAAACTCTAAATCTTTCTAAATCAGCTTGCAGAGTAGACTTAACGACTTGTCCTAAAAACAAATTATCCATAAGCTGCCCGATCGCAGGAATTGCATAGGCAATGCTTAATTTCACGATTGTCATATCATTGGGGCGACCATAAAACCTCACCGCACCGCGATTTGGTAGCCCGCCAACTGATTCCCACTGAATAATTTGGTTAGGAATTTGCTTAAGAATTCGTGACTTCCAAGTAAAAGTCAAACCACTTGTACCCAGCTTCCATGCCGATATTTCAGGATCAGCCGTGACTACCACAGAGTCAATCCACTTCATCCAACGGGGCATAGCCTGTAAATCTGACCATAACGACCAAGCATATTCCACGGGAATAGCCACTTCAGTTTGGACTGTATGTTCTAGCCAATCACTCATTAGAATAATCGTTAATTGTTACAAAGTTTTACCTGTACTAATCATATCGCAAAATCAGGTTTGGGGTTTGTAGCAGCAAACCCCAAACCTGATTTTATAATTAGAATTCCGAGAATAGTTGAAAAAGCTAGACTAAGTGACAACAATCGTAATAAAATGTTAAGACGATATAGCTAGTTTGACCACTGGAAGAGTTGACTGTGGGTTTATTACGCCATTTTACAAGAGACATCGGCATCGACCTCGGTACTGCCAACACATTAATCTATGTGTCTGGTGAAGGTATCGTTCTGCAAGAGCCATCAGTTGTCGCGATCGATCAACGAGATAAGACTGCCTACGCAGTCGGAAATGAAGCCAATAAGATGATCGGTCGCACTCCTGGTGACATCATTGCCGTCCGCCCCCTCAAAGACGGGGTAATCGCTGATTTTGACTCTGCGGAGTTAATGCTGCGTTCATTTATCCAAAAAGTTAAGAAAGGGATTTTTAATCCACGCATTGCGATCGGTATTCCGAGCGGCGTGACAGGTGTGGAATGGCGTGCGGTCATGGATGCAGCCCGTCGTGCTGGCGCAAGTGAAGTTTATCCGATTGATGAACCGATCGCAGCCGCAATCGGCGCAGGAATGCCTGTAAGTGAAGCCACAGGCAACATGATCATCGACATTGGTGGTGGTACTACCGAAGTTGCGGTCATGAGTTTGCAGGGGATCGTTTTGAGTGAATCTGTGCGTATTGCAGGCGATGAACTCACCGAAGCAATCATGAAATACATGAAGACCGTCCATAACCTCGTTATTGGGGAGCGCACTTCTGAAGAGATCAAGATTAGAATTGGTTCGGCTTACCCAACCAAAGAAGAAGCTTCAATGGAGGTGAGAGGTTTGCACCTATTGTCGGGCTTACCTCGTACTGTCAATGTGAAGTCTTCAGAAATACGTGAAAGTATGAGTGAGCCACTATCGGTAATTATTGAAGCTGTGAAACGGACTCTAGAGCGTACACCTCCTGAACTTGCTGCCGATATTATTGATCGCGGCATCATGTTAGCTGGTGGTGGCGCGATGTTAAATGGCATTGACACCTTGATCAGCCACGAGACAGGCATTGTTACTCATATTGCCCCAGCGCCTTTGGACTGTGTGGTACTTGGTGCTGGTCGTGTGCTCGAAGATTACAAAAATCTTGGTCGTGTACTAACCAGTCGCTTGAAAAGTTTATAGGTAAATTTTTCATGGATTCAATTCGTAGTTGGTGGGAGCGCTATAGCTTCCAAACTGCTGTTGTTACTGTTGGTCTGGGTTTGGCATGGTTTGTCCGCCAAACCCAAGGCGTGGCAATTATGGAAACCTACCAGTTTCTCAGCCGCCCCTTTCAGGCGATCGTATCAAAGCAAGAACTCTTAGAAGATGCTCAAGTACGTGAACTGCGCTATCGCTTGACAGAGCTAGAGTCGCAGAATCAGCGTATGAAAGAGATTCTGAAGGTAAAAATAAATCCTACAGATACTGGAATTTGGGCGGCGGTAATTGGTCGTGGGGCTGATTCGTGGTGGAATCAACTTTTAATTGGTAAGGGTAGTAATGATGGCATTAAGGCAGGCTCTGTGGTTGTTGCTCCTGGTGGATTAGTGGGACGGGTGATGCATGTTTCACCAAACAGCAGTCTTATTTTGCTAGTCAGCGATCCTAATAGTCAAGTTGGCGTAGTTGTTAGTCGTAGTCGCTTTAGTGGGATGCTGAAAGGGCAAAGCCAAAATACTGCGATTTTAGAGTTTTTTGAGCGCGATCCCGATGTCAAAGTTGGTGACATTGTCAATACTTCTCAGTTCAGTACCCTATTTCCTGAAAACATCCCCGTTGGTCGGATTAAATCAATGAATCTCGATAAGCAACCATCTCCTGAAGCGATTGTTGAGTTCTCAACGCCACTTGGATTACTAGATTATGTGAAAGTATATCCCTTTCAAGAAAAACTATAAATGCTCGATCGCAAGGTTTCTCTATCAATAAAGCTTTTAAACTGGGCTGTGACAATTGGTTCACTGCTGATATGTATTTTGGGGATGTACACCAGATTTCCGGGTATGACCTTGGTAGGAATTGCGCCAAATTGGTTGTTAATTTGGTTAGTGACATGGAGCGTCAATCGTCCTGTATTTTTGACGGTGATGGCAGGTATTGCCTTGGGAATGATCCAAGATGGCATGACGTTTGTTGATGTGGGCATTGCGCCAACTCATGTACTGGGATTAGCGATCGCGGGTGGAATCACTTCACTTTTGCAAAAGCAGCGATATATACAAGAGGATTTTATTTCGATCGCTTTAATCGTCTTTGGTATGGCGGTAATTGTGGAGACTATGCACGCAGTCCAGCTAACTTTGATGGGCGCAAAGATGGATAATGTCTGGGTTTTGCAACAACGAATTGCGCTTAGTTCCGCAATTTTGAGTAGTTTATGGTCGCCTGTGGTTTACTTTCCCATCAGCCGTTGGTGGCGATCTGTAGAACGAAAAGAGGATTAATTAGTCTCAATGGGAGCAGTAGCGCAGGCATCCTGCCTGCATGACCGTAATAATGCAAGCGAGACGTTTGTGCTACGCTAATACATTTTCCCCGAAATACTCAAAGCCACAGCTTCCGCCACCTTAATTCCATCAATCCCAGCCGAAAGAATACCACCTGCATATCCTGCACCTTCCCCAGTCGGAAATAGACCCTCGACATTTAGACTTTGATAATTATCATTGCGTTTAATTCTAATTGGCGAAGATGTGCGCGTTTCCACTCCTGTCAGCATCGCATCATCCATCGCGAAACCTTTAATTTGTTTGTTAAAGGCGGGAAGAGCTTCACGGATAGCAGCGATCGCATAGTCAGGTAAACTCTCGCTCAAATCGCACAAATGGATATTAGGACCGTAGGAAGGATGTACTTTACCAAGATTTTGAGAAGGACGATCGGCGAGAAAATCACCGACTAATTGGGCTGGGGCGGCGTAGGTTCCACCACCAAGCTCAAAAGCGCGGGACTCTAAGCGACGTTGCAAATCAATACCTGCAAGGGGATGGGCTGGATAATCATCGGGTGTGATGCCAACGACAATGCCACTATTAGCATTCCGTTCATTGCGCGAATATTGACTCATGCCATTTGTGACCACATGACCAACTTCGGAAGTTGCCGCTACGACTAGCCCCCCTGGACACATACAGAAGCTATAAACAGAGCGTCCATTTTGGCAATGGTGAACCAGTTTATAGTCGGCTGCACCTAAGGTTTTATTTCCTGCATAATCGCCAAATCTGGAGCGGTCAATTAGATCTTGCGGATGTTCAATCCGAAAGCCGACGGAGAATGGTTTGGCTTCGATATATACACCGCGATCGCTAAGCATTTGGAATGTGTCACGGGCGCTATGACCGACAGCGAGAACGATGTGATTACCTTCAAGATATTCACCATTTGCAAGCATAACTCCCCGCGCTTTGCCATCTTGAATATCAATATCTTCCACACGACTTTGAAAACGGATTTCGCCGCCGAGAGCTTCGATTTGGGCGCGAAAATTTTGGACGATGCCGACAAGTTTAAGTGTGCCGATATGCGGTTTATTGATATACAAAATTTCAGAGGATGCGCCAGCATTCACAAATTCATTAAGGACTTTGCGTCCATAATGCTGCGGGTCTTTGACTTGGCTGTAGAGCTTGCCATCAGAAAAAGTCCCTGCGCCACCTTCCCCAAATTGAGCGTTGGATTCAGGATTAAATTCGGCTCTTCCTTTCCAGAAATTGAAGGTGTCAGCAGTGCGATCGCGTACTGCTTTACCGCGTTCTAAAATAATCGGGCGAAATCCCATTTGCGCCAACATCAACCCCGCAAACATTCCCGCAGGTCCCATACCGATTACGATTGGACGATTTGCGGGATTATTCGCAAAATTGGTGGGAGCCTTTGTAACATATCGATAACTCATGTCTGGAGTGGGCTTGACATGGGGATCTTTTTGAAAGCGATCGCTAAGTTTCTGCTCTTGCGTTGTTTCCACGTCAACGATATAGACTAAATAGATATCTGTTTTTTTTCGCGCATCATAACTACGTTTAAAAATAGAATAGCTAACTAAATCGTCAGCAGAGATTTGCAATTTTTTGAGAATGGCAGATTTGAGAGCATCTTCAGGATGATCGAGGGGTAGTTTGATTTCAGTAATTCGTAACATAATCAATACAATTCATATTTCATTAATTGACAGGGCAATGTTCCATTTAATACTGCCGTGCGTTGGGCTGATTTTAGTCCAATTGTTCGCGATAGCTCTTTATTGCCACTTAGTACAAAAGCTGTCCAGCCCTTAAATTGCTGCTTGAGAACATTCCCTAATTGCTTATAAAAAGCGCCCAAATCGCTATCTCTTCCTAACCTTTCGCCATAGGGAGGATTACAGAATAGAACGCCACTATCAGCAGGAGCAACTACTTCCGCAAGGTCTAATGCTGAGAAATAGACATGATTAGATAAGCCGCAATTTTTAGAATTAATAATTGCTTGATCGACGACTTCGGGATTGCGATCGCTACCCCAGATTGGCGCAGGCAAAGTATCTAAACGACTATCATCCGCTTCTTGAATTAGTTTCGCTAAAAGCTCTTGATCGAAATCTAACCAAGTCTCGAAGCCAAAACTCTCGCGGAACATTCCAGGAGCAATATTTAGAGCTTTTAAACTGGCTTCTAATGGCAAAGTTCCTGAACCACAGAGGGGATCATAAAACATCTGGTCGGGTTGCCAACCTGACATCTGGATTAAGGCGGCGGCGAGGGATTCCTTTAGTGGGGCGGCTCCTACGGCGGGGCGATAACCGCGACGGTGCAAGCTACTGCCAGAACTGTCAAGGCTGACGGTGCAACCATTGTCATCAATATGCACGCCGATCCGTACATCGGCTTCCTGCACGTCTACATCCGATCGCTCGCCAAATGTATCCTTCTGTTGATCGACGATCGCATTTTTGACTTGTAACGCGGTAAAATGCGTATGATTGAGGTGATCGTTTTTGCCAGTGGCATTCACCGCTAAAGTCATTTCAGGCGTTAAAAATTCTGACCAGTCGATCGCTTTAATCCCTTGATAAAGATCGTCAGAGTCAAGACAATCAAACTGATTGACATGCATTAAGATCCGAAATGGTAGCCGCGCCCAGAGATTGACACGATAAAGTAAAGTGCGATCGCCTTCAAAGCTGACACCACAAAACCCCGCTTCAACGGAATGAGCGCCTAGTTGTTCTAATTCCTGTGCTGCAAGGGCTTCTAAGCCTCTCGCCACAGTCGCAAAATATTGATTCATAAACTTATTAACCATTCACACAATGTAGAGATCTGATCATCATTTGTTAGATTTGCACAATTTGCAAGGTTTCCACTTTGATATTGATCAAATATCTCTATGGACATTGCCGCTTCAGTGGCAGATCCTATAAAAATTAATGGCAACTCACTGAAAACTGAGCGTACTCGACTCAGCGCAGTATTAGCTGTTTTCCAGTGTTCATCGGCTCCAGCAGGATCAATCCCGCCCTTCAATTCACCAATTACTAAGTAGTTGGTTGGATCATTAAGAACGGTTTTAAGACTTGCGCCCTTTGTAGCTTCCGAAAATTTATTCAACAAAACAATATCAATATTTTTACTTACTTGAGGAACATTGACATTATAAATAAGCATCCTTTGCTCATCATTATTTGCCTGCCACCTAATAGCCTTAATAGATTCTGCTATAGCTACTGTATAGTTTTCTCCATCAACAAAATCACTAATTTTAGTAGCAAAAGAAAAATTAATGCTGCATACTTGAAGTTGAGAAATCACAAAACGGTTAAATTTTTCATTAGCAATAGAGCCAATAATATTTCGCATTTTGCCGCCAAGTGCATCACCTGAAGTTAAAAGATATCGGTAAATAATCTCGTCAACGTAATCTTTCCCACAAGAAATTAAAACTTTATCGACAAACTCAGCTAGTAATCTATCTTTATCTAAATTAGATAAGTGAGCTTTGGCTTTAACTGATACACCAGCAGCCTCTAGTAAACTTTCGCGAATTTTGACAATATCTAGAATGTCTTGAGGTTGACTGCTGTGTGCTTGCAGGATAGATTTAAGTGCTTTTGCTTTGTCAATAAAAAGAATTGATTCCTTATTTCTACGCAAGGCATAATCTAGAAAGCCGCTTCTCCTAGATTCAGGTGTCGTAATGAGACTATCAGCAGATGTCACATATAAATTATTCATCCATATCTTCCTTAAAGAATTGTTCCATGACTGCTTGTGCTACTGCCTCAGCCAGAACAGGTGGAACTGCATTACCCACTTGACCAAACTGGGTCATAGAGACATCTCGCTTACTACTATAAGAATCTAACCTTGTCCCTAAAAATTCCCAACTAATTGGGAAAGTTTGTAAACAAGCTAACTCTCTAACGGTAAGCATCCTATCTTCAAATGGGTGAATAAAATCTCTATAGCCACTTCTTGTTACCGTAGGTGATGGCTTGTTAGGATCTAGTCGCCGATATGTAGATCCAAAGGTTTGTGCAACTTCGCTTAACTTTTTACCAATAGATACAGCTTGGATTTTAACGATTGTAGAAGGTGCATGGGCGGTTTTTTGATGGTTTTTAATATCCATGATTGACTATTCTTTCCTTAATTGTCCCTGAAACACGCAGAGCCGTTTCCGATGGTTCTTCAGCAGGTGGTAGTTGCCCGATCGCATTCCATACAGTAGTCCATTGATTTAATGGATTTCTGAATAAATCCATTTGAATCTCCGAAGGAGTAGAGTGACTTGGTATTGGGAAGTTAAATTTTTTTCCTATACGATTCCCTACGATAATAATTCGTTCTCTAAACTGAGGAGCGCCATAACTAACAGCATTTAAAATCTCATAAGATAATTCATACTTATACACATTACCATCATAGCTAATTTCCTGTGACGCTTCCCGTAATATAGCATCTAGTGCTGCTCCGCCAGCCCAATTTGCCATTCCTTTGACATTTTCCATTACAAATGCAACAGGTAGAGATTCTCGCACAACTCTTATGTATTCCATTACTAATTTCCCTCGAGGATCTTCCATGCCCATTCGTTTACCCGCAAGACTAAAACTTTGACAAGGGGGACCACCCACTACTAGAGCAGGCTCTAATGGAGACATTTTCCCAGCTATTAGTATTTCTTGCGTGGAAATCTTATTAATATCACCTTGAATTACTATGACATTTGGCATATTTTTTCTTAATGTCGCACAGCATGATGGATCTTGCTCGACTGCAACAGCAGTTTCAAAACCTGCTGATTGAAATCCAATATCCATACCACCAGCACCAGAGAAAAGACTGATAATTTTTTTTGACATATATGTTTAGGCTTTTTTCTCAGTATAATGATATTTACACTTAACTTCTAAGTTAAGATTTTAAATCTTCTAATTTCTGCATTGCCGTTCCACTGCTAATAATTTCTTGAGCATGGGCGATCGCCTCTTTAATCTCTCCATGCACTCCATAAAGCCAGAGATAAAATCCACAGTTCCATAATACGGAGTTGAGATATTCAGAAGGTTCCGCTTTGAGTGCAGAGATAATTTTCGCCGCCATTTCCGAAGCATCAGCGATCGCAGGATCTTCTGAGCTAAATCCATAGTCACGGCTCGATAAGGTCAAGCGCTCAAAGCGATCGCCATGATTGATACCGATGATCGCTGTACGCGATCGGGGCAAATCCACACTACCTTCCCAACCTTTGACCGTCGCGAATTCGGTAATGCCATGCTGTGCAAAAGCTTCGCGAATATTGGTTTCTGTCGGCGGATGGACAAACCCTGACACGATAAATTGATTGCCTTGGTAGGGTGACCACATTAGCTCAAGGGTGGCGAAGGGCGGACGTTTACCGATTTGTTCGCGATAGGGAACTAGACTTTGGGCGAGGGGAAAATGCTTGGGTAAATAGACAAACCCAAAATTATGGGTTTCTAGATTTTGCTGTACTTGCTTAATGGTCAAATCTTGCCAATTCAAGCCTAATGCTTGCCAAATTTCGATAAAAGGTAATCCCTCTTTAGTTGGCATTCGATCGCCGCCATGCATCAATACAGGAATCCCTGCCGCCGCCAAAACGATCGCCGTGACTGGACTAACTGGCGCTGTCTTCGATCTGCCATCATAGGGCGATCCCAGCACTAATACTTGTTTGTTTGAGGCGATCGCTTCTACCTTTGCCCCCAATAATTTGTAAGCATCGAGCATTCCTGCTAACTCATCCACAGTTGGACGCTTAATTCGATGGGCGATCATGAATGCGCCAATCTGAGCAGGGGTCGCGACTCCTTGCAACATCATGATTGTGGCAGCTTCAGATTCTTGGCGCGTCAAGCTTTTGCTGGTATGTGTACCGCTACCAACTTTACGCAAAAATTCGCGAAATTCGTTACTCATTACTCTACGGGTGAATTTAATGCAAAAGTCGGTTAGATGTTGCATTATAGCCTAAACCCCAAAAGCTATAGCGCACGATGCGCGTGCGCCATAGCTTTTGAAAAATCTATAGAGCATTTAACATCGGGACTTCTTGTTGAATCATTCGACCAGCAAGCTTGCAAAAATATTGAATGGGGGGGATCTTGATGCGATCGCTGGTTGTTACTAAGACTATTTCACGAGTCAGACTTGGTTCATTTAGCGATCGCACTATCAAATCTGGATCGTGATTTAATTCAACTAAAAAGGTTTCAGGTAATAGCGCCACTAAACTTCCTTGCTTGACCACACCTCGAAAAGCTTCCAGAGAATTTAGTTCAAGGGCAGCGTTCAAGCAAATTCCTTGACGATTGAACTGGTCTTGGACAAGGCGCTGTAATCCGTAACCATCCTTAAATACAGCCTGTGGACAGTTATCTAAATCTTTCCAAGTTAAAACTTCTTTTTTATTTAAAGGATGTTTTGCAGGTAGTAATAATTGAATCTTTTCTTCATACAGTCGCTCAACTACCATTTCCGAACTCGCAGTTAAAAATGGATTATTCATCACGATCGCGATATCAATCAAGCCATCTTTGAGAACCTTCAGAGCGCGATCGCTTCCCAATGTGGTCACGCGCAACTGCACATTAGGATAGGCTCTAGCAAATTCTTGTAATATTGGCGGTAACTGATAAGCACAAGCCGAAGGAATCCCCGCTACACAAAGTTCAGTTTGTTTACCTGCGCTTAAATCGGTCAACTCCTGCTCGGCTGTTGCCCATATCTGACAAATTCTCTTGGCATGGGGCAGGAGGCGATCGCCTCCCAATGTTAACTTGGCATTACCTTGACGATGAAACAACGATATGCCGACAGTTGCTTCTAAGGACTGCACCTGTCGGCTGATGGTTGATTGGCTAACCCCGCATTTCTGTGCTGCTTGCTGAAAGTTGCCTGTTTCCACCACTGCCAAAAAAGCTTGTAACTGTTCCAAACGCATGAGAAATCAAAAGTAACTGCTGAAATTAGCTGTTATTTCATTTTGATCAATAAACTTTGTTAATCAAACTGAAATAAATCTATTTATATTTATTAAGCGGCTTCTATGATTTCAGAAAAGTATCATCAGTAACAAGAATCAATAGAAACTAGGACTTGTTCCATCTCACACTTGGCGATAAGTAGCTAGGCATAATAAAAACCAAAACCCAGAAAGCTGTGGCGCACGCGCCGCGTGAGCCACAGAGCTACTTAAATATACTCATCTGAAATGCATTTCTACTTATTTGTAGTATCCTTTTTGTATGTACCTTATAAAAAAGTGCATACTTTACTTATATTTGATTTGTCACGAATCTACACATTACATATTTGAAATAAAATCATGCTAACTATTCGTAAATCAGAAGAAAGAGGACATGCAAATCACGGCTGGCTCGATAGTTATCACACCTTCTCTTTTGCTAGTTATTACGATCCGCAGCACATGGCTTTCCGCTCATTGCGCGTAATTAACCAAGATCAGATTGCTGGTGGCAAGGGATTTGGAACTCATCCCCATCGTGATATGGAGATCATTACCTATATGCTTGATGGCGCTTTAGAGCATAAGGACAGCATGGGCAATGGTTCAGTTATTCGCGTTGGTGATGTGCAACGGATGAGTGCAGGAACAGGGATTACCCATAGTGAGTTCAATCCTTCACCAACAGAATCGGCTCATTTATTGCAAATATGGATTGTGCCGAATCAAGAAAATGTGAAGCCTAGTTATGAACAAATCTTTTTCTCAAGAGAAGAGAAGCTTAACCAATTGCGGTTGATTGCTTCTCCCGATGGACGCGATCGCTCGGTCACGATTTATCAAGATACTCTTATCTATGCCTCAATCCTCGAAGATGGGACAGAGGTGACGCATACAATTAATCAGAATCGCTATGTATGGATACAAGTCGCAAGCGGTAGTTTAATGGTAGGCGATCGCTTGCTCAATGCTGGTGATGCTATTTCTAGCGATCGCGTTGGCGATTTACCATTGATTGCTCAAAGCAATAGTGAAATTCTCGTTTTTGATTTGGCTTAATCTTCTCGTAAAAATAAGTTAGTGACAACGGCAATTTTCAATAGCTTCAACAAGGGGCTTAAGCCCCTTGTCTGTTCGAGCAGAGAATACTCAGTTTCGGATAGAACTATCTTGGCTTCAACAAGGGGCTTAAGCCCCTTGTCTGTTCGAGTGCCTGTTTGAGTTATTTGTAAAAGCTGCCTAATAATCGTAGGGATTCCTAGGTTCGGCGATCACCGTAATATTATTGGCTACGATCACGACTTGGCGATTTCCATCTGTAGTTTCTACGTCTGCTTGACCTTCTATTTGTAACCAGCGATCGGGGGGATAACTGGCACGACTTCCCGTGATCTTGACAGGCAGACTGACAGGATAAACATCGGCAGCGCAACAGGTAATCACAAAGCGCGTAATCAAAAACATATTGTCTGGCTGATCGGGAGCATGGACAACAAATCCAGTAAGTTTCACCTTTTGTCCTTTATAAGCATCAGGTTCGGGATAGGCGCTGATCGTGCGTACCCATTCGACGAGACTTCGTTCTTCAGGGCGGTTGCTAGCGCGAAAAGATTTAGGAATAGTGCGAGCATCAGCAATATTTTCAATTACGCCGCGATGGATTGCTTTTTCACTAGTGAAAGGGCGCGGATTAATACATAAAGCGATGATCGCGACAATTAAAAGTAAACTGCTGCTCAAAGATGGCTTGATTAGGGTAACGTGCTGTTGATTATTGCTATAGCCTCTCGCCCGTTTCGCGACGCGCCAAGCCTCCGCACCACCGACAAAGACCAGTATTAAAGCAGCGATCACTGTTAGTGGAATGTAGTTGGGATGAATTAAGAGATATAACTGTCCAGACAGCCAGAGTTTTGTAAGTAGGATTCCCCAAGCGGTGATCGCGCAGGACTCTAGCCAAGGCAGAAATCTTTGCCAGTAAGTATGCATACGCGAAAGATTGGTGGATCGAGATGACATGAAAAAATATGGCTAGTTGATCGCGATTACTAGCTTAACTATATTTCTACTGAAACTGATGAAAAAAAATCATAAAGCAGCAAACCCGAAAGCCCTGTGGCACATGCTCAGCAAGTGCCACAGGGCTTTCGGGTTTGCTGCTTTTAAAAAAAAATATTTGTAATTATTACCAACTACACAACGCGATCGCATCATGCGCTACATACTGAAGGATCGCCATGAGGCTATAAAATATATTGCGAGTTAACTACGAAATATAAGATTTTATGCCCCGCCGTAATGATATTCACAAGATTTTGTTGATTGGGGCTGGCCCAATCGTAATCGGACAAGCCTGCGAATTTGACTATTCGGGAACCCAAGCCTGTAAGGTTCTACGGGACGAGGGCTATTACGTGATCCTAGTTAACTCTAATCCCGCGACGATCATGACCGATCCCGCTACAGCCGATCGCACCTACATTGAGCCAATTACGCCCGAAGTAGTCGCGCAGATCATCGAAAAAGAGCGTCCTGATGCAATTTTGCCGACTATGGGCGGACAAACGGCTTTAAACACAGCCGTAGCACTGGCTAAGATGGGCGTTCTCGAAAAATATGGCGTGGAATTGATTGGCGCGAAATTAGAAGCGATCGAAATGGCTGAGGATCGCAAGCTATTTAAAGAGGCGATGGAGCGCATCGGCGTTGCCATGTGTCCATCGGGCTTAGGGACAACCATGGAAGAGTCCCGCGCGATCGCCCAAGAAATTGGCTCTTACCCTCTAATTATCCGTCCTGCCTTCACAATGGGCGGCACTGGTGGCGGCATTGCCTACAACCAAGAGGAGTTTGAAGAAATTTGTGCCTCTGGTTTAGAAGCTAGCCCTGTTTCGCAAATCTTGATCGAGCAATCTTTGATTGGCTGGAAAGAGTACGAACTAGAGGTGATGCGCGATCTTGCCGATAACGTGGTGATTATTTGCAGTATTGAAAATATTGATCCGATGGGTATCCATACGGGCGACTCGATTACGGTTGCACCTGCTCAGACTTTGACGGATAAAGAATATCAGCGCTTGCGTGACTATTCGATCAAAATTATTCGCGAAATCGGTGTCGAAACTGGTGGCTCCAATATTCAATTCTCGATCAATCCTGAAAATGGCGATGTGGTCGTAATTGAAATGAATCCTCGCGTGTCGCGTAGTTCGGCGCTTGCTTCAAAAGCGACTGGCTTCCCGATCGCCAAGTTTGCAGCAAAACTCGCAGTTGGCTATACCCTTGATGAAATCTCTAACGACATCACCAAGAAAACTCCTGCCAGTTTTGAGCCAACTATTGATTATGTTGTCACCAAAATTCCTCGTTTTGCTTTTGAGAAATTTCCGGGATCTGAGCCAGTCTTAACCACCCAGATGAAATCTGTCGGTGAAGCGATGGCGATCGGGCGGACTTTCCAAGAATCATTTCAAAAGGCCCTGCGATCGCTTGAAGTTGGTCGTTTTGGTTTTGGCGGCGATCGCGAAGAAACACTACCCGATCTCGATAAAATCAAATATAGTTTGCGCGTTCCTAATCCTGATCGCGTATTTTCGATTCGTGATGGATTTTTGTCAGGGCTATCTGTCCAAGCCATTTTTGAACTAACAAATATCGATCCTTGGTTCTTGCAAAAAATGCGCGAGATCACCGATGTCGAACTTTCGCTCAAAGGGCGCAAACTCGAAAGTATTCTCAAAGAAGAGATGCTGGAAACGAAGCGCATGGGCTTTAGCGATCGCCAGATCGCCTATCTCACTGGCACAAATGAAGATGTGGTTCGTGCTTATCGCAAAGATCTTGGTGTCATTCCTGCTTACAAAACCGTAGACACCTGCGCGGCTGAATTTGAAGCGCTCACTCCCTACCACTATTCTACTTACGAAGAAGAATCTGAAATTCTACCTTCCACGAAGCGCAAAGTAATGATCCTTGGTGGTGGCCCAAATCGAATTGGGCAAGGGATTGAATTTGACTATTGTTGTTGTCATGCCAGCTATGCCCTGCAAGCCGCAGGTTTTGAGACGATCATGGTTAACTCAAATCCTGAGACTGTTTCCACCGATTACGACACTAGCGATCGCCTCTATTTCGAGCCACTCACCCGCGAGGATGTGCTGAACATCATTGAAGCCGAACAGCCTGAAGGTGTAATCATTCAGTTTGGTGGGCAGACTCCGCTCAAGTTGTCAGTTCCGCTTTTGAAATATCTCGAAGATACTAACTCTCCTACGAAAATTTGGGGGACTTCACCCGACTCGATCGACATCGCCGAAGATCGCGAACGCTTTGAAGCAATCTGTCAAGAAATTGGCATCTTGCAACCGAACAACGGTTTAGCGCGTTCTGAAGAGGAGGCTGTGGCGATCGCCCAACGAGTCAGCTATCCTGTCGTTGTCCGTCCTAGCTACGTTCTCGGTGGGCGCGGTATGGAAGTGGTTTACTCTGATGCCGAACTCGAAGACTATATGCGTCGGGCGATCATCATTGAGCCAGAACATCCTGTATTGATCGATCAGTTTCTAGAAGGGGCGATCGAAGTCGATGTCGATGCGATCGCCGATCAGCTTGGCAATGTCACCATCGGCGGCATTATGGAACATATCGAAGAAGCAGGGATTCACTCAGGCGATTCGGCTTGTTCGATTCCTACTTTTTCTTTACCGCTTGGAGTTCTCACCACCATCCGCGAATGGACAATTAGCCTCGCTAAATCCTTAAAAGTAATTGGCTTGATGAATATCCAATACGCGGTGCAGTTGAATAACAACAATCTCAAAGAGAGCAAGGTCTTCATCCTCGAAGCCAATCCTCGTGCCTCGCGGACTGTTCCCTATGTCAGCAAGGCGATTAACATTCCCCTTGTTAACTATGCCTCAAGGATCATGGCAGGTGCAACCCTCGCCGATCTTGGCTTTACGAAAGAGGTAATTCCCAAACATATCTCGATCAAAGAAGCCGTACTTCCCTTTGCGAAGTTTGCTGGCACAGATACGATTTTGGGGCCAGAGATGCGATCGACAGGCGAAGTCATGGGCATTGATACCGACTTCGGACGCGCCTTTGCCAAAGCGCAACTTGGTGCAGGAACGCATTTACCGCTAGAAGGAACTGTGTTTATCTCGGTCAACGATCGCGATAAAAGCGGTATTTCCACGATTGCCGAAGCATTTATTGAACTTGGCTTTAAAGTCGTGGCAACGGAAGGAACTTATAAAATCCTCCGCCGCAACAATATCGAATCAAAGCAGGTTCTCAAAGTCCATGAAGGTCGTCCCCACATTGGTGACTCGATGAAAAACCGTCAAATCCAATTGATCGTTAATTCACCCAGTGGCGGAGAAGCGAAAGCCGATGGCAAAATGATTCGCCGCACCGCTCTTGCTTACAAGATCCCTGTAATTACCACCCTTGCAGGTGCAAAAGCGGCGATCGCCGCAATTCGTTCTTTGCAAACTGGGGCGATCTCTGTAACTGCACTTCAGGATTATGCATAAAGGCGCTTTGCGCCTCTTTAGATAAAACAAGATTGCAGCCCTTCAGTCTGCAATCTTGTTTTATTTTTAAAACTTGGCATATAATAATGTTAAATTTTGTAAAAATTCTAACTTATACATGACCACTACCATTGCTCCTGAAACAGCGACTCTTAAGTACGAAATTAAGGACATCAGCCTTGCACCACTCGGCAAACAACGCATCGAATGGGCTAGCCGTGAAATGCCCGTATTGCGCCAAATCCGCGATCGCTTTGAAGCCGAGAAGCCCCTTGCAGGTATCCGCATCGCCGCTTGCTGCCACGTCACCACTGAAACTGCCAACCTTGCGATCGCCCTCAAAGCCGCAGGTGCAGATGCAGTATTAATCGCCAGCAACCCACTATCGACTCAAGACGACGTTGCTGCTTCCTTGGTTTACGATCACGGGATTTCCGTATATGCGATCAAAGGGGAAGATAACGCCACATACCACCGCCACGTGGAAATGGCGCTGGCTCACCGTCCCCACATCATCGTTGATGATGGTAGCGACGTAACCACAACTCTTGTATTGCACCACGCCGATCAAGTTTCAGAAATCATCGGAACCACCGAAGAAACCACCACAGGAATAGTTCGCCTCAATGCGATGTTCCGTGATGGCAAACTGACTTTCCCTGCGATCGCCGTTAACGATGCAGAAACCAAGCATTTCTTTGATAACCGCTACGGTACGGGTCAATCCACCCTCGACGGTATCATCCGCGCTACCAACATTTTGTTGGCTGGTAAAGTCATCGTAGTTGCTGGCTATGGCTGGTGTGGTAAGGGCGTTGCTCTTCGCGCACGCGGCATGGGTGCAAATGTAGTCGTTACCGAAATCAATCCAGTTGCAGCGATCGAAGCGGCTATGGACGGTTTTGGGGTGATGACTATGGAAGAAGCCTCTAAAATTGGCGATATCTTCATCACCTTAACTGGCAACAAGCATGTTATCCGTCGCGAACATTTTGAAACCATGAAAGATGGTGCGATCGTGGCTAACGCTGGTCACTTCGATTTGGAAATCGACCTTGTTTCTCTCAATGACCTCAGCGAATCCGCTAGCTTTGTGCGTAACTTCACTCAAGAGTATGTCCTCAAGACTGGCAAGTCGATCATCGTCATCGGTGAAGGTCGTCTAGTTAACCTCGCCGCCGCAGAAGGTCATCCTGCAAGCGTTATGGACATGAGCTTTGCCAACCAAGCTCTTGCCTGTGAATTCTTGGTTAAGAACAAGGGTAATTTGCCTGCGGGTGTTGTGCCAATTCCTAAAGATATCGATCAAGAGATTGCTCGCTTGAAGTTGCAAGCGATGGGTCTCACGATTGATACGCTTACTCCTGAGCAAGTTCATTATCTCAATTCTTGGACTGAAGGAACATAAAGTTTCCTAAAACAGAAGGAGCGCTAAGCGCTCCTTCTGTTTTAGAGCAATCAATAACAAGGGGCTTAAGCCTAGGCTGTTGACTTTGTGCCTTTTTAGGCTGTTTTGGCTCATACAACTTCTGTGTCGTCAAGTAAGTCCGAAAATAAGGTTTTTCTTTTCGACAGCATAGATTGACCAAAAGCTTCAGCTAACCA
>JBDNJN010000173.1:0-3745 GCA_041687725.1 Pseudanabaena sp.
AAGAGAAAACAAGCCATTTAAAATTCTTGATCAAGATTTTACAAAGATATTTTCGAGCTTCAATCGCTGGAATCCAGAAAACTCGTTCCCGAAAATGAGCTAAATTAAAATGTTAAGAAACGTGTGCGGTTGCCCTGTTTTGTCAGTTAATCAGCCTTGCTAACTGGACAATATTTCTGCAAAGATTAACGGTACGATGGCATGTGAAGGCTAAGAGAATTGTATGGTGCATCAACTGCCAACTGGCGTAAAAGATTTACTTCCCCTAGATGTTGCTCAAAAGAGTTGGATCGAGAGTCGTGTTCAACAAGTTTTTCAGTCATGGGGCTATCAACGCATCATTACCCCAACTGTCGAACATCTGCGATCGCTTACCGCAGGTGGAGCCGTCGATCCTGAATCCGTAATCCAACTGCATAGCAACAGCATCGATATTTTAGGCTTGCGCCCCGAATTTACCGCCTCGATCGCCCGCGCCTATGCCGCACGTTTAGGGCAGAATGTGGCCACATGTCCGCAGCGACTTTATTACAATGCCAATGTGTTTCGGCGCAGGGCTAACAACGCCTCAGAAGAATCCTTTCAAGCAGGTGTAGAGCTACTGGGCGCGTCAGGTTTGCTAGCCGATGGCGAAATCTTGATGCTCTTAGCCGCAAGCCTCGATCGCGTAGAACTGCAAGATTGGCAAATCATCCTTGGTGATGCCAGATTAACAGGCGCATTGCTCGACTTACTGCCAGAGCAGTATCGTGCCAAAGTGCGGCAATGTCTCGCTAGTCTCGATCGCATTGCCATCACCGAGATGGATTTACCCGCCGATGTCAAAGGCTATGCCCTCGAACTAGTCGATCTGCGTGGCAAGCCCAAAGATGTCCTGAGTCGCTTAGCGAATAGTGCATGGACATCAAGACTGACGGGTGAAATTAATTACCTCAAGTCGTTAATCGATCTTTGGGAAAGTACGGGACTAACTTCAGGCGATCGCCTAATTCTCGATCTCAGCTTTATGCAGGCCTTTGACTATTACACGGGCATCGTCTTTGAAGTTGCTTGCAATAATTATGTCGTCGCTCAAGGCGGACGTTACGATCGCCTTCTCGGTGTCTACCATCCCCAAAACGTGAGCTATCCCAGTGTTGGCTTTTGCCTCAATCTTGAAGACTTACAACAAGCCTTGCAATCCCGATTACCGCAAACTCTCGCCACCTCTAGCTGTTTAGTCGTTGCCAAAACTCCTGACGCAATGCAAGCCGCCTTTGCCCATGCCGCCTTGTTACGCCAAGATCCAGATGTTGAAGCGATCGAGCTAGAACTAGAATTTCGCGCTGAGGAACTGGTACGCGATCATGCGCGATCGCGTGGTATTTCGCAAATTGCGTGGGTAAGTAATGACGGGGCGATCGCATTAGAAGCAATAATTTAAAAAAATAGAGGAAACCTTTAGCGCTTCCTCTATTTTTTTACTTAAAAATTTTCTGTTAAATTTGGAGAACTTAAGGTAATCTATTCAACCAATCATCGATTTTGGTTCGCCTTAATGAGATTTCCAGAGACTGCAAAATCGAGTACGAGTTTAGCTTTTAGCCTAGGACTGATCGGGGCAATTGTCACAACAGGCTGGTACTACGTTGTTTTGCCCTATAGAAAACATCCCCAAAAACCTTCTTTTACTAACGATCTTAAAGCTGCGCCTGCGCCAAAATCACCGATCGCGGAGATTAAAGCGCCAGTAATGCCTCAACCAACTGTCAAACCCAAGCCAAAACCTACTGATGCGAAATATCAGGGCAAGGTGAATGCCAGCATCGGTCTAGTGTTTCGCGCCGATCCTAGTCAGTCCGCCAAGAACGTTGGTGGTGCGGACTTTAATACCAAAGTTGCCGTAATCAAAGAAACACCCGATCGCGAATGGCTCTATGTCAGAAACGAAAACACCAAAGAAGAAGGCTGGGTGAGAGTTGGAAATATAAGCAAAGAATAAAAAAGAAACCTCGCCATGCGAGACTTCTTTTTTTGTATCGACCATCCGACTTTACAAATTGAAAGTGGCGATCGCGATCATCCTTATAGTCTCGAAACTAAATGCCAAATCCCATAAAACAGAGAGTTAGCACTAAGCGCTAACTCTCTGTTTTGTCTTTTACACTTTGTGACTGCATAATAGAGATAAAACCAGTAAAGATAATCCTGTAAGTTAAGTGGATTGTCTGGGTTAGATAGAGCAAGTAATTGAGTTAGCAATGCATTTTATTGATCGAGTTACGATACATGTCAAGTCTGGCGATGGTGGCGATGGGCTAGTTGCATTTCGCCGTGAAAAATATGTGCCTGCGGGCGGGCCTGCGGGTGGCAATGGTGGTCATGGTGGTTCGGTGATTTTGCAAGCGACAACCGATTTGCAAACACTCTTAGATTTTCGCTTCGAGAATATTTTTAAAGCTGAAAATGGCGAACGTGGCGGTCCCAGTAATATGACAGGTCGCAAAGGCGGCGATCGCGTGATCAAAGTCCCCATCGGTACGGTGGTGATGAATGAAGAGACGGGCGAAGTTTTGGGCGATCTGACTGAAGCTGACCAAACATTGTTTGTGGCAAAGGGCGGCAAAGGCGGCTTAGGCAATAAATACTTTTTGAGTAATCAAAACCGCGCCCCTGACTATGCCTTACCTGGTTTACTTGGTGAAGAACTTAACCTTTATCTCGAACTAAAGTTAATTGCTGAAGTGGGGATCATTGGTTTACCAAATGCAGGTAAATCGACACTAATCTCCGTAGTATCCGCCGCTCGCCCCAAAATTGCCGATTATCCCTTCACCACACTCGTTCCGAATTTGGGTGTAGTTTCTAAACCTTCAGGCGATGGCATCGTTTTTGCCGATATCCCCGGTTTAATCGAAGGTGCATCTGACGGCATTGGCTTAGGGCATGACTTTTTGCGCCATGTAGAACGCACTAAACTCTTGATTCATTTGATCGATGTCACCCAAGATGATCCCCTTGCCGCTTATCACACAATTCAAGAAGAGTTAGCAGCCTATGGGCATGGCTTAGCCGACAAACCGCAAATTCTTGCCTTGAATAAGATTGATGCGATGTTACCTGAAGATGTAGAGGCGATCGCCTCAGAGTTTGATCTACCAATTCTCGCGATTTCGGCGGCATCTAAAAAAGGACTCGACAAGCTTTTGCAATCAGTCTGGAAATTACTAGAGAAATTTGATCACGACAATCCTTAGTTAACAAGGGGCTTAAGCCCCTTGTTTTTTATTTGAACATATAAAAATTACCGAAAGCAGCGATCGTCGTAACTTTTTTATTGGGAATATCAGTTTCGTAAAGACTAAATACTACAAAATTTTGCTGCTTTGTCGAGTTTTCCACTAAGGCTTTAATCACCCCTTTTCCCTGAGAAACGACAAACTTACATGATTGCTGAGCCGCGATCGGGATATTATCTCCAGCACAAATCGAAGTTTTACCTGTTTCAGAAAACTGCTCGGTTGCATACTCAATGTAGCGTTCTTTACTGGGATTAGTGACAGCCATGACGACAGCGATCGCCGCCGTACCAATGAGGATTGCTTGTAATTTCATGGTGATACAGACAAGGGGCTTAAGCCTAGGCTGTTGACTTTGTGCCTTTTTAGGCTGTTTTGGCTCATACAACTTCTGTGTCGTCAAGTAAGTCCGAAAATAAGGTTTTTCTTTTCGACAGCATAGATTGACCAAAAGCTTCAGCTAACCA
>JBDNJN010000174.1:0-13977 GCA_041687725.1 Pseudanabaena sp.
TGCAAATATTCTCTCAAAAGTAGCGGTAACACTAGGCTTAGACCTAAGTGGAATCAGTAGAGGCGCTTTGACTACGCCTCTGAAGTCCAAACTATGGGCTAGTCAGGAATCTCAGTCGCTTCAGCGCTGAGAGTGTCAAAAGCATTCCCATTTTGCCAAACAAAACACAGTCGCCACTGCTTCGTAATGCGAATGCTGTACTGTCCAAGGCGATCGCCTGATAGCGACTCGAAATGATTTGCAGGTGGTACACGGAGATCTTCTAAATTATCTGATACCTCAAGTTGACATAATTTGCGTAAAGCTCTTTCCTGTATATCTGATGGTAGCTTACGCGATCGCAAGCCCTGCCAAATCTTCTCAGATTCTTTACAAGCAAACGAGACTTACCTGCGGTTTATTTGTTTTGCCAAACTTTCTATACCTATAAACTATCACGGAATAAAAACCTTGAAATCGAAAAAGCTGTGATTTATGCTGCGCGTGCGTTACAGCTTTTTCAGTTACAAATAGACTCGATCATGCGATTGGCTTGTGAGCCATAGCCACCGCCGAAGAGATTGAAATGATTGAGAATGTGATAGAGATTGTAAAGAGTTTTGCGCTGTTGATAGCCTGCATCAAGTGGATAGGCAACTTGATAGGCGCGATAGAACTGCGATGAGAATCCGCCAAATAATTCGGTCATCGCCAAATCAACTTCGCGATCGCCAAAATATAAGGCAGGATCAAAAATTACAGGTTCACCATTGACAAAGGCAGCATTCCCACCCCAAAGATCGCCATGTACCATTGATGGTTGCGGTTGATAGTTATCAAAAAATCTTGACAGAGATCCATAGAGTTTTTCTTCAGGAAGAAAACATCGCCAACCTTTGCGCTTTGCTAAACTGATCTGAAAAGCAAGCCGATATTCAACCCAAAAACTAATCCAATCTTTTGTCCAATGATTAATCTGTGGCGTTGCCCCGATTGCATTATTACGTTCCCAACCAAAACCGCGATCGCAGGTTACTCGATGCATTGCCGCCAAATTTCTGCCCATTACTTCCCAATCTTGATGACTGCCAAATTCTAGACTTTCCATTACCAAATAAGCCACATCATCAGCGATGCCCCAACAGATTGGTTGTGGCACGCGAATTGTATCGGTTGCATAGATTTGATTGAGGGCGATCGCCTCAGTTGTAAATATATCCGAAAAATTTGCGCGATTGGTTTTGACAAAAAAATCACGCTTACCATCAGATATTTTTGTTGCTTGATTGATGCATCCGCCCGACTGCCCTTGGCGGCGATCGCTAACAAATTTCTCGTCCGTTGCTTGCGAAATGGCGATCGCGATTTCATCCCACATGATTTTTATCCAGAATTAACTCAAAATTAAACCGAGGTTTACAAAATACTCTCAATAAAACGTAACCCTAAAATTTTAAAACGGTTCGTATACTTAGACTTAATACAATAAATTAATTTACTAAATAAAGCTTGAAAAACTATCTTAACAGGTGAAATATGATGAACGACATTGGTAAGTATCGCTTTGTTTGCACCCTTACTCTTAGCGATATTTTTGGTCAGATAATTGTCTGGTTAGGCGTGATTTTTGCCGCGCTCGCTTCGGCACTCTCACTGATGAGCAAGCCCATTTATTCCTTTGGTGCAGTTGGATTAATTGTCGTAACATCATTGCCTTTTTTGCTTTTCACCTTTATCACAACCTTATTTAATCACATTCATATTGTGCCTTTGACTGAAGAGGAAATTAAACACAATAATTCCAAAATATCAGGTGTACGCAAAACTGCGGTCGAAACTACGGTCGAAGTTTAAATTGATCAATCACAAAAAAGAGAGAGCGCTTTGCGTCTTCTCTTTTTTGCATGTAGACATTGTGAGCGTTGTCTGATAAACCATTAGCTAACTATTGAGAAATTGGTTTTAATTACTGTGCGTCAGCTTAATTTTGTCGTTATTTTTGTCGTGGCCCTAGCCTTAGTGCTGTTCTCATTGCAAAACACTGCTCCTGCATCAATCCAAATCATTCCTCAACTTAAAGTTGAAGCCCCGATCGCGGTCGAGATCATCTTATCGATGGGATTAGGTGCGGTTTTAGCTTGGATATTTAACGTTTGGTCAGCATTGCAAAAATCCCTTGTCATGCGTAATAAAAATATGCAGATTCAGAATTTGCAGGAAACTGTGCAGAATTTAAGCTCTGAGGTTGAGGAGCGTAAGCGCTTAGTTTCAGCTTCAGCGATCGATGTTGAGATCGATGAAGATAAATCCAAAACCTCATGAAAAAAGGATCGGCGTTACAGCGCAAAGCGCTGTTATAAAACCCAGAATTTTTTAAAAAGTGCCGCTTCGCGGCACTTTTTAAAAAATTCTGTACTACTCAAAGCCTCAACAGGCTACACGCGCCGATCCTTTTTTATGGCTTTTATTAGCCATTTAATTGCAATCAGTGATATTTTTAAACATTCGCTTCCCGTAAGCTTCATGCCCCTATCGATCGCTGAATCAGTCACCAAAGATGCCATTGCCCTATTGATCGACCTTGCCGAACGTGGCGAGATCAATCCTTGGGATGTGCAGGTGATCGATGTTGTCGATCGCTTTTTATCGCGGTTAATTGTCAGCGATCGCCGCGACTTGTATGATTCAGGACAGGCGATGCTCTATGCATCGATGTTGGTACTGCTGAAGGCAAACTCATTGTCGGATATCCAATCCGCCTACGAGGAAGAAGACAACCTTGATGATGATCTTGAGGATTTAGAGTCGGCGACTATTTCCGACTCAATGCGCTTACCAAAAGATTTTGATAAGCGTTTGCGCCGATTGCCTGTCGCTCTGCCACCCAAGGCGCGACGGATTACCCTAGAAGAGTTAATTGCTCAGATTGAAGCGATCGCCGAAATAGTTGATCGCAAAACTAGTAAACCAGCTAAGCGTCAGATGCAGGGCAAAGTGGCAAGGCGAAACGCGATGAAGGCGATCGCGCAGCTAGCTCACAAAGAAAATCTGTCGGAGATGGTTACGGAAATCGAGCGTTATTTTTTGCTTCATCCCCATGAGGAGATTGAAATATCTGACCTAGCTGAAGTATTTAACGATCGCGTTGGTGTGTTTTGGGGTTTATTACTGATGTCTTCGCAGTCAAAGGTAGAATTATTTCAATCTGAATTTTATGGCAAGATTCAGATTGTGCCAACTATTAAAGTTCCATCAATTAAAGAAGTACCATTCCCGAATAGTGCATCTAATTCCACAGTAGAATCTACTCAACTACAATTAACATTTTCTGAGTTAAAAGAAGTCTCGTGAAGCACCTTAAATTATTTGATTATTATCGCTATCAATATTTATTAATCACGAACAGCATTGTAATTGGATTGGGTGCGATCGCGATTTGTATAACCAGTTTTGCACCTGATTTATCAGCCCAGATCCCTATTTCTGGATACAAACCAAATATAATTAATAGCGGCGTGGATATTAACGATACGCTCACTGACAAAGATATTCCTACAGGTCAAAAAGGATTTGCCCGTGACTATATCATCGAAGTTCAGAAAGATGATCGTCTAGAAATTACTGTCAATTCTCAGAACTTTGATACTGTCTTGAGTTTGTTAGATCGTAAGGGGGAAGTGATTGCTGAAAATGATGATGCTGCTGGTGAAAATACAAATTCATTAGTCTTTTTTAAAGTGCGCCAAGCAGGAAGTTATACTATCCGAGTTTCGTCATTTGGTGGCAGTAGTGGTGGCAAATTTACGCTGAAAGCGACTAAACTTCGCGCTATTAACTGATAGAACCAAAGAGTTAGCGTTGCGGCGGCTTCGCGCCGCAACGCTAACTCTTTGGCTGGGAAGCCTAAAAGTTCCAATCGCGGCGGAAAGTAAACCAATCTTTGCGTTTAACTAGTTGAGCTTGATCTCGATCGCGGTTTTCCCATTGCGCGTTAATTTCTAACTCTTGTAAAACAGCGATATTCTGAATTTTGACTTTTCCTTGCATAGCGATCGCGATCGCTTCAACTACTAACTTGGCGCGATCGCCGATCATGCTTGCTCCGAGAATTTGCCCATGCCGATCGCAAATAATCTTGCATAAGCCATTCTCAGGATAGCTATCGAAAATATATAAACTTTGTTCATACTTTTGTTTTGCTAAAATTTCAGTCATGCCGATCTGAGCAAGTGGCGGCGATGTGGGGACGAATGTGAGTGATGACGTTGAGGTTATAGATGGCGGCCAAAAATTAGTTTGCAAGGTTTGTCGGACAATCTTGGCAATATCTTGATCGTTACGACATTCATAAATATGATGATCGCTAGTAAAGCTAAACTCACTAGGCGCTAAGGGAATAAGTAGGCGATCGCATTCAAGTGTCTGCTTATCTATCCAGATCTTTGACCGATTGTTCTCAGTTTCACTTACCGCCGTTACTTGAGTTCTGGTATAAATTTCGATCCCTTCGGCTTCTAGTTGCGCTTGCAAAGTACGGGCGATCGCTACATCGACATTGGGCAAAATATGATTATGATCGGTAATTAAGCGCGTATGCACACCGAGAAAATTTAGGGTTTGGGCGATCGCGCAAGCATGGGAATCGCTGCCCAAAACGGCGATCGAGTTAGGTAAATTTTCTAATTGTAATAGCTGATTTGCGGTCAAATAGTTATGTTCGGCAAGTCCGAAGATTTTTCGTAGGGGCGTGGGGCAATCATGAGCGATCGCAAAGGCTCGTGAACTTAACCGCCGCTTAGAAAAATCTCTAGAGGCTTGTGACGTTTCGCTGACTTCTAGAATATGAGAATTTTGTGATTTGCCTTGAAATTTACATTCACCAACAATCACATCGACCCCGATTTTCTGCATTATTTCCAGCGTTTCCGCTTCACCAAAATCATTTAAAATCGAAAAAATTTGCTTAGCAAAAGATTTTAATCTCTCAGATTTGGGGCGATCGCTGATCTTGTTTTTTAATAATTGCAAAATATGATGGATCTGAGCCATGTTCATATAAGCATCATTTCCTTGATCCCATATCCAAGCAACTCTGGCTCCCCGTTGAGCGGCAAAGCTAGCTAATTTATGAGCATAAGCGCTCATCCCAATAACAACGAGGTCATAATCGACCGACATTTTAGACAAAATCTTCATAAATCAACGACTAAACCAATGCTAATACAAAACAGCATTTATCTTGACCTTGCCATTGATCGCTTTCTGATCGGATGTTTACAGCAAAGTGAGTGAAGGTAGTTGCTTCACCGTATGCTTACCATTAGAAATTGGCGATCGCGAAATTAGCGATGTCTAACTAAAAAAGATGGCAAATCAACTTTTGAGCTTGGGCGATGCGATCGGACTGGCACATTTTCTGGTCTCGCTTCTGGGAGAGTTTCAAGCGATCGCGCCGATCTATATTCATGCTCATAAGTAGATTCACTAGACGGCTGAATCGATGGAGTCAAGTGTTTAACTGGCTTCTCTTCTAGCAACCGATCTAACGCACCGCTCAGTTGTAGCGCATGATGTTGATGACGTACCGATTGTTCTTTCCAATGTTGAACTGCTGCTTCATATTCAGAAGCCTTGGTAGCCTGTTGAAAAACATGATTTTGTAATTCTTCGATTTGCTGCTCTAATTCTTGCACTCGCGTCAGATCGTTGACATATTCATTTTCAAATCCCCGCAGGGATTGATGCATCTGTGCTTGATTAGAAAGATGTTTAATTAGTTCTTCTTCAAATCGATCGCGCTGAGTTCGCACTTCTGCCAACTTGGATTGAGCAATTTCAATAGTGTTAGCAGATTCTTTGAGCAGTCTCTGAGCCGATTCAAGTTCTTTAGTTAGGCTTTGTTGTGAAATATCTAGGGCTGTATTTTGGCATTGCAGTTGTTCGATTTGGATGTTGAGTTCTGTGACTTGACGATCGCGATCGGTAGTAACACTAATAACCTCTTTTTCTAGCTGATCGACATATTCACATTCAAACTCATGTTGCGATCGCAGGGATTCTAATTCTTTTTGCAAGCGATCGCGATCGGCAAGCAGCTCACTAGTTTTATCGATAATTTCAGGCTTATCGATAGCATGATCATCTAATGACCAATCATCTACAAACATATCTGGATTATCTCGTAGCATATTCGTGATTTCGGAGATCTCTTTTTCTTCTAGAATGTCGTCCCTGAAGAGGGCATCAAGGTCATCCTCATCATTAACGGGTAATGCCGAAATCGAAACTTCTCGCAGTGCTGCTTTGCGTTTTAATTCACTCACGGATAACCTCGCCCACAATACCGAGAAATTTTTACAAGACAAACATTAACAGACTTTGTCTTGTTTGCAATTTTTTTCTGACAAGATTAGGATCAAGATTAGGATCGAGTTTTTGCAAGCCTTGCAAATTAAAGGTTTTGAAGAATTATTTGAGGCGATCGACAGGTTTACAGCCTATTGATAGTTTGAGTAATATAAATAATGCTTTAAAAGTGCCGCAAAGCAGCACTTTTAAAGCATTATCAGGCTTTAGTTACAGCGCTTTGCGCTGTAACTAAAGCCTGATATTAGCTCAAATGCAGTGTTGACAAGCTGTCTACAACTAACGGATTATTGCCTTATGAAAAAGAAACCAAGTTAACCAGCCAATTTGGTGGATGATCACAATTGCCCAAAACACAACTTGATACGAACTTTTACGGTTTTTATGATGCAATTTTTGTTGGGCTATAAATCCTCCCAACCATCCACCCATTAGCTCAAATAAATGTAGTGTCGCTTCTGATGTTCTCCATTTTCCCTGTTCCGCTCGATACTTGTCGTCAGCATATAGGGTAAATGTGATCCGACTTATTCCAGCATAAAGAATAAGAGGGATCAGATTCGTTGGCGGTAATATGGTGGCTGTTTTCCATGCAAAATGAATAGAGCCAAGCAAAGGTAAAATTGATATTAGACATGTCCATATAAATGGAAATGAGAACGAGACATTATTAGACACAGATTTTTGATTTGATGATTTTTCCTTGTTTCTTGCCCCTAAAATAAAAGCATTGCTCGCATGAATTTTGCCATTTTTAGCGCCAACATAGTAATAAATTGTGTCTCCTATCTGTGGAGGACGATTTGAGTCTTTAATTTCAGAGATATGCAGGAAAACATCTTGACTTCCATCTACAGACTGGATAAACCCAAATCCCTGATCATCTTTCCATTTTATAAGCCGCCCACTCCGCAAGCCAGATTTCATTCAGCAATACCATAGTTATCTAAAGATTAGAATTTATCATAATTGTAATCAAGGATGTTTTCAGGAAAAATTTACTAACGATACGAAGAACGCAATAAGTTCTAAAATTGTATAGTAGTTAGGGACTTTGATTAAGAAATGTAATGACGCAAACACTCGATGCGGATGTAATTGTAATTGGATCAGGGCTTGGCGGCTTGGTCACAGCGACGCAATTGGCGGCAAAAGGGGCAAGCGTAATTGTCCTAGAGCGCTATTTGATTGCAGGGGGCAGTGGCGGCTATTTTGAGCGCAATGGCTACCGCTTTGATGTGGGCGCTTCGATGATTTTTGGCTTTGGCGATCGCGGTACGACTAACCTACTCACTCGTGCATTGGCGGCGGTGAATATGAAAATGGAGACGATCGCCGATCCTGTACAGATTCATTATCATTTGCCAAATAATCTCGAAATCGAGGTGCATCGCGACTATGAAAAATTTTTAAAAGAATTAGGCGATCGCTTTCCCCATGAGCGCGAGGGCATTCGTAAGTTTTATGATGAATGTTGGAAGATTTTTAATTGCTTAAATGCGATCGAGTTGCTGTCATTGGAAGAATGGCGCTACCTGATGCGCGTATTTTTTCAGAATCCTTTGGCTTGTTTGGGACTAGCCGCCTATTTGCCTCAAAATGCAGGAGATATTGCCAAGAAATATATTCGCGATCCTGAGTTGTTGCAATTCATCGATATGGAATGCTATTGCTGGTCAGTCGTCCCTGCTGAGCGCACTCCTGCGATTAATGCAGGGATGGTATTTAGCGATCGCCACTATGGCGGCATCAACTATCCCAAAGGCGGCGTGGGTAAGATTGCGGAAAAACTTGCCGAAGGTTTGGAAAATGCAGGCAGCAAAATTCGTTATGGCGCAAGAGTTACGCAGATTATTCCTAAAGCCAAATCTGGTAAAGAGGCGATCGGGGTGAAATTAGCTAATGGCGAAATTCTCTACGCTAAAAAAGTTGTTTCCAATGCTACACGCTGGGATACCTTTGGGAACTTGCTCAAAGATGAAGCTTTACCAAACGGTGAAAAGGGATGGCAAGAACGCTACCAAAAATCGCCAAGTTTTTTAAGTCTACACCTTGGTGTCAAAGCAGAAGCAATTCCCGATGATGTTGCCTGTCATCACATTTTGCTAGAAGATTGGGAAGATATGCAAAGGGAACAAGGCACAATTTTTGTCTCGATTCCCACTTTGCTCGATCGCTCTCTTGCACCTGAAGGACATCATATTGTGCATACCTTCACGCCTAGCTGGATCAGTGAATGGGAAGGATTGTCTCCTTCAGAATATGAAGAGAAGAAAAATCAAGCGGCAAAAAAATTATGCGATCGCCTGTTAGCAATTTTCCCAAAACTACAAGATTGTCTAGACTATCAAGAAATCGGCACACCCCGCAGCCATCGCCGCTTTCTCGGTCGCATGGATGGAACCTATGGTCCAATTCCATCAGGTAAGCCTTGGGGTCTTTTGGGAATGCCTTTCAATCGCACATCGATTCCTGATCTCTACTGTGTTGGTGATAGCACCTTCCCGGGTCAGGGTTTAAATGCTGTGGCATTTTCGGGCTTTGCCTGTGGTCATTTGGTTGCTTCTACTTTAGGACTCGTATAGCACCAAATGAGTTAGTGCGCCCAAAAGAGACGCACTAACTCATTTAGGATTTCGATATAGTGAATGTATTAATTGGGCTAAGTTGATCTATGACAATCGCAACCGACCGACCAATTCAACAGAAATCACTCAGCTTTGACGAGTTTCTCGTCTGTTATCGTGACGATAAGTGACTTAAGAGAATTAATACGCAGTTTAAAAATCAATCCTAAAAGCGTAGATTATTGTAAATAAGACGGGTATCGAACCCGTCCTATTTACACGCTTACATCCCGTCGCTCACAGCCAGTACAGGTAGAGCGCGGGGCTTTCGCTTAGTAGCTAAAAATCGATTTTTATTCTAGTAAATAAACCCAAAAAGCTGTAGCGCACGCTGCGCGTGCGCTACAGCTTTTTGGGTTTTTGAGTAATTAGATGGTTACGCTAAACGTTGATATCGCATCCCTGGATAGGGCGCGATCGCCCCTAAAATTTCCAAATGAGTCAAAGCCCCCAAAATCTCACCCGAAGGTGCTTTTGTCTGTTCCACAATCGAATCTAAACCGACAGGATCGCCAAAACCGATCGCTTGAAGAATATTTTGTTGCAATAAGGGAAGCTCGGAAATAGCGATCGCAGGAGCAGGCTTATCTAAATTCGGCAACATTCCCAAGGCTTCTAATAACTCATCCACGCCCAAAATCGCCTGTGCGCCTTTGCCTAATAACTTCAAGCAGCCTTTTGCTTCGTTCACATCAAGGGAATTTGGCAATGCATAGACATCGCGCCCATATTCATTGGCTTGATAGGCGGTGATTAAAGCGCCAGATCGCTCTGGTGCTTCGATTACCAACGTAACGCGGCTGAGTCCTGCGATAATCCGATTACGCGCAGGAAAATGGGTCTTGTCGGGCGGTGTGCCTTGGGGATATTCGCTCACGACTAGCCCCGAAGCGACAATTTGCTCGTACAGAGATTTGTGTTTGTGGGGATAAATGCGATCGACTCCCGTACCCACCACTGCCACGGTTTGTCCGCCAACTTCCAAACAAGCTTTATGAGCTTCACCATCGATACCTTCTGCCATACCAGAGATAATCGTGAAACCACGGTTAGCCAAGGCGGTTACGAGTTTCTTTGTCCAACGTTTTCCATAGGGCGTAGCGCTGCGCGTGCCAACGATCGCCACGGTATTGCGTTCATTCCATTGCGTGAGATGACCTTGATAATACAAAATTGGCGGTGGATCGGGAATCTCCCAAAGTAACTGTGGATATTCGCGATCGCTTGGTGTCCAGAAAGTAAGATTGTTATGCTCATGCACCGCTAACAGAGAGACTGGTTCCACTTCGCGTTGAGCTTGCCGAATTGCATCAAGGGTTTGCCCACCGATGCCATCGACTTCTTGCAAATCTTTCGGCACTGCATTCCACGCTTCAGACATTGAACCAAAAGCTTGATAAATTCGCTTAATCAAAACTGGTCCAATGCCGCGCACTTGTGACCAGGCTAACCAGTAGGCTCTTTCCATAGGAGTTAGATAACGCTCTTGAAGAAGGCGATCGTATCTTTAAGAGAAACGATAAAAGTATCAATTTCGGCTTTAGTGTTATAGAAATAGACACTGGCGCGAGCCGTGCCACTGATTCCCAAAAAGCGATGTAAGGGCTGGGTGCAGTGATGTCCTGAACGGATCGCGATCCCATCTTGATCGAGCATCGCTGATAGATCATTGGCATGAATGCCGTGGGCGATCGTGAATGCTGCCAAACCTGCGCGATGATGGCGAGGACCATAAACTTTAATGTCAGGAATATCATCAAGATAATCCATCAAATAATTAATTAATTCCTGTTCGTAAGCATGAATTTTATCCATACCGATCGCGGTCAAATAATCCACCGCCGCACCAAGGGCGATCGCCTCACCAATGGCAGGAGTTCCTGCTTCAAACTTATGTGGTAAACCAGAATAAGTAGAATGATCGAGAAATACTTCCGAAATCATTTCACCACCACCCATAAATGGAGGCATTTCTAACAGGAGGTCACGCTTGCCATAGAGAAAGCCAATTCCTGTTGGCGCACACATTTTATGTCCCGAAGCGACTAACCAATCGCAATCAAGCGCTTGCACATCAATTGGCATATGTGGCACGCTCTGACAAGCATCTAGCAATACTTTCGCACCCTGTGCATGAGCCAAGGGAATCATCGCTTCCACTGGATTCACGCAGCCAAGGGTATTGGAAACATGAACAATCGATACTAATTTCGTTTTGGAATTGAGCAAAGATTTGAAATGCTCTATGCTCAATACCCCCTCATTATTTGGTTCTAAAAACCTCAGAATTGCGCCTGTACGTTGAGCAATCAATTGCCAAGGCACGATATTGCTGTGATGCTCCATGACTGAAAGGATCACTTCATCACCCGCTTTCAGATTTGCCCAACCCCAACTGTAGGCAACCAAGTTAATCGCTTCAGTAGCATTGCGAGTATAAATGATTTCTTCTGATGACTGAGCATTCACAAACTTAGCAATTTTATCCCGCGCTCCTTCATAAGCATCGGTAGCCCTCGCGCTGAGGGTATGTGCGCCGCGATGGACGTTGGCATTGTCATGCTCGTAATAATATTTCCACGCATCAAGCACAGATTTGGGCTTTTGGGAACTGGCGGCATTGTCAAAATAAATGAGTGGCTTGCCATTGACCTCTTGATCTAAAATCTCAAAATCTGCTCTGACTCGATCTGCTAAGGTTTTTTCGTAGGTTAATGTCATGGGGCTTACATAGTCGCTGTCGTAACTGCTATCTGCATTTTAACAGTTAAATTCAAGCATTTCCTTTAAGGTTATACGAAGACTCTCTAAAAGTTCGGCTTTTGTATGCTCTTGGCAATTTACGCCTGAAACTTCTTCAATCTAACCAATCCACCAATTGCCAGAGTGTTTTACGATCGCTGTAAGTTTCGTTATTTATAATCTGCTCAAGGGAGCGCTGCAAACTTTCTCTTAACCCCGAAATCGAGAGCAATTCTATAGTTTCTTGTAAGCTTTCGTATTCTCTTTGTGAAATTAATACGGCTGAAGTGCTGCCGTTTTCTATTTCATAAATTTTATTTTCTTCAGTAACTCGCTTGATAAGGCTAACCAAGTCTCTTTGAATTGTAGCAATTGCAAGTTTTTCCATATGTTTGATTTCCTGCTTATTAATTCAGTTTATTCAAAAATTTCTGTTCCTTATCTACTTAATATATATCAAAAAATAATAAGTCGATATTTTCGCACTCTAACCGATCGCCCACTCTCCATAACCAGCGATCGCCCCTCCAAAAAGGAATAGCGATCGCACTCAATATCATCCCAATCAAAAAGCGATCGCCCTTTCTCCAAAAAGAGCAACGATCGCCCCCAACATCATCTCAATCAAAAGCGATCGCCCCTCCAAAAAGGAATAGCGATCGCCCCCAACATCACTTCAATCAAAAAGCGATCGCAACTCCACAAAAAAACAGCGATCGTCCAAAAAATGACTATTGCCTGAAAAAGTCAATGTAATATAGAATGTACAGTATCGAGTTCATAACCAAGAAGATACTATGACTGTGCAACGTTGGAATGATGAAATGCTTGATGAATTGGCTTCAACCGTGACTGGGTTGCGAGAAAGTGTAACTGAATTACGAGAAGGTATTACTGAAGTTAAGGATAGTGTAGATGGTTTGAGAATAACTGCTCAAGCTTTATTACAGGTGGCTGCACAAAGTCAAGGTAGAATGGATCGTTTTGATGAGGAAATGGATTTATTGAAGCAACGTCAAGCGGAAAGCGATCAAAGATTTAATGTTTTACTTGAAGAGGTTCGTTTTTTAATTCGCGGTAATCAGGCAGGTTAAAGATTTGTTCGCGATCGCCCTTCCACCTTACTAAGCTAATGTGCATTTAAGTTGCAAGATGATTGTGCCGCGCTTCGCGCGGCACAATCATCGTCTGGTTTTGGACATGCATTTTAAATGCCGATCAGCTTATACCTACATTATATTGAATGATCACTAGATTTAAAAGAGCTACTTGGCATCACGTTTGACAAAATAAAATCCAATTGCCCCTGCTACTAAAGTAGATTGAGTGGTCAAAACCAATGTGATTAGATCATTAGTACCTGTTTGCTCCTTAAAATTCTGTTTCATACTATCACTAGCTGAATAGTAATAATATTTATCAATTCCTATGATTATAAAAACACCTACGATTGTTCCAATAAGGCTATAAATCAGAGACTGTAAAAGTCGAGTACCAGAACGGCGGTAAGATAAAAACGCAGATTCGTACCTTTCTAGGGCTTCTGTACTTCGTTTGAGAGCCTGCAAGACATTCCCAATCGGCTGTAATTTATTTATCTCCTCAGAATCAATGCTAATATTGCGATAGACCGCTAATGCTGCCACATATTTTTCTAAAGCTTCTGTATATCGTTTGAGAAATTGTAAGACATAACCTATTGGTCTTAATTCATTTATCTCTCCCAAATTATCTCTAATTTTATGGTAGAAGGCTAGTGATGATTCATACCTTTCCAATGTTTCTGTATGACGACCAAGAAGCTGCAAAATATCGCCGATATTCTGTAGGATATTTGCTGTTCCCAAATCATCGCCGATCTCGCAGTAAAAAGCTAGCGCCGCTTCATAACGTTCCAGAGCTTCTGTACGACGGTCAAGAAACTGCAAAACATCACCGATGGCTCTTAAGGTGTTAGCCTCACCCAACCGATTGCCGATCTCGCGGTAAAAAGCTAGCGCCGCTTCATAACGTTCCAGAGCTTCCTTCACTTGATAAAATCGGAACTTTATTCTTCCATCCCAGTAACTAGTTTCGGCTTTAACTGCGACTGTAACTCGATTTGCCGCAATCTGTTGTTGAAGATTGGTTAGTGTCTTTAATTTTTCGCCACTAGCAGGAGAGAAAAATATAAGCCTAAAGTTAAGGAGGAACAAGATTTAAAGGCAGTGTCGCATGAGCATAGCAGAACGAGAACAACAAATTCTTCGGGTGAAAGCCAACA
>JBDNJN010000175.1:0-13036 GCA_041687725.1 Pseudanabaena sp.
AGCGTAAGCTAAGAATATCGGGAGCTAGATGCGTAGAAATACGCACGTCTAGATCTAACTGAGAGGGGCGGGGTATAATAGCCTCCCTCGACTCAACCAATTACTCTGGAATCTCAGTCGCTTCAGCGCTGAGAGTGTCAATTCTATTTATTTAATTATTTACAAAAGCTACCAAATATAAAATTTCTATTAGTAAAAACTTATGACTAGCCTCAAAAATACTCTTGAGGAAATTGTTGTCCTAGAAGTTCAAGAACAACTTAAGCACCTCAATAAACCCCTATCCGAACAAATTAACCTTGGCGAGGCGGCAGCCTTTGCGCTGAATCGATTGCCAGCACTCTATGCAAGTACAAGCAGAGGCTGGCTGCAACAACGCAAACGCGCTCACCAAGAACTACAGCGTCAGATTACCAATGCCGTTCAACAAGCGTTGTTAGGGGTAAACCGCGATCCTTTACGAAAATCGACCAAAATCGCCGCTAGTAAGGTTGAAACGCCTGCTCATGTTTTGGCTAAATTGCAAAAATTTTTTAGTAAGCCATCTTTACAATGGCAAGATGTGCCCCAAGCTTTTCAAGAAGCTCTCACCTTAGTTTCATACTCGCCAAATTATGCTGGTTTGGGGATTAGCGATCGCCATCGACTGCGAGATATTAAAGGTTATTTGCAGCGCAAAGGCACTAATCAGCACGATCATCGAGAATGGAATAGCAATAATGTTGAATTACCTAATTCCGAACTTGACTCTTATATTCTTTCAGCTTCTTATTTTTTAACCAATGTGATCGAAGATTTAGCAATACAAGAAGTAAAAAATCAATTGATCCATATGGCAAATGTTTTGCCTCGCCAAGTTGGGATTGATGATGTATCTGCCTATGTCCTAAATCGATTGCCAGCAATGTATGCCACGACCGAGCAGGGTGTGATTTGGCAAACGCAAAAAGCGAAAGAGCAGTTATCGAGTCAAATTGAGTCAACCGTAATTCAATCCCTGATGACTTTAAGTAAAGTGCCACGACGTTTGACCAATCCGATCCCATTACTCAAATTTGAAGAAGAGTGCGAACTTGCAACTAGCCAATTACGCCTGACTTTTCAGCGAGAAGATATTACATGGCGGAATATAGTGCCTTTGGCAGAGTATGCGATCGAGCAGGAGAGGCAAGGGCTGACTCATTGGCGGCAGCAGTGGCGAATGTTGGGACAAATTTATAGTGAGATGCATTTGAAATCTGGGGATGCAGAGCTATCGCTTAGTCATACTGCGGAGGGAGAAGTTCTAGTTGTGCGAACTTATACTAAAGCAGCTTTTGCTTGGCTAGCTGATAATCCTAAAGATCTAGGAGTCAGTACTTTGCGGCTTTTTCCTGCGGTTGCCGAGATTGAGCTTTATGCTTCTTTCCTAGATTTTTCAATTAGCTACACTCGCGAAGAAATGGCAGCCGATGGAATTATTTAATTTTAAGGAACAAGGGGCTTAAGCCCCTTGTTTGAATCATAAGGCGGTAAAGTTGAGGCAGATCTAAAAACTTGTGTATATGACTTTTCAACGTGCTAGTGGAATTTTGTTACACCCCACCTCATTGCCCAGCAAATTTGGGATTGGGGATTTAGGGGAGGCGGCTTATCAGTTTATTGAGTTTTTGTCGCGTAGTGGTCAAAAGCTTTGGCAAGTGCTACCCCTTGGACCTACGGGTTATGGCAACTCTCCTTATATGAGCTTTAGCGCGATCGCGGGTAGCCCTTATCTGATCAGTCCCGAACTCTTAGCAAAGCAACATTTGCTCAAAGAAGAGGATTGGGAAGATATTCCTGATTTTAATCGCGATCGCGTTGATTTTGCATCGGTGATGCCATACAAACGCAAATTGCTAGAGCTTGCCTTTGATCGCTTCAAACAAGGATATGTCGATCAAGATCTCAAATATCACCACGATTTATATTTAGTCCAAGAGCAGTTCAAAAAGTTTTGTCACGAAGAAGCTGATTGGCTGGAAGACTATGTGCTGTTCATGGCTCTGCATGAAGAAAGCTCTGAAATTGTTTGGAATAATTGGCAACCTGCGATCGCCAGACGTGAACCCCAAGCAATGCAACAAAAGCGCGAAGAATTACATGATCAAATTGAATTTCAAAGATTTGTGCAATTTATTTTCTTTGATCAATGGCTGAAACTGAAGCAATATGCCAATATGCGAGACATTCAGATTATTGGCGATATTCCCATCTATGTATCCCACAATAGCGCCGATGTTTGGGCAAATCCTGAAAACTTCGCCCTCGATCCTGAAACTTACGAAGTCACGCAGATGGCAGGCGTACCGCCCGATTATTTCAGCGAAACTGGACAACTATGGGGCAATCCAGTCTATAACTGGGAATATCTGCAAGAAACTCACTTTGCATGGTGGATCGATCGCTTTCGATTTTTAAATCGTTATGTGGACATCATTCGTATTGATCACTTTCGAGGCTTCGAGGCCTTTTGGCAAGTTGCCGCAGGTGAAAAAACAGCGATGAATGGCGAATGGAAAGTTGCACCAGGAGCAGAGTTATTTACAAAGCTGGATGAGGTGATGGGTGAGTTACCAATTTTGGCTGAAGATTTGGGCATCATCACACCTGAAGTTGAGAAATTGCGAGATGACTTTGGCTTCCCTGGAATGCGCGTCCTCATGTTTGCTTTCGACGGTGGCTCCGACAATTTCCATCTGCCCCACAATTTTGTACCAAACAGTGTGGTTTATACAGGAACCCATGACAATGACACGGCTGTGGGTTGGTGGCAGAGATCCAGTAGACAGGAAAAGCAATTTCTTTATAAATATATAGTTGGTTTTGCCGCAGGTGAGCCGATTAATTGGGTGTTGATCCGCATGGCGATGGCGGCGGTATCAGTAATTGCGATCGTGCCTTTACAAGATGTTCTCGGCTTGGACAACAGTGCGCGGATGAATACCCCAGGCACAGCGACAGGCAACTGGGGCTGGCGTTATCGAGATCCCGACTTGCTCAATCAAGAGCTAAGCGATCGCCTACTCGAAATCACTCAACTCTATAGTCGTTAAAAAATTACCAAAAAATAAAGGCGTGACACTTAGTGTCACGCCTTTATTTTAGTCCTAGGAAACTTGACACGTAATTTGATATGACAATATATATATCTATCATTAGCAAATTTCACAAACGATTCCCATAAAGTCGTTCTGCCCCCAAAAAAATGCCTCCCCTCGCCTTTGAAGCTTTATTCATTATTCTGCTCGTGTTTGCTAACGGTGTGTTTGCCATGTCGGAGCTAGCAATTATCTCTGCTCGCAAAGTGCGCTTAGAACAATGGGCAAAAGAAGGAAATGCCAACGCCAGATCCGCTTTAAGACTGATGAGCTCACCGAACAATTTTTTGTCAACTGTCCAGATTGGCATTACCTTAATCGGAATTTTAAGTGGTGCTTTGGGTGGGGCAACAGTTGCAAAAAGCCTTAAAGATTGGCTAGACACGATCGCAGCGCTTAAGCCATATAGTGAAACCCTGAGCTTTACGATTGTTGTTGGTTTGATCACCTACTTATCTCTGGTGATTGGTGAACTGGTTCCTAAGCGCTTAGCAATGAGCAATGCTGAGAAAATTGCCTGTGCAGTTGCACCATCAATGCGATTTCTTGCCAATATTGGCACGCCAATTGTTTATTTACTTAGCACGTCAACCGAAGCATTACTTGGTCTATTAGGGATTCAGCCAAATGAAGAATCTCAAGTTACTGAAGAAGAAATTAAGGTGATGATTGCTCAGGGTGCTGAGTCGGGGATGTTTGAAGAAGCGGAACATGACATGGTTGAGCGGGTATTTCGCTTAGGCGATCGCCCGATCAAATCCTTGATGACTCCGCGCACTGAGATCGACTGGCTGGATGTCGATGCGCCCTTTGAAGAAACCCAGCGTGAAGTGTTAGCAAGTGGACATTCGCGCTTTCCTGTCGGACGAGAAAATCTTGATGATTGTGTCGGCATCATCGAAATCAAAGCATTTCTCAATGCTAGTCTGAATGGCACTCCGATTGATTTGGTTAAAGCTAGCAGTCCGCCTTTATATGTTGCTGAGACAGCCAGTGCTTTAAGTGTATTAGAGCAATTTAAACAATCTGGCGATCGCGTTGCCATAGTGACTGACGAGTATGGCGGTGTTGAGGGTTTAGTCACCCTTACCGATCTGCTCGAAGCGATCGTCGGTGATTTGCCATCGAATGACCGCCAAGGCGATCCCGATGTCATGCAAAGAGAAGATGGCTCTTGGCTGATCGATGGCATGATCTCAAGCGATCGCCTCAAAGAAATCCTTGAAGTCGAAAAGCTACCTCACGAAGAAGACCATAATTACCACACCCTTGGCGGTTTGATGATGACCTATCTCCGCCATATTCCCAAGGTGGGCGAGTATTTCAGTTGGGAGCATATTCGCTTTGAAGTCATGGATATGGATGGAAATCGGGTTGATAAGGTACTAGTTAATGTATCGCCGCTACCCACACCACCACTAGACGAATAGCCAAGACAAAAAAACCACGAAAGCAGAAAAGTCGGTGCAATGCACCGACTTTTCTGCTTTCGTGGTTTTTAGCTAACTTCTGCGAGTAAATTTGTTAAACGCGGATATTTAGAAACTAGACCGAAGGTTTCAGGTGAGACAACATCATAGGTGAAGTGACGCTGGGCAATACAAAAGCGATCCCATGCCGCGACTTCAATGCGAAATAGTCTGATGATCGTATCAATTAGGAATGGAGTAAGTGCCAATTGCCAGCCCACTTTTAAATTTAGATGTTCGCAGAATTGGGCAATTAAATCCTCTACGGTGAGGCGTTGCATTCCCAAAACCAAACGAGCGGGAGATTGGGGAACTGACTGGGCGGTAAGTAGATGGGTAACAATTTGAGCAATATCGATCGCATGGATAAAATGAAAACTACCGTCGGTTTTTAAAAATCTCGCATATGGCACATATTTAAGAATATCCTTAAGCCCTTTAGATAGATGCGAATATGGCTTTTCCGCAGCACCGCCAAAAACAAGCGTCGGGAATACCGTAATCAAGCGATCGCGAATAATCGAATTCTCTAAAGTTTCCAAACAAGCATGTTTGGAAGCAATGTAATCTGTGCCAATTTTTCCTGCTTCAGGAATAATCTGATTATGGGTATCGAGAATGCTGGCAGTGGAGAAATAAATAGCCCGTTCGCATACCGATGGATCGAGATAAGAAAATAGCTCAATCGTTTTATCACGATTTACAACGAAAGCTTCTTCGCCACCCCAACCTGCGGCGGTACTGACCACAAACTCCATTGTCCGCAGTAAATCCTTGTGATTGCCGATATTTTGCATCGAGTCTTCGATCACATGCACATTAGGGCAATCGCTGAGATCGATTTGCAATTTGCGGCGATCGCGTACCAATAGATAAAGATCGTAATCAGTTTTTGCTAAAAGCATCTCGATCAAATAATGACCGACACAACCACTTGCACCCGTAATAAAGACTTTTTTGGACATTAAATTCAATCGTTTTAGGAGACGTATCTCGTGGAGATCCCTCTTCTAACTTAACTCATTGACGGAAAAATTAACTTGAGGCTCAGAGAAATTTTTGAAAGTGCCGCTTCGCGGCACTTTCAAAAATTTCTCTGGGTTTGATGATCGCGATGGTGGATTTTTAAGAATCTCAACGTTTTGACGCGATCGCCCCGCAATTAAGCTTTACTCAAGATATAGAAAATTTAGGTTTAATAACGATGTTTGAACAAATTTTATTAGCTGTCGATGGTTCGGGGCGATCGCGCGAAATGATGAATATGCTGCTAGCCTTGCCTAGTATGCAAAATCTGCAAATTAATGTACTGCATGTGATCCCCAACTTAACTAACTCGGAAGCGATCGCTGAATATCGTCTTGCGGGTGAAAAGATTATCGAAAAAGAAGTTAAAAATTTGCGCTTGACTGCGGGTAATAGCACCGTATCAATGCTCAAAGATGGTGAGCCCAAGGATGTCGTATGCAGGGTAGCCGAAGAGCTAAAACCCGACTTGATGATCATGGGATCTCGCGGTATGGGGCGCTTGCAAGCAATTTTGGCGAATTCGGTCAGTCAATATGTGTTTCAGTTGTCTGACGCGCCAATGCTGCTGATCAAGGATGACGTATATATCAAGACCATTCGCAACATCATGGTTGTCGTTGATGGCTCAGGGTCTGCAAATAATTGTCTTGATCTTGCCATTAAAATCGTAAGCGGCGCTAAGGATGTGGAAATCCTATTAGCACGGGTGGTCAAACGTAAGGAAGATGCTAATGCAAGCACAGATCCAGCACTAGTTGAAGCTAGTGCCAAACTTAAGCGGATGAATATCCCATCACGTTCTTTTATTAGTTCTGGCGATGTGGGCAAAGAAGTTTGCAAACTTGCTGATGAAGCTAATGCCAGCATGTTAATGATCGGTTCTCCCGATCGCCGCCCATCGATCGCCCGCAGTTTACCCGATCTTGATCGCTTGCTTGGCGGATCGGTATCCGACTATGTGCGTGTGAATGCCACAGTACCTGTGTTGCTAACGCGCACGATCGAATAAATCCCAAAAATGTAGGAGCAATTCATGAATTGCCCCTACATTTTTGGGCTACGGTATACACACAATTCGCAAAACCCCCTTTAATTCCCCCTTGCAAAGGGGGAAAACCAGAAATCTTGTTCCCTCCCCTTTGCAAGAGTGCGAACATCAGGCTATGCAATATTGCATCGACAGGGAAAACCAGAAATCTTGTTCCCTCCCCTTTGCAAGGGGAGGGCTAGGGAGGGGTTATTGATAAGATTTTAGGAATAACATTAGTTGTGTGTACACCGTAGACATTTTTTGAAGAAGAAAAGCAACGCTAAGCGTTGCTTTTCTTGGTTTAAGAGCATAATTAAATTTGCAGGCTTGATCGGAAACCGTGCTTTCAAATTTTACGTCGCAGACATTATGAAATCGCCACAAACACCACCGCCGCCTAATCCACCACCAGCTAAACCGCCAAAATCTAAGTTGATGACCCAGATTCATCAACTTACGCAGGTGGTTAATGGGGTATTAAAAATTAATCCGAAGGAGCGTGTGCCAAGGCTAGAAGTGCGCCGATCGCAAAAGGATAAACCTCAAATTTATGAATTAGTAGGCGATCGCTACATCTTAGGACGCAGCACAGGTAAATGCGATATTGTCGTGCAAACACCACTGGTTAGCCAAGTTCACGCGCAATTAGTCCGCGATCGCACTCAAAAGAAAGCGCAATTTATTCTCCAAGATCAAGACTCGACCAATGGCATTTATCGCGATAAGCAGCGTTTAAAATCAGTGCCGCTAAAGCACAAAATGAAAATTACGCTAGGGCCGCCCGAACTCGCCGAAGCCGCCAGTATTTGCTATCTCGATCCGCCGCCTTGGTATATTCGGACTTTGATTTATACAGGTTATGGCCTTGGCGCGATCGCGGGGACGATGATTTTGGCGATCAGTTATGAACTTAGTCGCGTTCCCGATCTCAAGCCGTTACCCGTCACCCAGCAAGGTCCCGTAGAAGTTTTAGCAGGCGATAGTATCAAGCGACTTGATCCCACCGATATTGCTAATCATACGGAATATGCCAGCCTCGCTGAGTTTGGACAATTTGTTCCTAAAGCCGTAATTTCATCGGAAGATACTTCTTTTTATTGGAATATTGGTGTTGATCCTGTGGGTGTGGTACGGGCGATCGTGACTAATGTGCGTAGTCGTGGAGAGCGCTTAGAAGGCGCTAGCACGATTACGCAGCAGCTATCACGCAACTTACTGGGCAAAACCTATGTAGGGACAGATGACTCCGCAGGGCGTAAATGGCGCGAGGCGGCGGCGGCAATCAAACTCAATTTTACCTATAACAAAGAAGAAATTCTGCGTCTTTATCTAAATCGCGCCTATACGGGAAATGGCGTGTATGGATTTAAAGATGCTGCCAAACTTTATTTTGGCAAAGAAGCTTCAGAACTAAATCTCTCGGAAGCCGCCACCCTAGTTGGGTTATTGCCTTCACCTGAAACGATTAATCCATTTAAGAATAAGAATTTGGCGATCGAATATCGCGATCGCATTCTCAATCGGATGGCGGAATTGGGGATGATTACCGATAAAGATGCCGATCGCGCGAGGCGAACAGTATTAATCCTCAATGAATCGGCGAAAAGTAAGTTACAAGGCTCGGTTGCGCCCTATTACTACAGCTATGTATTTGATGAACTGCAAGAATTACTCGGCGAGAATTTTGCGCGGGAAGGAAATTTAATTGTCGAGACAAATCTCGATATTGCCATGCAAAAAGCTTCCGATGAGGCGCTGCGCGATGCTGTTGCTCGCGATGGTGGCACTTATGGCTTCAGTCAAGGGGCGATTGTCACCGTCAATAGTAGTGATGGCTCGCTCCTTGCCATGACAGGCGGTGTGGATTACCAAGTTAGCCAATTTAATCGCGCCGCCCAAGCATTGCGTCAGGCAGGTTCAACCTTTAAATTATTTAGCTACGCCGCCGCCATCGATCGCGGCATTTCCCCTAACACCGCTTATTCCTGTAATGCTTTTTCAGGTGTAACTGGCTGTCACAATGGCGGCAGTGGGATGATCGATATGTATCGCGGCTTTGCCCTATCTGAAAATGTGGTGGCGTTAAGGGTTGCTGATTCCGCAGGTTTTGATAATGTCGTCAAAATGGCAAAAAACTTAGGGATCACCACCAAGCTCGATGCTTCTAGCAACATGGTTTTAGGCGGCAATGAAGTGAAAATCCTCGAAATGGCGGGAGCTTATGCCACGGTGGTTAATGAGGGCAAATACATCAAGCCTCACGCGATCAAACGCATTCTCGACAGTGCCGATTGTCAAAATCCAAAGGATCGTAAAACTTGCCGCGTCATTTTTGATGCAAGTACATTCATTAAGCCGCGTCAGGCGATCGATGCTGATGTAGCAAATACGATGGTGGAGATGATGCGCGGTGTTGTCCAGTATGGTACGGGGCGATCGGCGGCAATTCCCCAAGGTGCTGTCGTCGGTAAGACAGGAACCACCGATGAAGGACGCGACCTTTGGTTTATCGGTGCTGTCCCAAAACGGGATTTAGTCACAGCCGTTTGGCTGGGTAATGATCAAGGGGTAACTTATGGCTCAAGTGCAGTTGCTGCGAAGGTTTGGGGTAGTTATATGCGTCAAGCCGTCCGTTAGTAAAATCAGAAGATATAGTCAGGGTTGCTTATGCATTTGGGCTGAGATATAAAAAATTTTGCAAAACTTTTGCCAAAAGGGCTTGACGACTGCCATCGGTGATGTAGTATTGATTCCGTCTAGTTGATTGGCGCATTACAAAGCGTCAATTCAATCCTAAAAAATAATCTCTTAAATTTCAAGCCAAATAGGTAAGGAGCTAAATCTGTGAATAAAGGTGAACTAGTAGATGCGATCGCTGAAAAGGTATCCGTCTCCAAAAAAAATATTGAAGTAATCGTTACTGCGGCGCTCGACTCAATTGTTGATGCAGTAGCTGAAGGCGAACGCGTAACTTTAGTTGGTTTTGGTTCTTTCGAGCCACGCGATCGCCAAGAGCGCGAAGGTCGCAACCCTCGCACTGGTGAAAAAATGTTGATCGCCGCTACTCGCGTTCCTGCTTTTTCGGCTGGTAAGCAATTCAAAGAAAAAGTTGTTGAATAATGCGTTCTTACGCAATCAAAAAAGGGACGCGATGCGTTCCTTTTTTGATTGCGTGCATAATTTCTGAGCCTAAAAGTTTGGCGATCGCCTTTTATTGATCCGATCGTCTAGAATAAAATTAGTGGCTCAATAGATGTTTCGGGGAGGTTCCGAATCACCACCTCGCCATTTCGTTGCATCATGCCGAAAATTGGGGGCTTTTCTTTCTCAAGCGTCCCCCTGCCCCGAACCCCTTTTTGTTTACAACCCATTACCGATCACAAAGAAAGCCGACCAGTAATTCGGATGGTTGTAACTTGGCGATTTAATTAGTGATACTTGCGACCTTCTTAAGGCTTCGGTAATGGTGACATCGCCTTTTCGCAGTTCGCCATAAAAAGCATCCATTAAAGCTTGTGTACCTGCATCATCAACTACCCAGAGAGAAGCGATCGCGGCTCTTGCTCCTGCGGATTGCATTTGATAGCCCAAACCGAGAATCTCGACTCCTGTTCCTAATTTGCTGCCAAGCCCTGTTTGACAAGCACTTAGAACGACTAGATCCACATTACTCAATGACCAGTCTTGTAATTCGCTGATTGTGACTTTATCGCCATTGCCAAATAAAATAAATGATTCTTCGGGAGAGGCGATCGATAGTGATCCATGTGTGGCTAGATGCAAGATATTAAATGAATTGGCTTTTGTTTCGGTTGCAAGTTTGGTAAAAGCCTTTTCTATTAAGGTCGTGGCGTTAGGAAAACGGGTGGCAATTTTTTGGACTTCTATGAGTGTGGCTGGTAATCCTGAAAAGCCATCGCGTTTTTCGCCGCCTTTACCGCCATAGGCTCCCGCAAAAATACGCGGATTGGAAATGGATTTCGTATCATTAAATTTAGAGAGCGATTGCGCGGTGATGTTGTTAACGCGATATTTTTCGACTAGCCACTGTTTTCCATTGTAGAGCGCTGCAAGGGGAATATAGCGCAGTTGTCCATCGGGAGCATAGATAATCGTATCGATTTTTAGTTGTTGCAGTTCTGACTCAAAGGGTTGAATCAGCCAGTTATAGAATTTCTGAGCCGTTATTTTGACATCATCTGAACTGTTATCAAGTAAATTGTCTCTAAATTGAAGAATCGCTGCGTTGAGTTCGGTGCGTGTCACTTTGACGGTGCGACGGATGGGGGGTGCATTAGCGATGACGAGGATCAGTTCGAGGCGATCATCAAGAATAAGTGGATAGAGAATAACGGCTTTAGGCGTTTTTACTAGTATGTCTGAGCGGAGGCTGCGGAAATTTTTGATTTCGAGGGTGTCTTGTTCAATGCGGTGGAGTTCTCTAATTGATTTCTGAACTTCGGGGCTATTGAGGAAGAAGTTGAATTGTTTGGTTTCTTCTTTTTCAGATTGGACGAGTTGGGCGAGGCGTTGCTGTTCGGGTTCAGAAAGTTTATTGTCTCTATCTTTTCTGCGGAGGATGTCAAATTCATTGATGCTAGCAATCAAGGTTTTTTCGGGGCGTTGGAGGTCGACTCCTTTTTCGGTTTGGTCGTTGCTACGCACAGTTTTGAGATAATCACTGAGTTCTTGGACTTTGATCAGGTCGAGGACTTGTTGGGCTTCGAGGATACGGTCTTGTTTGAGAAGTAAGTCGGCGAGGACGCGATAGTCATCTTCGATAGTAGAAAGATAGGATTTCTGTTCTTCTGTGCCGAGTCCGAATATGTCTTTGCGAATGGTTTCGCGGATGTTGACGGATTGTTTGTAAAAGATTATGGCGAGTTCTGGTTGCTCGACTTTGGCGAACAGTTTGCCAAAGTTATTCAGAGTTTCTCCTTCGAGAGAGCGAGCATTGATTTGCTGAGAGATTTCTAATGACCTTTGAAAATAATTAAGAGCTTTGGGATATTCTTGCAAAGAATAATAGGCTTCGCCAAAATTACGGAGCGAATTTGCTTCACCCATGCGATTGCCAATTTCCTTGGCGATCGCTAAAGATTGCTGATAAAATTCAATCGCCTTTTGATACTGGCCGAGGGGTTTGTATATAATTCCAAGATTATTGAGCGAATTTCCTTCACCCTTACGATCGCCGATTTCCTTGGCGATCGCTAAAGATTGCTGGTGATACTCAATTGCCTTTTGGTGCTGTCCGAGTTTATTGTACGCGTTGCCAAGATTACCAAGCGAATTTCCTTCACCATTGCGATCGCCGACTTGCTTTTTAATGGCTAAAGATTGCTGGTGATACTCAATTGCCTTTTGGTACTGTCCAAGTTTATCGTATGCATTGCCAAGATTACCAAGCGAATTTCCTTCACCATTGCGGTCGCCAATTTGCTTTTTGATGGCTAAAGATTGCTGGTAAAATCCAATCGCTTTTTGGTTAGTGTCATTAATTTTTCGCCACCTGTATTTTGAAATTTTGAAATGCTTTCGCTGTAAGGCTTAACAAAGTGAAATTTTGCTGGCGGCGAAAAATTAATGACACTAACCTTTTTGGAACTGTCCGAGGGATATGTATGCAAGTCCGAGATTATTGAGCGAATTTCCTTCACCCTTGCGATCGCCGATTTGCTTTTTGATGGCTAAAGATTGCTGGTAAAATCCAATCGCTTTTGGGAACTGTCCGAGAAATTTGTATGCAATTCCAAGATTACCGAGCGAATTTCCTTCACCCTTGCGATCGCCGATTTGCTTTTTGATAGCTAAAGATTGCTGGTAAAATCCAATCGCCTTTTGGTACTGTCCGAGGGATATGTATGCATTACCAAGACTAATGAGCGAATTTCCTTCCCCATTGCGATCTTTAATATCGCGATAGATTTGTAAAGTTTGCTCCCATGTTTGCAACGCTTCCTGATATTTACTAACTCCATATAGCTGATTTCCTTGCTCGAAAAGACGATCTGCTTCTGCTTTGCGATCTGACTTTGCTACAAGCTGTTGCCTTGAGACTAATTCCTGAGCCTGTGACATCGGCGCAAAAGACACCAACAAAGGCAAGGCAATCAGAGAAATTACGGATATCGATCTTAAAGATAATGGCATGGCAATCTTAACGGTTTGCGTGATTATGATTTTACACAAATCTCAACCCAATCAAAAGCGGCATAAAGCTCCGCCTTCATTGCTTTAGATATAGACAAATGAACTACCCCACCCTGCTACGCGAGGATGCAGGGTGGTTTCATTTTCGGAAAGGGTTAGAGGGTAAAGATTGTAGAAAAAGGCAAGAGATAAATATTGGGAGAGAAAATAAGATTGAACTAAGGAGCAAAGATCAG
>JBDNJN010000176.1:0-29403 GCA_041687725.1 Pseudanabaena sp.
GGTATCCAGAAATATGTTGGTCGCGTTAAAGAATCTGGTCGAATTGAAAGACGACATAGTTGTTTTTATATTGGATTATATGGACACACATGGGTTGATTTCATGAGTAATTGTGGGCGGTTAGTTGAGGCTCTATTGAGATTGAGTCCTAATAAGCGGTGTTATTACCAACGCGGGGAGAGGGCTATGAAGCTTATTATGGCTAACTCTTAGCTGTCTTTGTCACCCCTTCAGATTTTGGCATAGAACCTATATATTCACAGAACTGACCAATAATTTTGGGATTGGCAGCTAGTAAAATGATTCCTTTTTGCAACATACTAATTTATGGCTCCTATTTACACAACAATGTTATCAACTTTTCTTAGCTCTCAAATTCTCAACTTGAGTTGATCTAGCTTCACCGTAGACCATTTCTCTAGCCCAATGCTCACAATTGTAAATCAGCTTATTCCATAGTTTGTCCTTTGCCTCAATAAATTTTTGTCTTGACTCTTGTATCCTTGCCTCAATTTGACTATCAGAAATCGACTCAGGACGCTCTTTGAATAGCCAATCTGCCTCATATCGAGAAAAATAGACATGACCTAAACCCACCTCAGCAACTCGTCCCTTGGGTTTGATGCTTTCCAAAGTAAAGAAATGAGCAATGCTATAGCCATGAGGAGTTGCCCTAATAACTCCATAGTGATCGTAGGCTCTACCTTCCTCATCCTGAGATGGATAAATAACCAAATCATTTGGACGGATCACATTGCCTTGTAAATCGCAAATATCAGGAACCGAACTAATAAACGCAACTAACTGACCTAGCCTGTCTAGCTGCGTATCCATTTCTTGCTGCAATGATGTAAACCATTTAGGATCGCAATTCTCAGTATGGAGTTTAATTTCCTTATACTTTTCCTTTACCCAAGCCCCATGATTTTGCAGCTTCTTTACAGCGTCAAAGTGCTGGTTTACATCATTTCTAATAAAGGTTTGATCAAAGTCAATTTGCAATAGATCGGCGATTGCCTCACAATTAGCAATTACCCTCTGATCTTTAGTATGTCTAGCTATCTGACCCAACATCTTCTTAATAGTATCGCCATCGTACAGACGATCCTGCGTTTCCGCAAACAGCCGTAATATCCTAGATGGATTTGGGTTGATTGACTTGGGGTTTTGCTTTTGCCTGCTCATGTTCTTCGTTTAGTTTCTTGATCACATACTCACTAGCTGCACCAGTCGCTTTTTTGCTACTTTGGTTCGCCAATTCTTTATCTACCATGATTTTTCCTTAAGCTCTTGAAGTTCTCGTGTAAATGTCTATGATTATCCTATTAAAACATGAAATTTATTATTTTTAGCAACAAAATTATTCTTAGAAAAAGTATTCAAGTAGGTATGAATTTACTAGCACGCGCTGGCTCAAGTAATAAAATGCATACACAAGCCAAGGTTAACTTTTAAATGGGCTTAAGCCCATTGCCTATAAATCACTTGTGTTAACTTTTGGTTAACTCTAGGTTATCTATTTTTAGTTGCACACCTGCATTGCCATCACATATTGTAAATTTACATACTATTTTTAAGTCGGGGACTCTGTGGTCAAATCTGTTTTGCTGGCTCAGCTATCAGAAGAGCAATCTCTCATGTGGCATAGTGCATTGTCATCACATCAGATTGAAGTATGGGCAGCGCCTGAGACGGAAGATTTGCTTAAACTTCTTGACCAAAAGCGCTTGTCAAAACAGAGTTTACCGCAATTGATCATCTCCGATATCGGTATCAGATATGGCGGTGGGACTTCGTTATTAGCAACTGAGCTTTGTAAATGGTGTGCTGATCATGCACCTGAATTAAAAGTTTTATTGGTAAACCCACGCCAAAGTCAAATCAAAGAAGTTGAAAAACGCTGGGCAACTCGTCGTGGTGCGATCAACCTACTGCCAAAAATTTCGCTAGATAATATAAGTTCAGCCTTTGAAATTGTCGCCCAAGCTTTAGAAATAGAGATTAAACCAGAATCTCTAACAGATGCTGTTAGCAATCTTAAGCTTCAACAATACCAACCAGATCGAGGTGCAGCCCAAGGTCGGAATATCAGACAAGCTGCGACTCAAGAATTGGCTCGTAAAATGGCGATGATCCCGTTAATGGTGATGGCGAATGAACCAGAGATGGAATCAAGTACTGATTCATCATTGCCAGATTCAAAGCAGAAACTCGCCTTAGACTCAACGATCGCCGAACTAAACTTGTACGATACCAGAGTCGATCTAGAGCAAACTGGAGAGTCTGCGCGTCAACTTTTTAAAGATGACCCACGATTGCCTTCGCTCATACTTTATGATCAAGAAAATTATGTCGGCATGTTGTCGCGACGTAGATTTTTTGAATGTCTCAGTCGTCCTTATGCCCTTGAATTGTTTACCAAAAGACCATTGCGGGTTCTCTATGAGCAAGCTAAGTCCGATGTCCTCAAATTGCATGGGAATATGCCAATTGTGATGGCTTCTCAGTTGGCGCTGGCTCGTGCTGATGATGATATTTATGAGCCTGTAATCGTTCATTTAGATGGGGATGTTTTTTCAGTATTAGATGTTCACGATCTTTTACAGTCGCAGTCTTATATCCATGAGCTAGCGACCAAGCTATTGCGCGAACAGACCCAAACGACTATGTTCCAAACTGAAAAGATGGCAAGTCTGGGGCAAATTGTTGCTGAAGTATCTCATGATATTCGTAATCCTGTATCGGCGATTTATGGCAATACCGAATGCCTCTTGACTTATATCGAAGGCGTGATGAAGGTTTTGCGGGCTTATGAAAAGGAATATGGAACCGCAGCACCAATTATCAGCGAAACCCTTGAAGAAATTGATTGGGAATTTGTGCGCTCTGATTTGCCGCAGGTAGTGCGGAGTATCCAGTCAGGGGCAACGTATCTACGCCGACTGGTTGACACATTACAGAGTCTTTCGCATATGCAGGATCATGCTAATCCTGAGCCGATCAATTTGATTGAATGTGTTGATAGTAGCTTAACGATTCTCAGTGGCAGGATTAGAAGTGTTCAGATCGTGAAAAACTATATTGATTTACCAAAAATTAATGGATATAGCGATCGCCTAATTCAAGTGTTTATGAATTTGATTAGTAATGCCCTTGATGCTTTGATGGATTTGAAGTCTCATCCTGAGCTAATCAAGGAACGCGCTCATATTTTAGTCAAAGAAAATGATCGTGTTGCTTCTGCTAATGTCCAAACTGAGCCGATTACTACATGGCAGCCCTTGGTAATGCTGACATCAGCGATCGCCGAAATCGATAATCGTCGATGGATATCGATTAAAGTTGCCGATAATGGTACGGGAATTCCCAAAGAAATCCAAGATCGTATTTTTGATAATTTCTTTACGACTAAAGGACAGAGTAAGGGAACTGGATTGGGTTTAGCGATTTGTCATCAAATCGTCAACCAACAACACAATGGCAAAATTGTGTTGCGATCGCCCTACCTAAATAATAACGGTGATGTGACGATTGGTACTGAATTTGAAGTTCTATTACCAATCGAATAGAGAAACTGTGGCGCACGCTGCGAGTGCGCCACAGCTTCTCACTTGCGCTAGTAATTACTAGCCGTTTTGCGGTGGTGAATTGCGGTTAATCCATTAGCCTGCAACAACTTGCCATTTTCCACGATCGCATAGACTAGCCAATGATCGCCGCATTCCATCCGTTGAGCAACTCGGCATTCTAAATATGCCAATCCATCGCTCAAAATTAGACCACCTTCCGTTGGTTCTGTCTGAATATCTTTAAAACGATCTTCCGCAGGGGCAAATTTTTTCATAAAGTGTTTGCGGAGTTGCTTGCCTTGCTCAAGGATATTCAAAACAAAGCGATCGCCTTCGTATAAATAAGACTCGATCGCCCGATCTTTGGCAACGGCGATCGTTAAACCAGGCGGATTGAAAGTTGCTTGCGATACCCATGAAGCGAGCATCGCTGTGGAGACTTCACCACGCTGCATGGTTAATACAGACAGAGAGCCAACAATGCGTCCCACTGCTTGCTCAACGGTACTGCCTGGGTTGAGAGTTGTCCGCACCTTTTTCGATTGCTTCAGCGCTTGAGCAAAATCGATACCCGTTTCTTCACAAAGCTGTAATGTGGCTTCGGTAGGCGTGAACTTAATCCGCATTGGTTCAAAGGCGAGGGTATAGCCTGCATCTTTTAGCTTGCCAGCGATGATATCTACAGCTTCACCACTCCAGCCATAGGAGCCGAATACACCTGCTTGATAGCTTTTGGTGGCGGTGGATAGCACAATCCCTAGGGCGGTTTGGACTTGGGTGGGCAAATGTCCTGCCAAAGTGGGCGAACCGATCAAGAAGCCCGATGATTTTTCGATCGCCGTTTTGATTTCTTCAGGTTCTGCATTTTCACAATTAATCAACTCGACCGCAACTCCCGCTTTGGTGATGCCTCTGGCTAAGGCATTAGCGATCGTGGTGGTGTTGCCATATGCCGAAGCAAACAGCAATGCGACCGAAATATTTTGTTGCTTTTGCGATTCGCTCCATTGACGATAGAGATTGATCAGTTCATGCAAGCCATAGCGCAGCATTGGCCCATGGGCGGGAGCGTAAAAGCTGACAGGAATATCGGTCAACTTATCAAGAGCAGCTTCCACTTGACGGACTTGGTTTGCCATCGTGCTATCAAAGTAATAGCGGCGATCGTCTAACAACTGACTCCAACCCTCATCAAACACCTGATCGCCACAAACATGCGCTCCGAAAAATTTATCAGTATATAAAATCTGAGTTTTAGAATCGTAAGTGCAAAGCTCATCGGGATAGCGGGGTGTGGAAGTGGGAATAAATTTGAGAAGATGACCTTTACCTAAATCAAGGGTTTCTTCACCGCGCACGACTTGAATTTTGAGACTATCCCCAAATGTCTCCCCTAGATTTTGGCGTAAGGCGATCGCCCCTGCATTAGTACAAATAAAAGTAATGCGATTGTTAATTGCCAATAAAGCCTTAAGCGTCTCAATGCGGTTCTGGTTAACGTGACCGAGGATCGCATAGCTAATATCGAGAATATTGATACGTTTACGCAATTCGTCTAGGTAAATCTCCGTAAATGTCGCACCAGGGGGATCGATCAGCGCTTGCAAGTTGCCTTGAATTAAAAAGGAGTTCGCTGTTGTCCCCTTTTCAAGTGCATATTCAATTTCAAAGCGTAGGCGATTCCAACTGCGCGATCGCAAGGCGAAGGTTTCAGCAGCAATATAAATCGCTTGGACATCACGGGGTTTAGTTTCGATCACGATCGCTTCTCCAGACTTCTAGACTAATAACTTTAGTTTACTGATTTTTGCGAACCACAAATTATTATTATTTGATACTCCCTTCCCAGTATAAAAATAGACATTAAAACCCAAGAATTAGCGTTGCGGCGCTCCGCGCCGCAACGCTAATCTTTCACTGGGAAGGGAGTAGGCAAAAGCAAACTTAAAGCCCAAAAAGCTGTGGCGCACGCTGTGCGTGCGCCACAGCTTTTTGGGCTTTAAGAGCATGGCTTAAAATTATGAAATGTTAAGCTTGTAGAAGATGAATTTACGGAATTGACAAATTATGATAACAATACCTAGCAGCAGTCTTGATATTCAAGCAACGATCTCTAAGCAACGCGCTTTTTTTGCTACAGGAAAGACTAAAGATTATGACTTTCGGGTTTCTCAACTCCAGAAACTTTCACAACTGATTAAAGAGAATGAACAGCTAATTCTAGATGCGCTTCATGCCGATCTACGCAAACCTGAGATCGAAGCGTTTGGCAGCGAGATTTTGGGGACTCTTTCGGAAATTAAATTTGTTCTTAAACATCTCAAATCTTGGATGAAACCACAAAAAGTGGGAACTCCGATCAATTTATTTCCTAGCTCCAGTTATATTCATACTGAGCCTTTGGGCATAGTATTGATTGTTGCTCCTTGGAACTATCCCTTTGTCCTCACGATTCAGCCACTCATTGGCGCGATCGCCGCAGGTAATTGCACGATTCTCAAACCATCTGAGCATACGCCCAACACTTCCAGCGCGATCGCCAAAATCATTAATAACAACTTCGATCCTAGCTTTATCTCCGCAATTGAAGGCGGTATCGAAACCAATCAAGCTTTACTCGCCGAAAAGTTTGACCATATATTCTTTACTGGTGGAACTGCGATCGGCAAAATCGTCATGGAAGCTGCGGCAAAACACCTAACGCCTGTAACCCTAGAACTCGGTGGTAAAAGCCCCTGTATTGTTGATGAATCGTCCAATTTAGAGATTACAGCCAAACGGATTATTTGGGGTAAGTTCTATAACGCTGGACAAACCTGTGTCGCTCCCGACTATCTATTAGTCCAAAAAAGCATTAAACCTGCATTGATTGAGAAGTTATTAGAATGCGTCAAAACTTTCTTCGGGGAAAATCCCCAACAAAGTGCAGATTTTGGGCGCATCGTGAATGAGCGTCAGTTTGATCGCCTAGTTAGTCTTCTCAATGAAGGCGAAATCTTAATCGGTGGTCAGAATGACCGAAGCGATCGCTATATTGCCCCCACACTCATTGATCAAGTTTCTCCTAACTCTAAAATTATGGCAGAAGAGATTTTTGGCCCCATTTTGCCAATTTTGGAATATGAGCAAATTTCTGAAGCGATCGCCTTTGTCAATGCTCAACCGAAACCACTCGCACTCTATCTCTTCTCTAGCAACAAAAGCAATCAAGCCCAAATCCTCCAAGAAGTATCCTTTGGTGGTGGCTGTCTCAACGATATCATTATGCATCTTGGCAACCCTGAACTTCCCTTTGGTGGAGTCGGTAGTAGTGGGATGGGGAACTATCATGGCAAAGCAAGTTTTGATACATTTTCCCATCGCAAGAGCATACTCAAAAATTCTTTTCGCTTCGATCTTAAGTGGCGCTATCCACCTTACACCATGACTCTTGAGACCTTAAAGAAGTTCGTTAATTAATTCTCAACTCTAGCAAGCAACCGAAAAAGCTATGGCGCACGCTGTGCGTGCGCCATAGCTTTTTCGGTTATCGAATTTGTGAAAAAATCTGATATTTTCCAGTATCAAGTTTAGGAATATGTGAAGCTGCTTGAGTTTTTTCTTCTCATGAATTTGATAATTCGCTACAAATTTATTAACGCATCACACAAACATTTGTGCAATGATAAAAGAACGCGGAAAAAAGCCCACTGTTTCCAGTGAGCTAGAATTTTTTGTGTTGAGTGCCGATATCTTAAATCATTTTGTGTTCAAAGATATTAAGTTTTTTGCCTGTTTAAATGATTTTTTTGCGATCGCAAATCGCAATATACAAAAGACGAGTAGCAACACAAACTGTTGCTACTCGTCTTAATCTAGTTAAAGATTTTTATGCCTGAAGAATTCAAACTCCAATCTCCACCAGAAGCCTCGCCTTCTCCTTTAAAAAATCTCACAGGAGCGGCGATCGCGGCTACCCTTTCGACTGGACTATATTCATTCACAAATATGGTGGCTCATAAGTTAGCTTCAGCACCTTTGCAGACGACAAATACGCTCGCTAATCGCATTGCTACGCTTGTCCGTACTTTGTTATTGGCGATCGGTACTGGTGCAACCATGATTTTTGCCGTGATTGCAGTAGGTTTGGTATTGCTAACGATTAAGCAAATTTTTACTGCCATCTTTAGCAAATCTCAAAAATAAAAAGCATCATATCGCATCCCATGAAACAAAAAAAGAGTTGACGCATCGCGTCAACTCTTTTTTGTTTCAATTTACCATTCTACGAAGACACCTTGCGATTTCAAAAGAGCTTGCAAGTCAGCAATCATACCGCGATCAAGAATTGCTTGTGGAGTCAGCGACGGATCATCTTGTAAGGCAATCCATGCGGCGGCAGTACCTGCGGCTGCCCCTGCTGACCACTCACCAACATGGATGCGGGTCGCAGCGTTAACAATATGACTGACAGCGATCCCTTTACCGCCCATCAGCAAATTATCAATACGCTGAGGAATCAAAGTTTCAAATGGCAAAATAATTGGAAGCACTTTGTCCTCATTCGCAGGAGCTGAGCTAGGTGCTTTGGATGGTTCCCAATTGCGATAGCGACAACCATGCATATCGACTGCATAGTGAGTCACCCCAATTGAGGTTGCATTAAATTTGCGCCCACCTTCCATATCATTGCGAATATCTTGCTCACGCATGAAAAATTCTGACTGACCATAAGCCGATCGCCCCAAAATTCGCCGACCTTCACGAATGTAAGGATACATACTCAGCCCCGACTCGGTTGGCATCGGGCTATCAGGTCCTGTCATTAACCGCAAAGGAAATTCTGCCGATGCGTATTTATCCATTAGCCATTCCGCAAATAACAGCGCGTGATTTTCACCATCTTTAAGCGATGTCGTATTCAAACCGCCGAGCCAGTTTTGTTGTTGTCCAGCATCACGAATCTGCTTATCTGTCAAAATCAAAGGTGGATTCATCAGTGTCCAGTCGTTGCCACGATTCCAGTTAACCACGGTCATATCACCCTTAGCAGGAATCGCCTTAAAAGGGTCATCGCGCTTCATGCTGACAATACGGCGATAGTTAAACATGCTGTTGCCTTCAAACATGGGAAATCTGCCCAAGTCATAGTCTTTGCGATGTTCTTCACGAGAATACCCTGGCTGAATCTTGCGAAGCTCTTTTAGCGATCGCCCTTCATCATCGGCAATTTTTAGGACAAAGGGAAAAGTAAATGCTTGCGTGCATTCAGGATTATCCGCTACTGCATGAACTTCGGCTGTAGTACTAAAACCTTCTGAACCCAAACGATGAGGTATATTTGCCCAAGCGACTAGTTCGGCGGTATCGGTGGAGTCAATCACTATCATCTGCTTACCTACGGGAGCCTGTAAACGAATCGCTTTTTTATCAAAGGTTTCGTCGGAGTTCCAGTTAAACCAACTTTTGAGCTCGCGAGATAAACGACCTTTAACAAGATAGTTAGGATCGCGTGCAATCCGCCTCACTGCATGTATGGCAGTAATGCGATCGCCTTGATCATTAAAAGTTGCGCCCTTAAAAGCAATATCGGTTTCCCATCGGCTCTTTGGTGCTGAGCGCTTGGACTCACGCAAAAATTCTTCTGATGCAAGTTCGCCAGAATAGGGTGTAAAACAGAGAGTTCCTACCCAGCAGCTATTAGTATCCGCAACCACTGCCCCCGGTTTTAGATAAGAATATTTTTCTGGTAAAGCGGGCTGGCTGGCAATAATATTTTTGAAATGCGCCCAACTAACGGGGAATTTCTGACGATAGCGCATGAGTTGCGACTCATCGATCGCACTAACTCCTTGCGAACTTACCTGACCACCTAACATCGGTGTTAGCTCGATTAAGCAAGTGGTTGCACCAGTTTTCATGGAGTGATAAGCCGCCGCCACACCGCCTAATGAGCCGCCGACAATTGCGACATCACATTCCCACACCTCCGCGCCCTCTGGTGGTAGCGGATTCATGAGCGGAAAGCCATTGCGGTCGTATAGTTTAATCGGTGCATTAGCATCTTGGGCGATCGGTTCGATGGATTTTTGCTTACCTAAAGTTTGCCAAGTTCTCGCTGTTGCCCCACTCAGTACCACTCCCATAAACAACAGTCCCAAGATATAGCGCAATTTAGGGCGAAAGGTTCGCTTTGGTTGCGGATTGTCGAGATCCTCAGTGCGATCTTTATCAGGATCTTTAATGTGATCTTTGTCAAGATCTTTGATGCGATCGTTAAAATTCTTGGGTTTCTTCTCTGGCTCGCTCATGACTCACTGCTAATAATAAAAATTTGCCTGTTCGAGACAAGCAACTACAACTCACACGACATATCTTAAGATTAGCTTAATAAGTCTATTGTATTACATGAAATCCAAAAAGCTGTGGCGCACGCAGTGCGTGCGCCACAGCTTTTTGGATTCTGGTTTTGCTAATGAATAGTACATTAAAAGATTAGTTAGATAAGTTATGAGTGAGATTGATTTTCGCTTGGCTCAACTTATTGATATTGATCCACTCATGCAACTTGTGCAGGAGTTCTATCAATTTGAAAATATGACTTTTGATGAGGGCGTGATCAAAGCATTTACGGCTCTACTTAGTGATAAACAGCTTGGGATGATTTGGCTGATTTGCGATCGCGATCGCCCGATTGGATATGTAGCACTAACCTTCTTTTTTAGTATGGAATATCACGGGCGTTGTGGATTAGTTGATGAGTTATATATTCGAGAAGCTTACCGTGGTAAAGGAATTGGTAAAAAAGTATTTGTTTTAATTGAAGAATATTTGCAAAGTCAAAAAATGCGATCGCTGTCTCTAGTCGTAGATTTCTGGAACGATCGCGCTGAATCTCTCTATGTCAAGCTAGGTTTTCGCCGCGAAAAACGTCACTTGATGATCAAACATATAAATTACTAAGTAGCTACAGCGCCTCGCGCTGCCATAAAACCAGATAATTTTTTGAAAGTGCCGCGAAGCGGCACTTTCAAAAAATTATCTGTACCACTCAGACCCTCAAAGAGCTATGGCGCACGCTGCGCGTGCGCCATAGCTTTTTCGGCTTTTTATTTTCAATCAGCACCAAGCGGTATAAGTTACTATTTGGTAGTGAAATATCAGAGAGTCAGAGTATGCAGTTAAAAAGTGTCGTTCAACCCTTTGGTGAAGTCAATGTCTATCCAAAAAGCAATGGAGATCTTGACATCGTAGCCACTATTCTGATGGTTCCAGACATTGAAGGCGCAAGAGTTGGCTTAGCCTTGGATGGCTCGGCATCCATGAAAAAAATGTATGGCATCAGTGGTGTGGTTAGCAGCTTTTTTGCCAGTGCCGCCGTTACGCACAATGTGGTCGAGCCAGTGGCACGAGTAATGGTCAAGTACTTAGCCAATTTTGCGGCGACGGGCAAGGTTGATTTACTCAATTGGGCTTGTGGCGCGGCAGGTGAATTGATCGAAGATCTAGGCAGCTTTAGCGGCGAAGAGATCGATCTCTTTCCCATTAACGGCCCCAAAATCCCTTGGGGAACAGGGACAAAACTATTGCCACCGCTCAGATATTTCATTGATAAATACAAAGACGCGCCAGCGATCGGGGTCAAACAACCTGCGGCAATTTGTCTAATGATCACCGATGGCATTATCGAAGATCTTGAAGATGTCAAAGAATATTGTTTTAAATATGCTTTAGAGATTGCCGATCAAACCAAACCATTTATTAAGCTCTTACTGATTGGCGTTGGTAAAGAAATCGATCAAAAGCAACTCGAAGAACTAGATAATATGTTTGAGGGCAGTTGTGTCCAAGATGCTTCAGGTCGTGATATTGACCTTTGGGATTATCAAGTTGCTGATGATATTCAGATTTTGGAACAGATTTTCAAAGAGTTTGTATCTGCGGAAACAATTGTTACGCATTACGGTCGAATCCTCAATCAAGTGGGAACGGTTTGCGAAGAGTATAATTTGGGTGTACCGGCCTTGATGCGTTTCAAGTTACCTGCGGGTTCGACAGCTTTCACGCTAGAGTTTTCGGGCGGTAATGTGACGCAAGATATTACGGAAGTTCTGCCTAAAGATCTGGAGATCCCATATCTTGCTCAATCTGAACAATGGAAAGATGTTGTGGATTTTATATAGCATATAAATCCGAAAAAGCTGTAGCGCACGCTGCGCGTGCGCTACAGCTTTTTCGGATTCAAGGGTTTTGAAGCGTTATGAATTAGTGATTAAAAAAGTAAGAGAAATGGAATGCCATGCTACATGAAAATAATTCCGAAACTAATGAATTAGAATGTGAAGCTAATGGTAAAATCAAACACGAATTAAGAAGTAACGCAAAGAGCTTCCAAATGCCAGCTAATCTGGTGGCGGCGGAGTTTGGTGAGGTGAATGTTTGGCGGAATATGCCAGAGGAAAATGTTGAAGTTGGCGAATGTCGGGTGGAATTTACGATCGCGATGGAGCCACAGGGAAGATTCGCTGAAGGTTGGCGGACGGGACTGGCTCTAGATGCTAGCGCTTCAATGAAGCGAGCTTATGGACGCAAAGTAGAGGCGCGAGTCGATCCTGAATTATTGACTGATTATATTAAACAAGGTCGCTTGCGTGCTTATTTGGAAGATGGTGAACCAACGCGGAAGATTCAGCGTGAGGCGTTTGCAGAAATTCAAGAACGTGGTTATGAGATTAACTATACGGAAAATGTTTTGCAGCCATTAGTGCAGAATTTTACAGCTTATTTAGCAGGAAGTTTGGATGGAACTGGGAAGACTTCGTTGATTTATTGGGGCTGCGGGAAGGGAGATGAAATTCAAGTTTTAGGTGATTTTGATGCGCTAAGTTGTCAGGAATTGGCGATCGCTGGTCCTGCCACATTTCAACTTGGCAAAACGACAAAGCTATTACCTGCGATCGCCCATTTCACAAATGGACTCGCAAATGGACATGCTCCAGATCCGCATAGTCAAGCCCAGCGAGGCATGTATATCTTTTTAACCGACGGCAGAATTGATGATTTAGAAGAGGTCAAGAACTATACCAAGGAATTAGCTTTAGAAATTGCGGTCGGCAAAAGAAATTATTTGAAGTTGATTTTGATTGGCATCGGTAATGATGTCGATCGCTATCAAATGCAAGAACTTGATGATTTTGATACGGGTTTAGATATCGATCTGTGGGATTACAAAATTGCTAGTGAAATGACCAGTCTTTCGCAAATTTTTGCAGAAGTGGTCAATGAAAATCAAATTATTGCTGAAAATGGCGCGATCTATGACGATGCGGAAAATTGTGTCAAAACCTATGCTAACGGCTTACCCGCCAAAGTTGATTTTGTGATGCGCGATGATTCGCAATGGTTTGAGCTAGAGGTTAACAATCAACGCATTCGGCAAGCTGTGTTTTTAGGTGCAGCGATCGCCCCTTTAGCGCAGAAAAAACTATTCGATTTTGAAATTAAGGCGAATGAACGCGATCAGGATGTCGCAGTAATTAACCAGACCAAAGAGCCAAGCAGTTGGTGGAAAATATTAGCGGCTTTTTTGATCGGTGCAGCCTTTATCGGAACGGCGATCGCCTTTGGCGTTTTGATCAAGCGATCGGATGATACCAAGTTTCAAAAACAATCTATACCCACAGTAATTAAAGAATCAGTACTTGAGTCAAAACCACCTTCTAATCAAATTTCTAGTAAGATTTCTAGTGGCAAAGTTGCAGATAATCCCAGTAAATCTAGTAAGGTCACGCTTGATAGTTTTGGTAATAATTCAGAAAAATCGACTGTAAATAATCCTACTAAAACGACGAGTTTAACCAATACAAATAATTTAGGAACTAATCAAAATCCAACAATTCAGTCAAATCAATCAAAAAGTAGCGATCGCAATGTTAGTACTTTGATTTTGCCGATCGCCAATCCAGACGAAGTAACCATCTTTTTTCCGTCAGATGAATCGCAACTAATACCATCGGAAGAAACCAAAATTGATAATTTCTGGGCAAAAGTCAAAGGAAAGCGCGGTATTATTCAAGTTAGCGGTCACTCCGACACAACGGGCGAATATGCTTATAATCTTGACCTGTCGCAAGCAAGAGCCAATGAAGCAGTGCGATTATTACGCGATCGCGGCTTAGATAATAATTACAAAATCACCTTTGAGGCTTTATCGTGGGTGCAACCACTGCGAAAAAATAATACGGCAATGGATAAGGCCTTTAATCGTCGCGTGGTTTTACAATTTAAAGAGCAACGCTAAAGCAGCTTGTAGAAATAAATTGAACAGGCAAGGGGCTAAAGCAGCTTGTAGCAACAAATTGAACAGGCAAGGGGCTTAAGCCCCTTGTTAAGACTACTGAAAATTGCCATTGCGAGTAACTTATTTTTACAAGTTGCCTAAATCTTTATCCCTAACTTCAGTCTAAAAATTCAAATGCTTGTAATAGTCGTTTACAATAGTAACGGTTAAGTTTTTACCTTATAAGGTAGGCTCTAATCTTAAAATTATGAACCCTGAGGATATAAGCGAATGCTACATCGCAAAATATATCAACTTTGTGAAGCCAAGAGCGATGTTTGGATTTACCTGAGGGATCAGGGACGCTGGCTAGAGAGAGCCAGAATATTAGATATTGAAGGCGACGTTGTCACGATCCGTTACGAAACTGAGGACGAAGACGAAATTTCGGCTTGGGAAGAAATGGTCAGATTAGAGAGTATTGGTGCAGTGACCCAAAGATTATCATCGGTAACGAGAACAGGAATGTCATCGAGCGATCTGTTGGTTTCTGATGATTGCCCTGAAGCTGAACAAATCCGCCCGCGCTTTGATCCTGATAAATAATCAACAAAGACGGAGTAAAGCGATCTTTGGTTATAAGCATAGAGTGGGTGCAATGCATCCACTCTATATTTTTTGTATATAACGCTTTGCACTGTTATAAAGCCCAGAAATTTTTTTAAAAGTGCTGCTTCGCGGCACTTTTAAAAAAATTTCTGTACTACTCAAAGCCTCAATAACTAAAACAGAGACTAAAACGATGCAACCTGCTGACCTGACAACACTTGTAGCTTTGACCCACGAGCTAGATCTAGCTTGTGTGCCTGCGAGGTTAGAGCAGGTACATCAAAGCGATCGCCACACGATTCATTTGCAGTTACGAACTTTAGAAAAAAAACAATGGTTGTTGCTGTCTTGGCATCCGCAAGCAGCGCGAATACATTTATGTACGCCGCCACCAAAACAGCCTGATACTTTCACCTTTAGCCAACAAATTTTGCATCAGGTCGCAGGATTTGCTCTTGTTTCCGTGAAGCTCACTAGTCCTTGGGAGCGGGTAATCGATCTACAATTTGCCAAGCGTCCTGATGACGCGGTGCAGTGGCATCTCTATTTAGAAGTTATGGGCAAATATAGCAACGCGATTTTAGTCAATGCTAATGATGAAATTGTCACCGCCGCCCACCAAGTCAGCAGCAAACAGTCGCGAGTGCGTCCGATCCAAACAGGCGATCGCTACGAATTACCACCCGCGCTCCTCGAAGCAATTCCTAGTCTCAGCGAATCATTTGACTCATGGCGCGATCGCCTGATCTTGATTCCTAAAGAAATTAAACGTAATTTACTCAGTAATTATCGCGGTGTTAGTTCTTCGTTAGTGCGATCGCTATTGGCGATCGCTGATTTAGATGGCGATAAAAATGTCGCGGATTTAAATTTATCTGAATGGGAAAATCTATATCGAGCTTGGCAAATTTGGCTGACTTGTATTGACAAAAAGCAGTTTTACCCACATTTAGAAGCTAAAGGATATGCCCTCACCCCTAGCCCCTCTCCCGCAGGAGAGGGGGACGAGACTCTTTCTCCCCTTCTCCCTAGGGAGAAGGGGCTGGGGGATGAGGGCAAACCTTCATTATCAGTTAATGATTTTTGCGATCGCTACTATTCCCAACAAACGGGACAGGTCGCTTTTCAGCAATTGCATCAACAAATTAGCCAAGCAATTCACAATCAGTTAGCGAAGTTAACGATTAAAGAAACAGAATTTCTAGAACGACTCAAACTCTCGGCTCAAGCTGATGATTTTAAAAATAAAGCAGATTTATTAATGGCGCATTTGCATCTCTGGAAAATTGGCATGAAAGAGATTAGGCTTCAGGATTTTCATTCAGATCGATTGGTAGTTATGCCTCTCGATCCAACTCAAAATGCCCCCCAGAATGCTCAATCCTTTTATAAAAAGCATCAAAAACAGAAGCGTGCAGCTTTAGCGATCGCCCCTCTCCTAGAATCCGTCCAGCAAGAAATTGCCTATCTCGAACAGGTTTCCACCGCCGTTAGTTTATTGGAACAAAATGAACTTCCTGATTTACAAGAAATTCGTGCCGAACTAGCTCAGCAAGGCTATCTCAAAGTCACTGCCGAATATGCGCCACGCACAAAAGCCCTTAATAAAAAGAACAAAAGTAATCGCACTAAGCAAGAAGAAATTCCCAATTGCCACCGTTTCACGACTCCCAACGGTTTTGAAGTTTGGGTAGGTCGTAATAATTATCAAAATGATTTAATTTCTTTCCGCATTGCAGGAGAATACGATCTCTGGCTCCATGCTCAAGAAATCTCTGGTAGTCATGTGCTATTGCGCTTACCTGCGGGGGCGATCGCTGAAGATCAAGATCTCCAAATTGCCGCTAACTATGCTGCCTATTACAGTCGCGCCAGACAGAGCGATCAAGTTCCTGTCGTCTGTACCATTCCCAAATACGTCTTTAAACCTAAAGGCGCGAAACCAGGAATGGTCGTCTATACACATGAAAAAATTATTTGGGGACAGCCAACCAATTTAAGAAATGATTAAAGCCAGACTAATCTGGCTTTATCGTATATTCATCAAGAATTTCTTTTCCTCGTCGAGTCAGCGTTTCTGAACCTTCGAGCATTAGCAAATATTGTCCACGATCTAAACAACTACGACAGGAAATTGAGAGGCTACTTTTAAAAAACCAGCCATATAAAGTCCCGATCGCGCCACCAATGAAGATGCCAATTAGTCCAGATGTTGAGGCGATCGTAAATAATGCTCTATACCAATCAAGATTGGGCAATTTAATCTTAAATATCAAATATAGGATAATTCCCGTGACAGTACTAATTGCACCTAACCAAAACATACCGCGTTTGGCATAGCGCCATGTGGTCTGAGTGGGATTAAACAAGCCGACACTATCGGGGCTGGTATAGCCTTTGCCGACTAGGGCAAGATGCTCTGGCGAAATGCCATGACACTGAAGCAAGCGATAGGCTTCAAACGCTGATGATTCATCAGGTAAGACCGCAATTATTAGTCGGGAATGTTTTGAGCGAGTGTGAGTCACAATTGAAACCTGCTATCGACCGAAAGTTTAAATCAGCATATAGGTACGTATCTTATTAGATTCTACAAAAATTCAGCCAATTAAAGTTATTTTCTTAATCTATTAATAAAGATCGCTTACAGCAAATCCCGAACAAACCCACCGCTAGATTTTTTCGTAAACCCCTGTTAAAGTGATCAACGAACTATTGGGCAGAAAGAAGCCGAAAGGTAGACAGATGAGGATGTTTAGGGTCATACGTCTTCTTCTTTTTTGGCTTTTTTGCAGACCGTGAGGACGAACGAAATCGTTTTAAATTTACTTTTATCACCCAAGTTCGTAACATATCGGCAAAGCTAGTCACCGTCATCTCTGAGAAATGAGACCACTCTTCAGGCTTAATCGCGATCTCCATTCCTCTGAAATTGGACTGAACTTCTTCTACGACATAATAACTAGACAATTCCAATTATAAAAATAAGTTACTCACAGCAATTTTTAATAGCTTTATGTAACAAGGGGCTTAAGCCCCTTGCCTGTCCGACTTACGATCGCCTATTTAGAATATCTTTTGCCATGTTTATAAAATAATCTGGACTAGATACAATATCGTCATTTTTGCTGTTGCGCGAACTAGTGCCATTAGAATCATTGGTTTTTTGAGTGATCTCGATATCGGAGAGAACAACTGGTGTGATGTCTAGGGTTGTTGGGATAACTTCAAATTGGCTAGGTGGTAGGGTTTTGGGTGTATATAGCAAATATAAAATGCGATCGCCTGTTTCCCATGTCATATCCGCAGGTACGATTTGCAATTGACCTTTGCGCTCGAATATTAATGGCAGTAATATGCCTGCATTAAACATCGTCTTAAAACTATTCAATTGTTCTTGAATTTCTGCGTCGGTGAGCAGAAATTCTCCCACTCTAACTTCTCTTTGCGTAATATATTGGTTCCAAGTTTTAATCGGAACACGGGCGCTAAATGCTTGCTGAACCATGATTTGTTCATTGCGATCGCTCTCAACTTCCTTGACATAAACCGCAAATACTTTCGGTGGATTGAACTCCTGCGCCGCAACTTGAGCAATTACAATATTTACATCAGTATTAATGGTTAGCGCCACAAAAGTTCCGACCGAATCTAGTCCTGCTTCGGCTAAAGACTTTGCATCTAACCCATTGCTGACAAAGGCGGGAATGTCATATTCGGTAGCTTGTTTACAAAGTTCGGCACTGGTATCAATCAGAGAGACTCGTTGACCATTGGCTTGAAATAATCTCGCTACCAAAATCCCAATCGGATTGCCGCCGACGATCACTAACCCAGAAATATCAGGTTGATTTAGCCCTAAGAGTTTCGCTACAAATTTCGCGGATAGCCCTTGCAAAAATACAGTCATGGCGATCGTCAGGAAGACTAGCGCTTTGATTGATTCACCGCCATTAACTCCTCGTTCGGTTAATAAAATCGAAAAGAGTGAAGCCACGGAAGCCGCCACAATTCCTCTCGGCGCACACCATGATAGAAAAGCTTTTTGTCGCCATGTAAAGCTGCTATTCCATGTGCTGACGATCACATTGATCGGACGCACAACAAACATTAGGAACAGAACTGTCTGCACACCGCCCCAACCGAGAGCGAAGATACTAGGGATAGAAAGATTTGCGGATAGTAAAATGAATAGAACCGAAACCATGAGAGCCACCAGTTGGCTCTTAAATTTGAGTAAAGCGCGACTATCAGGAATATCAGAAGCGCGTAAAACGATTCCCATTATTACAACTGCGGTTAGTCCTGATTCGCTTTGAATCTGTTGAGCAATCCCGAATATTCCTAATACTGCCGCCACGACCACCGCGCTTTTCGTATCTTCAGCGAGAAATGTGGCGCGTTGCAAAAATTTGCCCAATAACCAACCCGCGATCGCACCTAATACACCGCCAACTCCTAATCGCAAACCCAGATCGCTAACCACGGCAAAAGCACTTAAAGTTGGATTTAAGGCGACATCAAGGACGACTACGGCTAGTACCGAACCGATCGCATCAATTAGCACTCCTTCCCCTTCAAGGATTGTGGCAAGACGGCGATCGAGTCCCACTTCTTCGATAATTGGGTTAACGACGGTTGGACCTGTCACTACTACCAGAGCCGCATATAAAAAGGCGATCGTCCAAGGAAATTCGCTCAGCCAATAAGCGGCAATCCCACCACCAATCAGCGTAATTAAGGCTCCAATCGTGATTAGATTCCGTAAACTTGTCGAAACCTTGTCGAGATCTTTGAGTTGCAGATTGAGTCCGCCGTCAAATAAAATCAGAGCAACCGAGATAGAAACGATCGCTTCTAATCCATCGCCCAAAATTCGCGGCTGCACTAAATTTAAGCCGTTCCCTCCTAAAGCTACGCCAAAAAGTAGCAGAAAAACAATGCTCGGCACGCGAAAAAAATTCGCAATGGCACGAGCAGAAATACCTGCCACGATCGCAATAATAATGATTAAAGAGAGAGAACCTTCCATAACATAAATCTCAGTAAATAGGGTTGGTGCGAAGCACCAACCCTATTTACTCTAAGGATACTGACAGCATAACGTTAAACTGGGCTTCAAAGGGTTGTTTCTTATAATCCAAGCTCCAAAGCTCTAAGGTACAAGGATCGTTTGGTTGTCTGGGTATGAGTTGCAAAGCACAGGCCCGAGTGCGCGGATTGTAATTTACTCGAATTGAGGCGATCGCCCCAATTTGGCGACGATCTAATGCTGTGGCTAGGCGCAAAAAATTACTGGCTTGGCGAACAAATAATTTCAAACGCTCACTGCCTAAACGTTGAAAATTATCATGCTTTTTCTTCGGCTCACTCTTGCGATGATAACGGGCAAGATTGGCGATCGCCTCAATTTCGGACTCGGTATAGCCCAATAACTCACCATTGCGAATTAAATAATAGGAATGCTTATGGTGAGCATCATGGCTGACGTGATGCCCTGTGTTATGCAGCATCGCCGCCGCCCAGAGCAAGTGTTTTTCATCATCGCCCCACGCATGTAAAATCCCTTTGGTTTGCTCAAACAAGCTCAGGGCATGTTCCGCAACCTGATTAGCATATTTGGTATCAATGCCATATTTATCCGCAAGCTTAAGAATACTGCGATCGCGAACCGTGCTTTGATAGCGCCAGCCATCTTCGATATAGCCATGACGGATCATCCAATCCACTACTAAGCCTTCGCGCAAAGCTCGCTGACAAATCATGATTTTCGGAATTTCCAACAAGCGCATGGTTTCCAACAGAACTAAGGCTCCTGCGAAGATGATTTCGGCTCGTTTTTGGCGCACCATTGACATGCGTTCTTCTAAATTCGCTTCACGCAAGCGTGAGACGATATCTTCGAGATCGGCAAAGGGAATCTCATAACCTTGCAAAGGATTGGGAACTAGTCCAGTTTTTTCCTTGGAATGTAAAATTGCCAGAGTTTCAATCGTACCTGATGTGCCGATCGCCTTTAAAGATTTAATATTTTTATCATGCAGCAGCGATCGCACATCATCGGTGGGGCGTTCAATCGAGCCAAGAACATAACCTAATAAGCGATCGTATTCCATTTGTGAAATCGGATCGGTTTTAACAAATAAATCAGTTAATCGGACTGCGCCAATTTTAGTGCTGCTCAGGTGCATCGGATCGCCACCATCCCCCAAAATCATCTCGGTCGAACCGCCGCCAATATCAATTAACAGATGTGTCTCATCATTAAGTTCTATCGCTGAAATCACACCTAAATAAATGCGACGGGCTTCCTCTTGTCCCGAAATAACTTCCACATGTAAGCCTAATTCTTCATAAATGCGCCGAATAAAATCAGGCCCGTTAGGAGCTTCACGAGTAGCACTAGTCGCCACTGCTACTATTTCTTCAACTCTAAAAGTCTGACAAATATCCTGACATCGCTTCAGTGCTTCCAGCGATCGCTTCATCGCATCTTCAGTCAAATTTCCTGTCTGAGCGCAACGTTCGCCTAGTCTTACTGTCGCTTTTTCGGACTCAATCACAGTAAAACTAGGGATCGAAGTTTGAATTTCCACAATTACCATATGAATGGAATTTGTCCCAACATCGATCGCTGCTAAGGTTTTGACATCTGAAGTCATGGGTTATTTCCGCGAAATATCTTACGTCACTCATCTTACGCAAAAATTTCTAAGACCCTCACCCCTAGCCCATCTCCTGAGGAAGAGGGGAACAAGATTCTGGCTCCCCCTCTCCTGCGGGTGAGGAATCTGGGGGGTGAGGGCAGCTTTTCTGTCTGCGTAACAATCAGTTAACTCATGGTAATTGAAAAGCTGTCACAATATAAAGATACAGTCGGTCAACTAAATTTATGAGTCAGACGATGCCAAGCACTTTTCTGAGCCAATTACAAAAAATATGAGAAATAAACAGGTGATTTTAATCGTAGATGATGAATCATCTAATTTTGATGTAATTGAGATTTTGCTGTTTAAAGATGGGTATACGCTTCATCACCTAACTTGCGGAGCAGAGGTGATCGCCTCTCTTGAAACCATTAATCCTGACCTCAATTTGCTAGATGTGATGATGCCCGATATAGACGGCATTGAGGTCTGTCAGTATGTTAAAAATAGTCGTCAATGGCAGCATATCCCGATTATATTCGTCACCGCCCTATCCGAAAAAGAAGACCTTGAGCGTTGTCTCGAAGCTGGAGCCGATGATTTTATCAGCAAGCCAATTAATAGTATTGAACTTCGGGCTCGCGTGCGATCGATGTTACGGATTAAATCTGAATATGATCGCATCCAACACACAGTGACATTGCGCGAAGAAATGATGCAGACTATTGTCCACGATCTTCGTAATCCTCTGATCGGGATCTCGCTAGGCTGTGAGTCTCTCAAAGGATTGACACTAAACGATCACGCCGAAAAGAGAGTTGCCCAGATCGGCAAAACAACTGAGCAAATGCGTTTGCTAGTCGATGATATTTTGACCATCGGTAAAATCGAAGTCAATAAGCTAACCCTTAATTGCACTCAGATCGATGTAAATGAGCTAATAAAATTGGCGATCGCCGCTTTTGAGACACTCACCACCAGCAAGCAAATTCAACTTTTGGGTGAATTCCCCACAAAACCAGCCTACATTTCTGGCGATATGAACCTAATCCGTCGTGTATTAGATAACCTAATTGATAATGCGATTAAATTCTCCTCACAGCAAAGTTCGATTATGATCAAAGTCGAGTGTTTGCCCAAAACCCCTAATCGTCAAGCTCTGACTAAGATTCAAGTAATTGATGGCGGTATCGGCATAAGTCCTGAGCAAAAACAAGCCATTTTTGAAAAATATGAAGTTGGTAATATTGTGCTGGGAGTCTCCCAAATTGGTCTAGGGCTTTCTTTTTGTAAAATGGTGATCGAAGCCCATCAAGGATCGATCTCAGTAGCTAATAATCAACCTAAAGGCGCAATTTTTACAATTTTGCTGGACGTTGCTTAAACATTGCCTGCAAATCACCCAAAATCGCTAAAAAATAAAAATAAAGAATATGACATGCATATTAATTATTGAAGATGAAGATTTAATTCGAGAGTCCCTAGAAGATTTGCTTTTATTAGAAGGTTTTGAGGTGATCACTGCCGCAAATGGTGAGGAAGGTTTAATTCTGGCGATCGAAAAGCAGCCTAATTTGATTCTTTGCGACATCACGATGCCCATACTCAACGGTTACGAAGTCCTCAAACAGGTGCGTCAAAATAAGGATTTGAATAATGTCCCTTTTCTGTTTTTGACTTCAATTGCCGATCGGCACAGTACTCGCAGGGGCATGTCTTCGGGAGCGGATGATTATTTAGAAAAACCCTGCACAAAAGATGAATTGCTAGAAGCGATCGCTGTGCGTTTAGAGAAACAAAAAGAGATCGAGCAACGCATCGAAGAAAAAATGAACGCCTTGCGAACTAGTATCACCCTATCTTTGCACCACGAGTTACAGACTCCACTCTCAGGAATCATGGGGCTAGCAGAATTGATGATCATGCTCAGTGATGAGTTACTCCCCTCTGAGATTCTTGAATATGCTAGTGGCATTCATACTTCGTCTAAGCGCCTCCATCAATTGATTCAAAACTATTTGCTTCACAGCCGTTTGGTTGTCATGCGATCGCAAGGTAAAACTAGATTTACTTCCGAATATCCTTGCAATAGCCAAGTGATTATCCGCCACATCTGCGCTCTCAAAGTAAAATCGGGCGATCGCGCCGATGATCTAGAGCTAGATCTCGCAGAAGCCGATCTAGCAATTTCATCAGAAGACTTAACTAAAATTGTCACCGAATTAATCGATAACGCTTTCAAATATTCGCAAAAAGGAACCAAGGTTGTCATCAGTAGCCATGTTGTTGACAGTGAGTGGATATTGAAAATCCAAGATTGCGGGCGTGGTATGAACGAGCAGCAAATCGCCAATATCGGCGCATTTATGCAGTTTGAGCGCCAATTTTACGAACAACAAGGCATGGGGCTAGGTCTATCTCTAGCGAAAACTTTAGTTGAATTTTACGGCGGTAAGCTCGATATTCAAAGCCAAGAAAATCTCGGTACAGATATTTGTATCTCGATCCCTCTTTAAGCAAAAGTTACGCTTTGTGTCTCATGCGATCGCCAAAACAAGTTCGCTAAAATCTATAGTCTAGATAGAATAAAGCCCTATCTGAGCAACGCTAGAACATATTCTGGAGTCGTTCGTACCCATGGATTCTGCCCTCTTAGATCAAGTCCGCCACCTCTGCCGCGATCGCGCCGCCTATGAACGCCTAAAAGCTATTTTGGTGCAGCAAGAGCGCGTCCATCAACTTAGCTGGGAAGATCGGCATGAAAAGCTGATATCCACAAATTCATCAGATCCAAATTCATTAGACTCTAAAGCTTCGGATATTTTTAAGAATATCATCGCCAGAGAAAAGGCGCTTGCCCAGCTTGCTGATGCCATGCAGCGATCGCCATCTTTAGAGCTGATTTTGCAAGTAGCTGTCCAGGTAGCCCAAAAATTATTGCAAGTGGATCGTGTGGCAATCTTTCGCGCTCATCCTGATGGGCGAGGTGAATTTGCCATTGATGCGATCGCCGCAGGTGTGACATCTTTAGCCGATATGCCTGAAAGACAGCTTTCATTAGCTCGGCATATGATCGAGTTCACCGAACATTCTGCTCAGATCATTGACAGCATCCGCAGTTCTAGCCTGTCGTCTCATATCGTGACACTGCTCGAACATATCGGCATTTCTTCCTATGCCGCTAATAAAATCTATGCAGAGCAAGAAGTCTGGGGAACTCTAGTTGCTTTTGAAGGTAGCCCTTATCACAATTGGTCAGCAAGCGATCGCACTTCTCTCTCGTTAATCGCCGCCCAAATTGGGATTGCCATCTCTTTAAATGATTTGCGCCAACAATCTCAAGAGCTAACTGAGGATTTGCAAATCTTACAGATTGAATTAGACAACTTACAACAAACAGTTGTAGAAATTTCTGAGAGTATATATACAGCTAATTCAGATATTACATTAGATATAACTGAACTAATCACTCAAGATGTAGATGAGCAAATTGATAATTTTATCAGCAACGATTTAGAACCTGATGATTTAGAGCCAGAAATTAGTCAAGTCGATCAAGATGAAGAAGAGAGTAAAATATTTGTTAATGAAGAAAGTGCGGTTTCTTCATCTGTTCCAATATCTCAGAACGGATTGCCTACCCTCTTTTTAGTTCCAGATCTTGGTTTACCCTTACCCGAAATTGAAGACGTAGATCTAGCTGAGAATATTAGAGCGATTGAATCAGAAATAAATTTTAAGGAGCCTTTTCCTATTCTAGTAATTGTGAATGATGAGCTGAAAGTAGCTTCATTCAGTGAATCAAAACAAGAAGAGTTTGCTGTAACTGAGGCAGATATCGCCCTTTCAGAAGCATATAATTTAGAACTAAATAAGATAGAACTAGCTGAATTAGAAAGAGCTGAGCTAGAAAAATATGAGGCAGAGCTAGCTGAGGCAGAGAATCATACTTCTAATATGATAGATTCGCAATTATCTCAAATTGAAAGTCTTGAGCCAGAAGATCTAGTATTAGAAAATTTAGCATTAGAAGAAGATGAACAAGTGGCGATCGCATTAGATTTGGAAGGATCTGAGCAAGATGAGAATGCCCCAGAGGAAGTAATCGAGCCAGAAATAATTGAGCCAGAAATAATTGCCTCAGAACTTGTTCGAGAGGAGCTAATAAAATTAGAAATGTTTGAGTCGAAAATTGAGCAGATTGATCACTCCCAAACTGATTCAGAGATAAATTTAGATGAGGATGAAGAGCCTGTAATCGAACCAGAGTTTATAGAAACAATTTTGGAAATAGCGGGTAGCGATCTCAAAGCGACAGACTTTTTATTGAATGTGATTGACTCGTATTTAGAAGATGCACCGCGCTTAGTGCAAGCGATTGACAAGGCGATCGCCGTCAACGACCATCTCAGACTATTGCAATCATTGAATACCTTACGCTCAAGTAGTCACTACATCGGTGCATTAAAACTTTCGCAGCAATGTCGGCAACTGGAATCGGCGGTAAAAGCCAATTATGTGGTGTTAATTTATGCTTGCTTGTCACAAGTAGCGATCGAAGTGCAGAGAGTAACTGATGCATTACGAATGGAGCGATCGCGTCATAGCCAAAATAGCGATCGCCGCAGTCCCCAATAGCTTTTTATAGCTGTCGCCAAGTATGTTAGGGTATAAAACCCAAAAGTTAGATGCGGCGCGGAGCGCCGCATCTAACTTTTAGGTTTTATGTTAATACAAGTAGCGACAGCTATAAAAGCTGTAAAACCCATTAAAGTAGAGAAACGAAAAGGCTAGTTCGCCTAATCCCAAATATCTATTCCTATCAGAAAAAGCGATCGGCGATCGGGATTTAGCTGACAAGAGCGCCTTTGAGCTAGACATTATGCATAACGAAATATTTGCCCGATATGGTCGCCGTTTCCAAGAACCTGAATTAGAGTCATATTTCAATAGGCAACCTTGGTATCAGCCAAGGTATGCACCCGATCAGTTTTCTGAGGATCTACTAACCCCGATAGAGGCGCAAAATGTGCAATACATTCGTGAGTTTCAGACCCATTTAGCTCAAAAAACAAACCCCTCAACAACGGCAAACAATTCTTTATGTGATTACACCAAACGCCTAATTTCTGACCCGAATCCACCGATTAATGTGCGAGAAGGTGCTGGAACAAATTATGCGATCGTCGGCACGCTGGATAATGGCACACAAATTACAGTTCAGGAAGAAAAGCAAGGCTGGCTCCAAATTTCTGCCCCGATCTCTGGTTGGGTAGCGGCTAACCGCACAAAGCCAATATGTTTGTAATGCATAATCGCGAATCACGGTAAAATTTAATAAGCGTAATTAATTATTTATATAGATGCTGTGACAGACATTTCTGATTGGAGCGATGTAGAAGCTCAACTTCAAGAAACTAAAGAGTTATTAACAGAAGTCGAACATCGGTTTCTGCAAGTTCGCCGTGACTCCCTGAAGCAGCATGAACTGCAATTACAGCAAGAACAAATCAGAGCGCAAATTCAACATGTTTCAGGCGATCGCCCTCACCTTAAAAACAACCAAAATAACAACCAAAAAATTCGTCGTAAGCCTAATCCTAAAAAGATTAACCCTCAAGATACGCGATCGCCATCTAACCCACATAAAGAAGAATTCCTCAAACAATTAGATGAGCTAAGCGAGCAACTCGAACAAATCGAAGCCGATCTTGAAAGTCGTCTGCTGTCTTGGAGTAGTTTTCGCGAACCGTTTTGGCAGATCGTTCGTTTTGGTGGCATCGGCATAATTATCGGCGTAATTTTGAGAAGCTGGGCTTAAACCGAAAAAGTGGCGATCGCTGTAAAATATTTAACAAGATTCCCAAAATAATTTTGAACCTTTTGATCGCGGTACTTGTCAAAACTCTCGTACAAACAATTAAGCCTTCCACACAACTCCACAACAGGGGAAAAATTAATGCTTCGTAATATCAAAAAATTCTTAGCGATCGCTTGTGTAACCGTAGCAGTTGGAACCGTCGCCGTTCCAAATCTTATTTCTGCACAAAATACCAACACCACGCCAAATAGTACTGAAAAGTACAAGTCTCGTAAGGGCGAGGCGATGAAACAGTTGAAGTTGACTAAAGAGCAAAAGGCTGAGATGAAGAAGATTCGTGAGAAGGCTAAAGCCGATCGCCGAAACATCCTCACTGCCGAACAACGCGCCAAAATGGAACAGGCTAGACAGTCTGGCAAACGTGAAGGCGTGACAAAGTCGTTGAACTTGACTGACGCTCAAAAGGAACAGATGAAAACGATCGGTACAAGCACAAAAACCCAAGTGCAAGATATTTTGACTGCCGAGCAAAAACAGCAACTTGAGAAAATCCGCCAAGAGCGTAAATCTCAACGTGGCGATCGCTAATCTTAGCGAATAAAACCAAAAAGGCGGCGCAATGCGCCGCCTTTTTGGTTTATTCGGCTTGGGGAATTTCTTTCCATAATGTCGAAGTTTCGCGAATGCTGGAAAAAGTTCCATTCCCTAAAATCAAATGATCTAAGAGCGGAATACTGAGCATTCTCGCCCCTTCAAGTAACTGACGAGTGAGCGTAATATCTTCAGGACTGGGGCTAGTATTACCAGATGGATGATTGTGCGCTACGATTAGCCGCACTGCACCACTTTTTAAAACCTCACGAAAGATATCACGGGGATGAGCGAGGGTTTCTGTCGCTGTGCCAATGGTGATCACACGCTGAGCGATAATGCGATTTTTGTTGTCGAGCATCACCACGGCAAGACGTTCTTGCGATTGCCACATCAGATCTTGACTCAGAGCCGCCGCCGCGATCGATGGATCGGTAACTTCGGTCAAGTCTGGCGGTTTGGCATAAAGCGCCCGTTTCCCTAACTCGATCGCCGCCAAGATTGCCGTGGCTTTGGCAGGCCCAACACCTTCGATTTGCATGAGTTCTTGTGGCGAAACGCTTTGCAAAGCGGCGACAGGATCGCTAGTACGGTCTTTGCTAATCGTCTGCAAAATTAGCTGTCCTAATCCTACGGCGGAGAGTTTGCCTGGACCTTGTCCCGTCCCTAACAAGATCGCAATTAGTTCTGCGTTGGATAAGCTACGAACTCCCTGACTGAGCAATCTCTCGCGAGGGCGATCGCTTTCATTCATATCCACAATTCGCAGAGAATAAGCCATTTAAGGTCCCACCCAATATTGTCAAAAGATTTTTTGCATTCTATAGCAATTTTTGAGTAAACACATAAAAAAGAAAAAACTATCTCATTTTGATCTTTATTTTGGGGGATGTTAAAAATTGGCGATCACGTTTATATTTGATGAGCTTAATCCATTTCAAATAGGTTTTATAGCTATGGTGATTGAATGGCTCAAGGTAAGAATTAACCCCGAAATAAGAGAAAAATTTATTAGGCTAGATCAGGAAATCTGGACAAAAATTTTAGCTCGTCAATCGGGTTTTTTAGGGAAAGAAGTTTGGATTAATCCCGCCGTTACCGATGAGATTGTTGTAGTTGTTCATTGGCAGACCCGTGAACAATGGAAAGCGATCGCGCCCGATCTACTGGCTAAAACCGAAGAAGCCTTTAAAGTCAGTATGGGAACTGATACCTACGCAATCATTGAAGCTCAGGAATATCAGATCCGCAAATGTTTGGGTAATTCTATCTCGAAAGATTAGCCTTTGTTTTGCGATCGCATCCTTTTATGTGTTTCCAATCGATAGGCGGTGAATCCAAGAATTACAACAAATCCCGATCAAACCAAATCCAGATTTTTGGTAAAAGCCCCGCAACAATTTTTAAAACTTCAGTTCCTTCTATTCTCAATTGTTTAATTCTATGGTCTTATCCAAAAATGATTGGTTCCCTACACCTGTTTGGCCACATAGTTTAAAATTTGGTGCTAGCTAGGAAGAGGAGGGAAGAAAATCGTGCAAAAGCCCAACAGTACAGAGATTGAGCACCTCCATCCAAGGAATGTCATTGACGATAGCGCCAAAGAACTGAGCGAGAGACTGACCAGCTTTTTTTGCACCAGGTAAGAACGAGCGTAGATTGTTGACAATCGCCCAAGCATTGAGCATGGGGTCAATAGCATGTTCAGCGCGAAATTGCCCAAAGGAATGTAGCTTTTCATCCAAGAAACGCATTGAGCGATCCAGTGGAGCCGAATAAGCAGGAGCATCCTCAAATTTCAAGTGGTTGGTAAACCGAAACCGCTTTTCTTTAAGGATGTTTAACCGCTTCAGCAAAATGGGCTGATCATGGTAACGCGCAATATTACGCCGAATTCGTTGAGAGAAA
>JBDNJN010000177.1:0-9133 GCA_041687725.1 Pseudanabaena sp.
AAAATATCTTTGTAAAATCTTGATCAAGAATTTTAAATGGCTTGTTTTCTCTTGTCTGTCTCTCTAGCTGAAACTCTTGTCTAGCAAGCATTTAGGGGTTAGCGGCTAAAATGTTAAGAAACGTGTGCGGTTGCCCTAGGAATGGCGGCGCTGATAATGATGGCGAGGGTGAGGTTGTCTTTTTTTCCTTCACCAAAATATTTCTCCCAAAGTTGCGTTACTTGTTCCCAAAGATCGTTGCTCACAGTGTTTTCTGATGCGGGAGGGTTAACTTTTATTGTTTGTGCTGCTGGGGCGATGGGGACTGCGATCGTGTTTTTTGCGGCGCTAGCGACTTCTACCGCTTCGGCTACATTTTCGGCGATCGCTTCGACAGTAGTTTCTTGAGGTTCCATATTTTTTTGTTTTAGAAATTCAGTCAATATTATTATCCAAAATTTATCAAAAAGTTATTGATCATAAAAACTAGAAACCAAAAATCTGTGACGATCGCGCAGCGATCGTCACAGATTTTTGGTTTCTAAGACTTACCTATTTTCGAGACACAGAGCGATGATCGCGCAAATACCAGCGCCAAGGAATATCTGCTCCTTGCGTAATCCCAATTCTCGTAGTTTGGCAAATTGACTCAGCGAAATCAGCCGATCGCGCTTCTAGCCATAGATCAAAATCTGGATGCAAGTTTATGCCATCAAGTTGGCGATCAATTTTCAATAAGCGGCAAAGCTTACCAGGTCCCGCCCCTGCTCGATGGGGTTTGTCTTTGGGATTGCTCCAACTTGGCAGGCGATCGCATTTGATCGCCCGAATTAATACCGCACTACAAAAATCTTCGCGATCAGTGACGATGTTAACGCAGTGATAAATCCCATAGATTAAATAGACATAAGCCGTACAAGGTTCCCCGAAAATTGCCCCATTGCGCTCAGTCTTGCGTCGATAGCCATGACAAGCGGGATCGTTTGCGTCATAGGCTTCAGTTTCCACAATCACGCCCCGATATTCGATGCCATCAATACGTCTAACCAAAGTGCATCCTAATAAATCAGGGGCAACTTCTGCGGCAGGGCGTTCAAAAAAAGATTTTTCTAGATAATTGGCATCAGGTGAGCTTTGCTCGCCTGATGCTCTATAGGACAATTTACCCAACTGCTGACTCCATCAAGCCAAAATTCTTTTTTCCAGATCGGGGCATCAGTTTTTAAGCTGTCGATCGCATAGCGACAAGCTTCAAACGCTTCTGCCCGATGTGGCGAACCAACCGCGACTAAAACGCTGATTTCGCCAATTTTGAGTTTGCCAAGGCGATGATGAATGACCACTTCGGTAATATCTGGAAACTTGTCATGGCAGCGATCGCTAATCTCTTGAAAAACTTGCAAAGCCATTAGCTCATAGGCTTGATAGTCTAAATAATCGACTGCTCGCCCCCCAGTCTGATTGCGTACCATCCCACTCATCAGCACCACTGCCCCATTGCCAGCATTATCGGCGATCGCATAGACAGCCGCGATATCCAAAACGTCATCAGTTAGTCGAAAATTATTAGTCATAGCTCTTACAGTCAATAAAGGCAGCGCTTTATGCTGCCTTTATTGGCTGCCTTTATTGATTAATCTTCGTGTTCTTCAAATTGATCGACCAATTGTTTATTGGGTGGTCCAAACGCCACATAAATTGCATAAGCCGTTAAGCAGACTATACATACGGCAACAGTCACCGCGATCGAAGTTGCATTTTCCATGAATTGAACCAATGATTTTGAGTTATTCTTAATAGCAATTATACTATTTTGTAACAATCCTTTTAAAAAGACAAAATTATGTCACAACGTACTTGGCTTGGCGATATTCTCAGACCCTTGAACGCAGAATACGGAAAAGTGTCTCGCGGTTGGGGAACCACACCAATCATGGCGGTATTCATGGGCTTGTTCCTTGTATTTCTGGTAATTATCCTCCAGTTGTATAACTCCTCCTTGCTACTTGATGGTGTAAACCTCAATTGGGGCGGCTAGTTTCTAGCTACCCTAAGCAAACATTAAAGGCACGCAGAGCGTGCCTTTAATGTATTACAGCAAATTGCGAACAAACGAACCATCGCTTTTTTGTAAAAGCCCCGCGAAGCTGAGTTTTTACAAAAAAGCTGGGTTTGGTTTCATCGCAAAGCGCTGTAAACCAATTAACTAATAGTTTCTTTGTCTACAAATTAAGGTTACTCTTTATGAATATTTTTGGTATTGGCTTGCCTGAAATGATCCTGATCATGCTCGTGGCACTCTTAATTTTTGGTCCCAAGAAGTTACCAGAAATCGGGCGTAGTATGGGTAAAGCGATTAAAGGCTTTCAAGATGCCTCTCGCGAATTTGAATCAGAGTTTAAGCGAGAAGCCGATCTCCTAGAGCAAAATCCCGCTCAAGTAAGCTCAACTAAAACTCCTGAGCCAGTTGAAGCGCCTACAGTTGCCGCACCGATCGCTGAAGTCCCATCAGAAATCAAGGAAGTCGTGACTACTGCGGATGTTTGAGACTCAATCTATTTCCCTAATTGTGGGGCTTGGTAACCCTGGTACAGAATATGAGCGCACTCGTCATAATATTGGTTTTATGGCGATTGATCGCTTAGCTACATCTTGGAGTATCTCCCTTGGCAAAGAAAAGCGATTTTATGGCATTTTTGGTGAAGGCAGGCGATCGAGTCGATTAGCCAGTAGTGGCAGTAAGATTCGTTTGCTCAAGCCCACCACTTACATGAATGTTTCAGGTCAGTCTGTGCGAGCCTGTGCCGATTGGTTTAAAGAAAATCCCGAAAATATTTTAGTCATCTATGACGATATGGATTTGCCCCTTGGTAAATTGCGATTGCGACCTTCAGGCTCCGCAGGTGGACACAATGGCATGAAATCCATAATTTCGCACCTCGGTACACAAAACTTTCCGCGTCTTCGTCTTGGCATTGGGCGCGGCGGTAAAGCTGACAGTACCGATAACAATGGGGCGATCGCCTCTAAAGCCAATCAAAATGTCACTAACCACGTTTTAGGTGGATTTTCGGCTACAGAAAATAAAGTCTTGCCTGAAATTCTTAATCTCGCCGAATCTACGGTGACGAGCATTTTAGCGGATGGGTTAGAAAAAGCAATGAGCTTACACAATAGTCGTAGTATTGATTTTTAATACAGTTGATTTTCAATCGTAGTGAGAGGAGAACGTCTATGAAAGCCATGATTTTGGCTGCGGGTAAAGGTACTAGAATCCGCCCGATCACGAATGTCATGCCTAAGCCCATGATCCCGATCATGCAAAAGCCTGTGATGGAGTTTTTGGTTGAGTTGCTAAGACAACATGGCTTCGATCGCATCATGGTTAACGTTAGCCACTTGTCAGAAGAGATCGAAAACTATTTTCGGGATGGTCAAAAATTTGGCGTGGAGATGGCATATTCCTTTGAAGGAACCATTGTGGACGGCAAATTACAAGGTAGTGCGCTTGGTTCGGCGGGCGGACTCAAAAAAATTCAAGATTTCTCGCCATTTTTTGACGATACTTTTGTTGTGCTTTGTGGTGATGCCTTGATCGATCTCGATCTCACCTATGCCGTAAATTGGCATCGACAAAAAAAATCTCTAGCTACGATTATCACTAAAACTGTTCCTAGGGATCAGGTGTCTAGCTATGGAGTCGTGGTTACGGACTCCGACGGCAGAATTAAACAATTTCAGGAAAAGCCAAGTATTGAAGATGCTCTGAGCAATACGATTAATACGGGTATCTATATCTTCGAGCCAGAAATTCTTGACTATATACCTTCAGGCATAGAATTTGATATTGGTAGTGATTTATTTCCTAAATTAGTGGCGGCTAATTTACCTTTCCATGCCATTCCCATGGAATTTCAATGGGTAGATATCGGCAAAGTCCCTGACTACTGGCAAGCCATTCAAGATGTACTGGCTGGCAAGATTAAAAACGTTAATATTCCTGGACATGAAGTCAAGCCAGGAATTTATACAGGCTTAAATGTTTCCGTAAATTGGGACAAGGTTGATATTCGTGGACCTGTTTATATTGGTGGAATGACTCAAATTGAGGATGGTGCGACGATCATTGGACCCACAATGATTGGTCCCAATTGTCATATTTGCAGTGGCACTGTGGTTGAACGCAGTGTAATCTTCGAGTATTCGCGTCTGTCTGATGTGCGGTTAGTCGATAAATTAGTATTTGGTCGCTATTGCGTTGACAAGACTGGCGCAACTATTGATTTGCAAGCAGCGGCACTAGATTGGCTAATTACCGATGCCAGACATCAACAACAATCTCAGTCACCTTTAGAATTTTCTAAAGTTCTGGCATAAAAGAAGAGCGGCGCATTGCGCCGCTCTTCTTTTCTATCTACCTCGAACTCGCATAAACTGATCGATGCCTCTAGCGATCGCATCTGCCATCTGTTTTTGATAGTTAGGATTGCTAAGATTGCTCGCCTCAGTCGGGCTAGTCACAAAGCCAGTCTCAACTAAAATTGCAGGCATCGAAGTTTTGGCTATTACATAAAAACCTGCTGCTTTGACCCCGCGATTATTGGCACCTGTCGCCGATATGATCTGTGACTGGACGTAGCTAGCTAATTCTCTCCCCACTGTCGAATTGCGGGCATGAAAGGTCTCTACCCCATTAACACTACTATTGCGAGAATCCAAAGAGTTGGCATGAATGCTCACAAACACATCGGCGTTGACTCTCTGGGCAAGAGCTACACGAGGCTCTAAATCAATTTCCACATCATTAGTACGGGCGTAATAAACGGTGTAACCCATACTTTGCAGGGCTTGTCCTAATTTGAGACTCATTGACAAAACGACATCTTTTTCTTGAATCCCATTGCCAACAGCACCAGGATCTCTACCGCCATGTCCTGCATCAACAAAAATTACGCCACGGCGGCGATCGCCTGTATTTTGAGGGTTTTGTGTAACTGGATTACTGCTAGGTAAAGGAGTTTGGTTGTTAGGAGAAACACTATTTAATGAAACTTGCAGTTGAATCTGTTGATTAGTCATTCGTTGACTTTCGCGCACTTGCCAACCCGCGATCGTTTTGATCCCAATCTCCACAGAGTTACTAAACTGTGACAGGCGGATTCTTTCAATAGGGCTATTTGCGGCAAGACTGGGGCGCTGTAAATTTGGTGAAATCTTCGCATTAGCAACTTTTAAGCTATAGGTTCCAGATGTAGGATCAAAATTGCTTTGATAGTTCACTGGCTGGTTAGCGGTAATGACTAATTGCCCTGTACTGCTAAAGCTTAATTTCTCGATTACCGCAAGAGTAGAAAATACTGGTCTGGGAGTGTTGACTGGTCTAGGCAGAGGCAAACTAGGATTGATCGGTATCGCTTGAGCCGTTTGATTAGATGGCGTGAGTAATAAGGTCTTAGTAGCGTCAATATACTGACTTTGCCATGCAACTTTGCTATTAGGATCGTTGCTATCTAAATCAAAAACCAATCTGGCGATCGCAGGACTATACTGAGCAACTCTGACTTGCTTAATACCGAGACGATTCATCGGTACAGTTGCTTGATGTAATTCTTGAACCAAACTCGTATTTTGTAGATCGACAATCAAGCGATCGGGGTTATTTTCCCGTTGAATTTGGATTTGAGGGTTGGCATTGACCAATAACATCAAGCCGTTAGCAGTAGGTCGAATACTATTTAGCCTTACTGGACTAGATAGGTTAGATGTATTGTTTAGAGACTGCGCCTGTAATTTATCCGCTACAGGGCTGACATAGCCAGTCGTCAAAGCAATCAAAATTCCAACTGCTAGTTGTCGATATCGCAAAGTAGTTCTCCAGTAAACATAAACATCCGAAAGTTGAGCTATCAAACAGCTAGATTTTCAAGTTTAAAACCGATATTTCTATCGTCGGTAAGATTTCAAAAATTGATCGACCCCTTTAGCGATCGCCTCAGCCATGCGTTCTTGATAAGAACTACTGACCAATCTTGACGCTTCTGATGGATTTGTAATAAATCCTGTCTCCACCAAAATTGCAGGCATTGAAGTTTTGATAATCACATGAAATCTAGCTGACCTCACACCACGGTCATTTGCACCCGTACTAGCAATAATTTGCTGATGTACTAATTCTGCAAGATTCTTACCTAAAGACGCACTCGGAGCATGATAAGTTTCAACCCCATTTACTTGAGATGCATTGGCATCGAGAGAATTAACATGCACACTGACAAATGCACTGGCTCTAGCATTTTCTGCAATTTGCACTCGCGGCTCTAAATCAAGATCGATATCCTCAGTGCGGGTATAGATCACAGCATATCCCATTTGCTGCAATATCCTGCCTAGCTGTTTACTAATTGCCAATGCAATATCTTTCTCATATATCCCATTTCTGGTTGCACCCACATCTGGCCCACCATGCCCAGCATCGATCGCAACTAATTGGCGACCATTAACATTGCCATAGCTCGGTTGAATTTGTGATCGTATATTTGACCGTGAATTTACAGGAATACTTGTTATAGGGATACTTGAGACTTGTCGAACACTATTTAACTGCAAGGCGATCGCTTGTGGATTAGTCCTAACTGTTTCAAGAATTTGCCAACCAGCGATTGTTTTCACACTGATGACTACCGCATCACCCACCTGATTAAGCCTAATCTGCTCAATCGGACTATTCGAGCCTAAAATCGGGCGGCGCAACTGCGATGAAATTCGAGTTGCAGGAATTGTGAAACTATAAGTATTATTCGCTAAATCTAGGCTGCTACGATAGGCGATCGCCCGACTAGCCTGAATTACTAGTTGACCGTAGCCATTAAACGACAAACCATCTATCGTTGTCGGCAAACTGCTAAATGCCGCAACGGGACTTTGTAACTGTTGACTCGGAAAAGGTAATTGGGCGACATCTTCCGATCCCTGCTCGCCTGACGTTTTCGCCGCATCTTCTGCTGCCAAAGCGATCGGCGTACTCATACAAGCACTAGCCATCAGCCAAAATGTCAGTAACAGCGATCGCTTATAATGTCGGTTCAGTTGGTTCAACAAACTATTTACTCCCATCAAATTGACTAGAGCTTGCCAATCGAAACTTTAAGAAAGCAATTCTACAGGAGATAGGGAGATTTTTTCCACTAAAGGCAACTTTCCTAGCCAACGTCGAGCTACATGAGCAAAGCGATCGGGATCGCCACTCACAAAGAAACGAGTTTCAGATCGCTCACCATTACTGTCTAAACATTTTAAACCCATTAAATCTAATTCCTGCACCGCCGCCCGCACCACATAAGAAGCGGGATTTACCAAAGCGACATGAGAGGGCAGGATTTGTTGAAAAACCCCAGATAAATGTGGGTAATGTGTACAACCTAAAACCAAAGTATCAATATTCGCCTCAATCAATGGCTGTAAATATTCCCTAGCCACTTTCAACGTATAAGGATCTTGAATGCGATCGGACTCAATCAAAGGTACAAACTCAGGACAATCCACCTGAAAAACCAGAGCTTGCGGATCACTCTCACAAATTGCCCTTACATAAGCCTCACTTTTAACCGTAGCAGTCGTTGCAATCACCCCAATTCGCTTGCCTTTACCCACAGCCGCTCGCGCCCCTGGCAAAATCAAGCCCAAAATTGGCAAATCAAAATCTTTTCTAACTATATCTAAGGCAAGTGCCGAACTAGTATTACAAGCCATGATCGCCATCTTGACCTCTAGAGACTGCATCCAGTGCAAAATCTCATATACATACTCAATAATTTCCGCAGGCGATCGCTTTCCATAGGGCAAACGCGCCGTATCACCAAAATAAACCACAGACTCATTCGGCAATTGGCGATGAACTTCCTGTAAAACCGTAAGTCCTCCGACCCCACTATCAAACACACCAATAGGGCAACGAAATTTCTGCATCGTAATCCTCACACTCCAGACTCATCACAGTAAAGCATATTTTTTAGTCACTATATATAAGACCAATTAATTAACCGCAAACACAAGCGCAATAGACCCTTATACTTTTTCTAGATAGTTTGAATTTATCTACTCAGACCAAACAAATCATCAAAAAAATAAACCAAACAAGAGCAACCCATGGACTTATCCCTAATTCCACCACAACCAAAACCAGGACTCCTCAACGTCCTCATTGAGATCCCCGCAGGTAGTAAAAACAAATATGAATTTGACAAAGACCTCAACGCCTTCGCACTCGATCGCGTCCTTTACTCATCAGTCCAATATCCCTACGACTACGGCTTTGTACCTAATACCCTAGCCGACGATGGCGACCCCCTCGATGGCATGGTGATCATGGATCAACCAACATTCCCCGGTTGCGTCATCCCCGCCCGCCCCATCGGAATGCTAATCATGATTGATGGCGGCGATCGCGATGAAAAAATCCTCTGTGTCCCAGCCAAAGACCCACGCTATGAGGATGTCAAAACCCTAGCCGACATCGCCCCCCACCGACTCGAAGAAATTGCTGAATTTTTTCGCTCTTACAAAAATCTAGAAAAGAAAGCCACCGAAATCAGAGGTTGGGAAGGCCTAGAAGCTGTTCAAGCCCTCGTAACTAAATCTATCGAGGCAGCTTTACCTAAATCCTAAACTATTTTTTAGGCTTGAAAAGCTTACCTAGAAAGGATTTAAGTTTAAATAGCTGAACCCAGCAAAAAAGAATTTCAAAAAACGCTTGACAAACCCTTTCAAGCCTGATAACTTAATAAAGCGCTGAAGGGAAAGACGAGCGAAAGCGAAGCGAACCCGACAAAGAGAAGCGCGAAGAACCTAGACAACTAAATAGTTTGAAAGCTTTAAGAAACCAATAAACCTCGTCAAAACAAATTAACTAGGTAAAACTAGTATATCCGACAGGATAAGCGAAAAGCTAAAAAAAGTCAAATAATCCGCAAGGATAAAACGCTCGAAGAGAAAGGAAGCAATTCTGAGTATTGAGAGACACCATGGAGAGTTTGATCCTGGCTCAGGATGAACGCTGGCGGTATGCTTAACACATGCAAGTCGAACGGTCTCTTCGGAGATAGTGGCGGACGGGTGAGTAACGCGTAAGAATCTGCCTATAGGTTCGGGACAACAG